>CAZMNK010000047.1:697-35194 GCA_964567625.1 uncultured Enterobacterales bacterium | reverse complement strand
ATATCGCTCACCCAGCCAGTGTGGGATCGTCAGCGCACCGAGCTCCTGCCCCGAGGCCTGAAAGCGAAAGGCCAGCGCGAACAGACCGACCCCGAGCCCGGCGATCAGCGGCAGGGTGAACCCAATCAGCGCCGGCATCCCGTCGGCGTACACGAAGCCCGGGATGATCACGAAGGTCGCCGAAGACGCGAGGCAAGCGCCCAGGGCCAGCCCGGCGATCCTCGGAGACATCTTCCCAGAGCCGATAGCGAACGCCCTGGCCGAGGTTGTGCTCCGGGAGCTGATGACGGCGAGGGCGGCGGTAGCTGCTGCATAGATCGCGAATAATCCCCACATCCACATCAGATCACCAGCCCGCCGTCGACTTCGACGACCCGTCCCGTGAAATCGTCGCACTCGAAGATGAAGCGCACCGCCTTCCAGATGCTCTCGGGGGAGAGCAGGCGCCTGAGGGGCACCTGCTGCAGGATCCTGCTGAGTACCGCTTCGGGGACATCGGCGACCATCGGCGTATCCACGAACCCCGGCGCGATGGCTCCAACGCGCACATCGTAGCGTGCCAGCTCCCGAGCCCAGACACGGATATCTGCAGCCAAGCCGGCCTTTGCGGCACTGTAGTTCGACTGTCCAACGTTTCCGGCACGGCTGATACTGCTCATATGCACCGCGACCGCCGGGCCGACCTCTGCCTCGACAGCCCGCTGGGCGAACTCTCTCATGCACAAGAACGGACCGGTGAGGTTCACTGCGATCACCGCGTCCCAGCGCTCCTTGGACAGCACTCTCACCTCCCCAGTCTGGCGATCCCGCTTCAGGAGCAGGCCGTCGCGGGTGATTCCGGCGTTGGCGATAAGGCCGTTCGGCGCTCCGCCCAAGACTGCGGTGGCCTCGTCGAACATGCGAGAGACGTCATCCTCGCTGGACACGTCGGCGACGATCCCGGGCACGTCGAGCTCTGCCGACGTTGCGGCCACAGCTCCAGGATCGAGGTCGCAGAAGGCCACGGCCGCGCCAGCCTCTCGAAGCCGCTGGGTGAAGTGTCGGCCCATTCCGCGGGCTCCTCCTGTCACCAGGACACGGGTGCTCACGAGTTCCATCGAATCTCCAATGTTTCGCGCAGGGGATGGGTAGCAGAATCCACCAACTGGTGTGGCGCTGCCTTTTGTGATCCCCAAGAATTGTCAGGAAAGGGTCTGGTCAGGTTTGCAGAGGCCGACAAACCGTGGTCCGAAGCTACCGACGACCACGCCGATGTGGCCAATATCGAGGAGCCTGATGCACACATCGGTGCTGCTCCCGAAGTTGGCGAGCGCTAGCAACGATGCTCTGGGTGCGATCAATTCACGTGCTGCAGCGCAGCACTGCGCCGGGCAGCGGATCCGACTCAGGTCCACCCGCTCGCCGCCAACGACCTGGCTGCCACCCATCAGTCGGTCTCCCTGGTCTCGGTTCGAGGCGGGGAGTCGCGCACCGACAGCTTGTCCTGGCGATGGACGTCCGCATGGGGGGGGGGCCCGATCGGCGGGTGCGGGTGCAGCCATATACCGCTGCGCTCCTGGTCGAATTGCCGCATCCCGACCATGTCTGCGAGCTGCCTGCGCAGGAGCTCGTGGGGCTCGGAGAGCTCCGGGATCATGGGGTCTGCACAGGTCACTCTGAACGCACCGCCGGGGATCCGAGCCTGCTCTTGAGCTGTGCGAGTCGGGCCATGAGGGCGGCGAGAGAGTACCGCGCTTCGAGCCGGGCTTTAGCAGCAACGATGCGAGCCTGGCGGGCATCATTTTCGAGAGCGGCCATGCTGTCGCGCATGTCGCCGAGGAGCTCTTCCTGCTCCAGGATGCGTTCGTCGAAGAGGGTGGCAATCCTGGCCAGGCGGGTGAGCTCGGTTCGAGTGGGCGGGTGCATCCGGGTGAGGGACTCATCGACTGAGCGCTCGTACAGCGCATGCACGCACGGGTCTGGCTGGCCAGGTTGTCGCCCTGGTTCTCGAAAAAAGTGTTCGACTCGAGGGCCTGATCCCACCAGCAGCCCATGCTCTGTTCCCAGATGTGGTACATCTCGGCGCCGAACGGGTTGTGGTGGGTGTGTCCCGTCTGTTGTTCAGACATGATCACGGCTCCTCACTGGGCGTAGACCTCAGCCAGCCTTCGGGGCAGGCAGCATGGCATCGAGCATGGCACTCTGGGCGGCCAACATGCTGTCCATGCCCGTCTTGGCGGAGCCCGCAGTGAACTTCGCGATGGCCTCGTTCTGGACCTGAAGCTGCTGCTGTAGCTTGATGCCCTGCTGTAGCTGGTTGGTCAGTAGCTCGTGGTTGAGATCGTTCAGTGCGCCAGCCTGTCGGCGGATTTCGGAGTGGAGGGTGTTGTCCATGAGGTCATCCTGTTTGGATTGGTGTGTGCTTCGTCAGAGTGGGGTCTCTGCGACTGTCTTCTCTATATAGTCGGCCATGCTGCGGTGCGGCAACATTTTATTGCGCAACGCAGCAATCCAGATTGTGCGGCGGCTCACCAGATCGGCGGCAATCACGTTCAGAACGGCTGGATAAAGAAACCAGCCCGGGTGCAGTGATCGGTTCGGGGTCGCCGTTATCTGGACAACGGGCCGCTTCTTTTACCTGCATGGGGTCTCAGAGCCGGCCAGTGCCGCAGCGCAGCATACCCGTAGAAGTGGCACAGCATCTACGGGCAAGTGCCGAACCACGGAGGCTGGAGCTTTCCAGGGCCTGGCGTGCCATTGTTCAGAGGCCGCCTGTGCTCGGTGGAAAAATGCGCTACATCTGTATCCATGCGCATCATCAAGAAGTACACAAACCGGCGACTTTACGACACCTCCTCATCGTCCTACGTCAATTTAGAGAGCCTCGCCGAGCTCATCCGAAGCGGCGAGATGGTGAAGATCATCGATGCACAGAGCGGCGGCGACCTCACCCGGCTCATCCTGATGCAGATCATCCTGGAGACACAAGGTGCACTCGAGCTGATGCCGGTCGGGCTGCTGCATCGTATGATTCGACTCGGTGCACACAACCCGATGCATGCCATGTTTCGTCAGCAGCTTGCCGTGGGGCTCGACATGATCGATGCACAGATCAGTCGCATGGAGGCGCAGTTCCACACACTGTACCCCAATGCCACACCGCCACCCGCTGCGACGCCGAGCTCGCCACCTGCTCCTGATGCGCCCCCTGCCAAGCCGCCTCCACCCGAGCCATCAGAGGCAGGAGAAGATCTCGATGCATTTCGCGCCCGGCTCGCAGCGCTGGAAGCACGGCTCGGACAATAGGCTTGACGGCCCCGGTTGCGTCAGGACTCCGGGCCTGACCTGGTTGGCGTCAGGGCGTAGGAAATCATGGACGGACCGCCAGCCACTCTCCATCGGGCTCGACGATGCCTGCCATGCCGTGTCCCAGGTGCTCGTTTTTGTCGACGACCGAGTTGAAGTCAAAGACGACGCCAAGGTACGACCGTTTGCGCTGTCGCAGCGGCCTCCGGCGGTTCAATGTGGGCTCCCGATCTCCCTCTGACAAACGCGCTGTCATCATATCGAGCTTCCCCGCTGCGGCAGCTTCCACCTCTGCGATCACATCAGCTACAAATTCGGACGTGACGTACTCATACGACGACAGGAGCTCAACCTGGCATTCCGCCAAGTTCACTATGTGGGTGTAGGTCCAGATACAGAATTGGCGGAGAAAGCATGGCCAACTGACTGGCTTCTACACGTTCGGATCTGATTGGCCTGAGGACAGGTGCTCTCCTCCTTTCCAAGTCCTTCTTCATCGCGGTGCACTGCTCTTGCCACATTGTGTCTGTCGGCTGGAACGAGTTCATGACTTCGGCGTAGCTGTCGATTTTCTCGATGTTCTCGAGGAGCGGCCAGTAGCCTTCTGCCTGCAGGTCGATGGGTTCGAGGACCTTTCGCGCGTAATCGGCCTCGTCCACTGTCGGGCGACCTTCACACCCAACAAACATCAAAGCGCACTGTGAGAGGAAAAATCTCACTGCGAATGTGCATCCTCACCCAATGGGATTTGCGCCCAGTTGCAGCATTGAGGCTCCATTCAATCATGAGGTCCTTGTTGCCTATTGAAAAGTACACAGGCTGGTGGGGAGAGCAAGCGCCGCTAGTAGTCGGGTCCGGTGCCAAGACATGGGGTTCAGGGGAGGGGAATGGCCTCATGTTCCTCCACCGATATCTCGACTTCCATCAGACCATCCGCGTTGGCGGATACCTCGCTTAGCGTGATGAATGTTTCTGTTTGGGTCTCGGTGGTGGTACTCGTCTCGGTGGCGGTACTGGTCTCGGTGGTACTCGTCGCCGTATCGGTGGTTGTACTCGTCTGGGTGGTGGTACTCGTCGCCGTAGCGGTACTGGTATCGGTGTTCGACTTATCTTGCTGGCCACAGGCTGCGCTCGATAATGCGAGCGTAACAATGGTGAGCCCTGACGCGAACCGATGAGATTGTACTGATTTCATGATGCTCCTGACCATGCTGTTGCCGAACCCCCACTCCCCATCCTCGAAAGCATCATAGAGCAGCATCAGATTGGATCTTCGCTCCCGCCCCACTTCTCGCCCGCGCGAGCACTCGCCGCCACCAGCCCATCGTCATTCGCATCTGGACCGCCCAATCAAAGCACGCGCAACGCCCGCTCGCGAATGACCACTCGCTGATTTCGGATGTGGATCGAGCGGTCACAGTGTCGTCCATGGGCATTGGTGCATGAATGCTGATACCAGCCCGACTCCTCGAGACCTCACAGTCCAGCAGGCCCGGATGTCTCTCGACGCCTGCGCCACCCGGCGAGCCCCACCAGCAACGATCCCCACAGCCCCAGGGGACGACCACCGCTGGCGCAGGCGCAGCCCTCGTCCTTGCCGCTGGTCTCCTGGCTGGGATCTTCGGCGGAATCCACCCCGTCACAGTCCTGGTCGATGCCATCTCCTGCGATCTCCACCGCCCCGGGAAACACCCCGATCTCGGTGTCGTCACAGTCCGGCTGGCTGGACGGGCTCGCATAGCCGCTGGGGGCCGTGCAGGCGCTGGTGCTGCTGTCGGGATCGCCGTAGCCATCCCCGTCTGCATCGGCATAGAAGATGCTGGGATCGATGGCCTCCTCATCGGTGCTGCCATCGCAGTCATTGTCTTCCTCGTCACAGCGCTCCTCGGCCCCCACATGGGTGAAGGGATCCGTGTCGTCGCAGTCGGTGGGCGTGGACACGGTGTCCGAGGGCTGGTCGCAGGCCACGATGGAGTCAGCGCTGGAGCCATGCCCGTCGCCATCACTGTCGGGGTACCAGGTGGCGGGGCCAGCCACCGCAGCATCACCATCATCACAGTCCGCCTCACCACAGAGGCCGTCCTCGTCTTGATCCCGACAGGTGCCCTGGTAGAGGTAGATCGCCCCGCTGTCGGCACCGATGTCATCATCGGCCCAAGCTCCCACCAGGATCTCGTCGTAGCCATCGCCATCCAGGTCACCCGCGGTCGAGAGCCCGGTGCCATAGGAGTCGCCCACATCGCCATCCGAAGGCAGGAGCTTGACCTCGCTGCGGGGAACGATTCCGGAGGCACTGCCATAATACAGGTAGGCCGCGCCAGAGCTGAAGCCATTGGTGGAGCATAGGAAATTCAAAGCCTTTACGCCAGGCACGCCAACCTCTCTCCGCCTGGATCCGAGCTGACCTCCGAGCCGTTCAATGGGCTGGCGAAGGAGAGTGCTCCGATCCCTTTTCAATCAGTCGGGTTGACCAGACTGTTTTCTCTGTTGAACGACGTAGAGAATCTCAGGGATGCCAGCCAGGGTGATCACCATGAAGAAGACAAACCATGCCTTCTCGCCCTTTCTCGCCGCATACCAGCAAGCGCTCCCGGTCCAGAAGATCTCCCAGATGGCCAGGACCGCAACAAGCAGGGGGGTATTGTCCATGCACAGAGCCTACACCAGGCGGATATCCGACTCGAGATGGGGTCTACAACGCCTCCCGACCCCTGTGCAGCCCGCTCAGTGCGCGTGGGGTTCCCCCCACCCAGACGGGGGCCAGTTGTCGCAGCGCTCACCGTCCTGCCCATTGATGAAGCCACCGGCGCCGCCCTCTGGTCCCCCATACTGCGAGGCGACACCTTCGTCGGAGAAGCTGAAGAAGAGGTACTCCTTCGTCAGGTCGTAGCCATGATCGATGGCATCCCCGGTCAGGTTGCCGTCGTTGTCCAGCCAGGCGACGCCGTTCTGATCCAGGAAATAGTCCTCCACCTCGTTGAAGGCACCAAGGTCCGAAGCGCAGACGTTCCCCGTCAGCATGTCCCGGTCGCCAAGGGTCCGGCCGTGGCGGGCGTTGCAGTTGATCCTCACGTCGTTCTCGGCGCCAAAGTTGCCTGCGACGTCCTCGTCCCCCAGGATCTCGTGCACCTCCGGGTCCCACTCGACAAGGTGGCCATCCGCGTCGACCGCAAAGTGACCGCCCAACATGTGGACCATCACGTACCACTCCCCGCCGCCGCTCTCTTCGATCCCGTAGAGGTAGCTCATGTACCACTGCCAGGAGTAGCTCCCCTTGTAGGGCCAATCCACGACACCAAGGGCCTTTTCGTTGTAGGGCGCAGTCTCCGGGTCGTTCTCGGTGAGGTTGTCCCAGGCCCAGCACACCGTCGACGCCCCGATGTCGGTGAAGGTGTAGCCACTGGTGGTCGAGTAGAGATGCGCGTGGTGGGCGTCGTACCGCTGTTCGCCCAGGTCGATGGAGATCGTCAACCGGCCGTCGACGATCTGCATCACTGCGGTCCCGTTGGCCAGCGGGTCGCCATGAGGCACGTAGCCGGGCACGACCTCGTTCGGCGCACCACAGATGGGAAAGGTCCACGAGTTCGGCGAAAGGGTATCGGTGTCGGTGTCGGTGTCGGCGTCGGTGTCCGTGTCCGTGTCCGTGTCCGTGTCCGTGTCAGCATCCACGTCGGTGACTCCGGAGTCTCCGGTGGTGATGTCCCCGCCACAGGCCACCTGGCCGAGGGACAACAGAGCAAGGGAGAGCACAGCTCGCATGGTCAACTCCAGCCCCGATCCTACCCCAGCCCCCCAAGCTTGCCCAGCCCCCCAAGCTTGCACTACCCCTGTCTGGCTCCGAGACACCACTCCAGCAGACGCCGCATGGGCGCCCAGGTAGAGTAAAGACCACCCCACCATTCCAGGGGGTCCCGATGGCTCTCTGCCCGACGATGGGGGATGCTGGAAGACCCATGTCCACGTCCTCAGACCTCGCCACACCCTCGGATCGGACGATTCGGGGATGTCCCGTGCTCCCCCGCTGTTGGCCCTCCCACGACCTCGCCTGCGGCAGTGGATGGCCCGGAAGCAAGGCCTGAGCGATGTTGTTTCACTGGACCGTGATCGGCTGGCTGGCCTGCACCGGCGCCTCGTCCTCCACCGAGAGCCCTGTCCAGGACTCCACGTCGTCGTCCACCACCGACTCCAGCCCGCCCCTGGATACGACAGACACGGCGGACACGGCGGACACGGCCTCAGAGCCGAGGACCTACGAGGCTGGCCTGGAGGCTGACGGAAGCCTGCTCATCACCGTGAGCGGCCACACCTACACGGTCACCACCACCTTTTCGGATCCGGACCCCGGCGTGGACTGGCGAGCCCCCGGCCAGACCGGGTCCGGCTGGACCTCGACCCGCAGCCTGGTCCTGGAGGCGGACCGGATCCTCCTCCAGGACACTCTCCAGTCGACCTCGGAGCAGGACCTCGGCCTGGTCATCCGGCACCGAATCCACCCACCCGAGGCACCCGAGTCCGTCAGAATCGCAGGAAGCTGGCAGAGGTCCGTCGAGGGAGGCTCCACGAACCCCTCGACCCTGCTCACCCTCCCCGGGAGCCAGCTGGGAACCGTGGCCGGGGACGCGGCCTCGTGGGTCCGTTTCGAGGCCCAGTTGACCGGCCAGGACATCGAGGTCGGCCTGGACGGTCTCCACCTTCCTCCCGGAGGTGAACACACCCTGACCCTGGTGCTCTACCCGCTGGAAGGCGGGGACTACTGGCATTTCATCAACAGGGCCCGCATCGACTTTGCACCCCAGGTGACCGTGCCGGCGTGGGAGTTCGGGCCCTCGGCAAAGTACTGGGACACCCGGGGTGCCCTGGAGCCGTACCTGGACCGTCGGGAGATCGGGGTGGGGGCCGCCCTGGCCTTCCTGGACTACGACAACGCCTGGATGGCCCAGGGCAGTACGATCGCCGAACAGCGCGACGACTACCTGGAGGAGGCCACAGAGGCCCTGGCGGCCATCCACGCCGTGGACCCGGACCTCGTGGTCCTGGGGGAACTGGAGGGCATCTTCACCCAGTTGACCGTGGAGCAGTCAGCCGAACTCATCGACCTGCTTCCCCAGGCCGAGCGCTGGATCGGCTACCCCAAGACCCTGACCTCCTCCCAGCAGGCACTGCTGGAGTCCTGGGAACTGCGGGAACTGGACTCTGTTCCCCTGGGTGAAGACGAACTTGGGTTCTACGAACTCTACGAACGGAGCGGTGCCTCGCTGATCGCCCTGATGACCTACCCGGAGGTGGGCACCAGCGCCCTGGAGAACCTGGAGGACCAGGTGCGCTTCACCCTGGAAGAGGTTGGGGCGAACGGGTTCTTCCTGGATGGTGGGGGCCCGGCAAATGGCTTCCTGGAAGGGCCGGGGTCCGACGGGATCACGGCCGTGGTGGATCCGGACGACGGGAGCCTGGTCGAGACCCGCAGGGATTATCGACTGACCCTCTCGGAGGCCCTGGTTCCCCTGCTTCAGGAGGCCGTCAACCAGGGACACACCGTGGCGGCCAACGGCTACGCGTTTACCCCCGAGTTGAACGCGGAGCCCATCCTGCGCTTCATGGAGACGGGTGGAAGCTTCAACCCCCTGGAGGTGGATTCGGACGGACGCCCTCTGGACTTCCCGGCATTCAGGACCGGCCACCTGGGGGTTCCGATGGCACTGGGCAACGTCCCTGCCCTCTACGGTGCCGACGACCAGGCTGCCGAGTTCGTGATGCGAGACGTGATCTCCCGGCTGGCCCATGGCCTCTTGTACGCCGGGTACAACACTGAGATCCCCGAAGAAGGCCCCGGCGCCGGCCGCTGGGATGCCCTCAACGCCATGTTCCCGATCACGCCCACAGAGCTTGGACCCGGCTGGGTCATCGGCCAGGAGCGGACGGTCACCACCGTCTCCGGCACCTGGGCCTGGAACGGCGAGGGACAGCCACAGGCCAAGTGCTTCGGCCTGAACGGAGCCCTGACCAACTGCGAGGACAGCCAGGTGACCGAGACTTCCGATGGCTGGCTGGTGGACGTGACCCTCGACGACTGGGATCAACTGGCGGTCATCGACGCCGACCCACCCGACCTGCCCGTGGTGGCTCTCTGGGCCATGGAGGCCTCGACCTCCGGTCCCGTGGAGGTACTGGTGGACTCTGTCGGCGAACGGAACATCGACCAGGTCCTGGCTGCGCCGAACTACAGCGACGTCGACCCACCGGAGGGGTTGGCCTTTACCACCGGCTGGGACGGTATGAGCACCGGCCTCTACCTGGCGGACCCCGGTTTCCTGGACGTCGGGGCCTGGACCCTGGAGGCCTGGTACCGACGAGCGACCTCCGACAGCGCCGGCTGCTTCCTGGGGAACGGTCATGCCAACGACTACGCGGGCATCTCCCGCGTCTGTGTGGATGCTGACGGCACCGTCCAGGTCAAGCTGGTCGGCGACACCGCTGGGGCCTCGGGCAACCCCTCGGAGATCCTGGACATCGAGGCCCCCGACGACGACGGCTGGCACCACTTTGCGCTGACCTGGCAGGACGGGGTGGCCCAGGGATTCGTGGACGGTGCCAGGGCCGGCACACCCCTCCCCACGACCTTCTACGCGGGCCGGCTGCTGACCGACTACGCCTACCTGACGCTGGGGTTCGCCAACGACACCGTGGAGACCCCCGGGGCCTTCTGGAGCGGTGATCTGGACGGCATACGACTGACAGAGATGGTCCTGGAACCCGAGGTCTTCCTGACTCCTTGAGGAAGTCCCCGGTTGGTCCGAGGCTGAACGTCACTCGGTCAGGGTGTCCGCCAGAGCGCCTGGTCTGATTGGCGAAGGGGCACTGTTCTCCCCAGGACTCGGTGTCTCGCTATTTCTCGGTGAGCTTCAAGATCGCCTGGCTCTTTCGCTTCTTGCTGATTCCCGTGGCGGCCTCCACCACGGGCAATGCGACGGGATCCCGAATCTCTCCGAGAGCCCAGATGGCGTCGTCTCTCAGCTTGTCGGGGGCCACGAGTCGACCCTCGACCAGGCCGGCCAGGATCGGAATGGCTTCCGTCACCCCCATCCACCCCAGGGCTATCGCGGACTCCCGACGCAACTGCAGATCGGTCTTGGAATCGGCCAGGAGGGCCAGGGTGTCCTCGATCTGCTGCTGCATGCGCGGGCCCGCGGTGGGGACAGCCGGCCCGGTGTACCAGGCCCGTTCCCTCGGTAGCGGCTCCGCAGGGCCGTGGGTGAAGCGGGGCAGCTTTCCCTTGTGTCCCGAATGGACGACCTGCGCCATGGCGCCAGGAAAGCTGGAGGCGGAGCCCTTCTGCATCTTCTTGGTGGCATCCCAGTAGTCCAGGTCGCCCATCTGGAGCAGGGCCACCGTTCTCGAGATTTCCACCAGAGGACTCCCCTGGACCGCCACGTCTGTGTGGCGACCCCGTACGGCGATGCGGGCCATGATGCGGTCCCTTTCGTCGACCATCAGGCATTCCGTCACCTGTCCCATGGTGACCAGGTTCGAGTAGCGAACGCGAATGTTGAGAAATACCTGGAGCTGCCCGTCCGTTCCCGCGGAGACCCTGTCCTTCCAGCCCTTCACCTGGTTCAGACGGCTGATTGTCTCCTGGTAGAGCAGGTCCTCCAGGACCAGGGGGCCCCGCCCGATACCGTTCACAGGAGGCGCAACGGTGATGGTGTCGTAGGCCGTCACGTCGAAGTCATTGGCGAACCAGATCCGGGTCGGCAAGGCGGCACTGGCCGCCTTCACCATCACGGCCGCCTCCCCGAGGAAGCGGGAGGGCAGATGCTCTGTTCGGGCCACCTCGAAGGTCTCCTGGAGTGCGCCCACACTCCACAGGTCATGCCGGGGGTCGAACAGGCCCTCCATGGCGGGATGCCGTGGCCCCTGGTCACCGGGCCGGGTTGGAGCGACTTCGACCGGCGCCCGGACCTGGGGGCCTTCCTGGGCCGAGACCGCGAAAAAGGGCAGCAGGACCAGCGAGACACTGCAGGCCACGATGACGACAATGCGTTTCGGCAGAAAGGGGATTGATCTTCCTGTGCTCTGCAGGGCTCGATTCTTCATTCACCGGGAATAATCCATCCGACCTGACCTGACCGCTGGTGCGAGGGTCCGCGGATCGTCGTCTCGAAGTGCCGGAAGACGATACAGAGATGGCCAGGAGGCGCTGATGCTCGCTGGGCGTGACGGTCAGATTCAACTCCGGTGCACCCTGGCGGGCTGGGTCGAGTTGCGAACGAAAGTGGGTGACCGGGTGGCCACGGGCCAGCTCCTGGCGATCGTCGAAGGGGAGAAACAGCTCGAGTCCCTCTCGGTTCGTGCGCCGTCAGAAGTGGTGGAGATCTGTGTCGATGATGGTGCTGAAGTCCCTGCGGGCACGACCTTGATGAAGGTGGTCGAGCTGGAGGATTGAGGGGTGCGTGTCGTCGCCTTGCATGGCCTGCCGACCTCCCCGCGCCTCTTCGAGCGCCTGGTTCTCCCCGGTGGCTGGCACCTCGAGGCGCCCTCGATCCCCGGGCTGGGCTCGGAGGGAACACCCAAAGAATGGACGCTGGCGGCCACGGCCGCGACCCTGGCCCCTGTCGCCAGGGGGGCTGATGTGCTGGTCGGTCATGACCTGGGTGGGGTTCTGGCGGCGATGCTGGCCCAACCCGGTCAGCGGGTGGTTCTCTCGGGCACGGCGCTCGGGGGGTACTGGAAGATGGTTCGGATGACTGCCTGGCCTGGTCTTCAACGCCTCTTCTACCAGCGACACGGCGGTCGATACTTCCTGCGCCGCGGTGCGCTTCCGGCCCACCGGGAGGCCCTGCTGGCGGCATTTGGTGATCATGGTGCGGAGTGGCCGTCCCGTATGCGGCGAATCGCGGCGGCCATGTGCCCGCCGCCGGGGCTGGCCCGTTCTCTCGACCCGTCTCGGGTGCGGTTGGCATGGGGCCGCTCCGATCCCTGGTACCCCGCGCCAGTGGTGCACTCGCTGCGGCGCTCGACGGGAGGAAGCGTGGCCTGGCTCGAAGCCGGCCATTTCGGCCCCTGGGAAGACCCCGAGGGGTTTCGGGACGTCCTGCTCTCCCCCTGATCTCTCCCGGCGTCTACCGGGCGCTACCGGTTGCCTGGCCAGGGCCACGCCGGGGTGTTCGCCGGCCTTCCCGCCTGCTCCTGCGCCTGTGGGGGCCAGGGGCAATGACGACAACCGATGCCACAGCAGTACCCACGGGCCATCAGCCCGAAGGAGGTCATGACCAACAGCCCCGAGTCCGGATCGATGTACCCACTCTCATTCCGCTTGCAGGCGGCGGCGTGGAGAGCCAGGGTTCGCGAGGAGAGAGGAACCATGGGGGTACTGGTAGCGTGGAAGGCCCATCGATTCCACTGCCCTGGGCCCTGGACAAGGTGACGCCCCAGGCACCGCGAACACGGGCGGACTCGACCTCACCCCAGGCGGAAACCGAACGCGAGCGTTCGTTAGAGAACCAGTTCGTTGACCGTCTCGAGCACCCCGGCCAGGTGTCGGGTAAAACGCACCGCAGCCGCGCCATCGATGACGCGGTGATCGTAGGACAGGGAGAGCGGCAGCAGGGTGCGGGGCTGGAAGGCCTGGCCATCCCAGACCGGCTGGACCGTGGCCCGGGCAACCCCCAGGATGGCCACCTCGGGTGCGTTGATCACGGGCGTAAAGGAAGTCCCGCCGAGTGAACCAAGGCTGGAGATCGTAAAACAGCCGCCCTGCAGGTTCGCCGACGTCAGGCTGCCCGATCGGGCCTTTTCACCGAGTTCTCCCAGCTCCAGGGCAATGTCCACGAGGGATTTTTGATCCGCGTTCGGAATCACCGGAACCACGAGACCACCCGGGGTGTCCACGGCAAAGCCGATGTGGCAGTAACCCTTGTAGACAATGTTCTTGCCAGACGGATCCAGCGAGGCGTTGAAGCGGGGGAATTCTGCCAGAGTCTGGGCCACCGCCCGAATCAGGAACGAGAGCGGCGTGAGCTTGGCGCCATGCCGCTTTGCATCGCTCTTGAGCGCCTTGCGCACGATCTCGAGATTCGTGATGTCCGCCTGGTCATGCTGGGTGACATGGGGAATGTTGACCCAGGCGGCATGAAGCCGGGGGCCTGCAATCTTCTGGATTCGCGTGAGGGGCTTCACCTCGACGGGGCCGAAGCGGGAGAAGTCCACCACGGGAACCTGGGGGAGTGCGCCTTGAGACGGACCCCCGCTCTGCATCAGTTGCTTGACGTGGGCCTTGACGTCGTCCTTGATGACACGCCCTCGGCGACCACTGCCGTTCACATCGCCCAGGTCCACGCCGAGCTCCCGGGCAAGGCGCCGAACGGAAGGAGATGCCAGAACAGCAGAGAGGGCGTCTGCCTTCGGTTCTGGCGAGGCCACTGGCGCTTCCTCTTGCACCTCCACGGGTGCCGGCTCCACCGGTTCCGCTGGAGGGGGCTCTTCGGGTGCAGGCTCTGCGACGGGTGCCGGGGGCTCCTCAGCGTCCTCAGATGCCTCTTCGCCATCAATGAGTGCCACCAGGTCCCCGGCCGAGACCTTGTCGCCAACCTTCAGCGCCAGCGACGACACCACGCCTGCCAGTGGACACGGAACCTCCATCGCGGCCTTGTCTGTCTCCAGAGTGATCAGGCTCTGCTCGGCGTGCACCGATTCACCCGGCTCGACCAGGACCTCGATCACCTCGACTTCAGCGAAATCGCCCAGGTTGGGCACAAGAATCTGTGTGGATTGGCTCATTGTCGTCTCAGAGGGTGGAAGGGTCGGCGCGGTCTGGATCGATCCCGGCCTTGGTGATCGCCTTTTTCACGACAGAGGCGTTGATCTTCCCATCGGCTTCCAGAGCCGAGAGTGCGGCGATGACGATGGCGTGGCGGTCCACCTCGAAGAAGCGCCGCAGGCTCTCTCTGGCGTCGCTCCGACCATAGCCATCGGTTCCGAGAACGGCATAGCGGCCCGGGACCCAGGGTCGGATCTGTTCCCCAAAGGCGGCGACATAGTCGGTTGCCGCGATGAATGGCCCTTCGATGCCGTCAAAGCAGCGGCTGACCCAGGGGACTTGCCGTTCCTCACCCGGGTGGAGTCGATTCCACCGATCGCAGCGCTTGCCGTCCCGGGCCACCAGGGTGAAGCTGGTCGTGCTCCACACGTCGGCCGCGACCCCATAGGCCTCGAGCATCTCGGCGGCGGCGATCGCCTCCCGAAGGATGGTGCCCGACCCGAGCAGTTGCACCCGCAGCTTCGGCTTCTTCATGGCGCTCTCGCCCAGGCGGTAGAGCCCCTTGCAGATGCCCTCTTGTGCGTCCTCGGGCAAGGCCGGGTGGGCGTAATTCTCGTTCATGCAGGTGATGTAGTAGTAGACGTCCTCGCGATCGACGTACATTCGCTTCAGGCCGTCGTGCACGATGACTGCGAGTTCGTAGGCAAAGGTCGGGTCATAGGGGCGGCAGTTCGGCACTGTGGCAGCCATCATGTGGCTCTGGCCGTCCTCGTGCTGCAAACCCTCGCCATTGAGGGTGGTCCGACCGGCGGTACAGCCCATCAGGAAGCCCCGCGCCCGAATGTCCCCTGCGGCCCAGCACAGGTCCCCGATGCGCTGGAATCCAAACATCGAGTAGAAGGCGTAGAAGGGAATCATCTGCTCGCCAGAATTGGCGTAGCTGGTGCCCGCCGCGATCCAGGAGCACATGGCGCCGGCCTCGTTGATGCCCTCTTCCAGGATCTGTCCGTCGATGGCCTCGCGGTAGAACGCCAGCTGGCTCTTGTCCTGGGGCACATAGGTCTGGCCACAACTGGAATAGATGCCCAGCTGTCGGAACATGCCCTCCATTCCAAAGGTACGTGCCTCGTCGGGGATGATCGGCACGATCCGATTCCCGATCTTCTTGTCCCGTGCCAGGAACTGGAGTGCGCGAACAAACGCCATGGTCGTCGAGAACTCCCGTTTCCCGGAGTCCTTCAACAACGCGGCAAAGGCGTCGAGGGGCGGGATCTCGAGCGGGGGCGCCACGTCCTGTCGCTGGGGCAGGTAGCCCCCGAGCTCCTTGCGGCGCTCCTGGAGGTAGAGCATCTCCGGTGAGTCGGCCGGTGGCCGGTAGAGACTGAGGCTGGCCGCTCCCTTGTCGCTGAGGGGAATGTTGAAGCGGCTGCGGAAGTCCTTGAGGCCTTCCTCGTCCAGGCTCTTGACCTGGTGGGAACTCATGACGCCCTGTCCGGCAGCCCCCATGCCGTAGCCCTTGATGGTCTTGGCCAGAATCACGGTCGGACGGCCATCCGCGTTGTGGGCCGCCCGGTGGTAGGCGGCGTAGACCTTGCGGTGGTCGTGGCCCCCACGGTTCAGGCGCCACACGTCCTCGTCGCTCATGTTGGCGACGAGTTCCAGCAATTCCGGGTACTTGCCGAAGAAGTGCTCGCGGACAAAGCACCGTCATTGGCCTTGTAGGCCTGGTACTCGCCGTCAACGCACTCGTTCATGAGCTTGACCAGCAGGCCGTCGCGGTCCTGGGCCAGGAGCGGATCCCAGCGGGAGCCCCACACGACCTTGATGACATTCCAGCCATTGCCACGGAAGTCGGCCTCGAGCTCCTGCATGATCTTGCCGTTGCCGCGTACGGGACCGTCGAGTCGCTGCAGGTTGCAGTTGATGACGAAGACCAGGTTGTCCAGTCCCTCTCGCGCCCCCAGGGAGATTGCGGCCATGGACTCCGGCTCGTCCATCTCGCCGTCGCCCAGGAATGCCCACACCTTGCGGTCGCTGACCTTGGAGAGCTTGCGGTTCTCCATGTAGCGAAGGAAGCGGGCCAGGTAGATCGCCATCAGCGGCCCCAGGCCCATCGAGACCGTCGGGAACTGCCAATAGTCCGGCATCAGCCAGGGGTGCGGATACGAAGACAGGCCCTGTCCGCCGACTTCTTCTCGGAAATTCAGCAGTTTCTTCTTGGACAGCCGGCCCTCGAGGAAGGAGCGGGCGTAGATGCCAGGCGCCGAGTGGCCCTGAAAGAAGATGAGGTCGCCGGGGTGTTCCGACGACGCAGCACGCCAGAAGTGGTTGAAGCCCACCTCGTAGAGAACCGCGGCGGACTGGTACGTGGCGATGTGCCCGCCGAGATGGGTGTCCTTCTTGTTGGCGTGGACGACCATCGCCATGGCGTTCCACCGGAGGTAGGCCTCGATCCGCCGCTCCAGCGAGCGGTCACCCGGATAGCGTGGTTCCTGGCCCGGCAGGATCGTGTTCACGTAGGCCGTGGTGGCCTGGTAGGGCAGGTGGGTCCCCCGGCGCCGCCCCAGGTCGATCAGTCGGTCGATCAAGAAGTGAGCGCGTTCGGCCCCATGCACGTCGATGACGGCTTGCAGGGAATCGAGCCAATCGCGGGTCTCGTCCGGATCGGATGTCCGGCTCAGAATGAGGGTCACTTGCCATGCCCCAGATTCTATCCAGGACGGTCTCTACAGTGTGGTTCCGCCTGTCATCTGCCTGTCAGTCGGATCTTCATCTTCCAGACCTCGAAAGTGCTTCGATTTCCGTTGCTCCCGGTCTCGGGGCATGATGGCCGTTCCTCCTACCGGATCTCAGCATGTGGGTACTTCTGTTTGCACTCGCCTGTGGTGACGACACCGCCGGCGACAGCGGAACCTCCTCGGACTCCGACACGACCACCACCTCGGACTCCGGGACCTCGGACTCCGGGACCTCGGACAACACCGCCCCCAACTGCGCGATCACCGGGCCTGCAGACGGCAGCTTCGGCGAAGAGGATGAAGCCGTCACCTTCCTGGGCACGGCCGACGACGCGGAGCAGACGGCAGCCACGCTCCTGGTGGCCTGGTCCAGTGACAAGGACGGCGAGCTCGGCACCGCCCCGCCGACCAGCGCTGGCGACATCGTGCTCTCCACAGACGATCTCTCCGTCTCGACCCACGTCATCACACTTCAGATCACAGATGACGCGGGCGAGATCTGCTCTGCCTTTGTGCTCTACAGCGTCGGCCAGCCGCCTGTGGGCACGATCACCGGGCCCTCCGACGGGCTCGAGGTGGACCAGGGCGACGAGGTCACCTTTACCGGCCTGGTCTCCGACGACGCCACGGCAGCCATCGATCTGAACGTCTCCTGGTCCTCGGACCTCGACGGCGAGCTGGACACCGATGGCGCGACCTCGACCGGCGCCCTGTCCTTTGCCACGACTGCCCTGACCACCGGTCACCACACCATCGAACTCACGGTCACCGACGAGCACAGCCTGTTGGCGATCGACGCGATCACGGTGAATGTCAACGGGGTGCCGACCGCACCGACCATCTCCCTGTCTCCAGCCGACCCGGACACCACGGACGACCTGGTCGCCACCGTGGAGACCCCGAGCGTCGACCCCGACGGCGACCCCGTCGAATACGACCACGCCTGGAGCCTGTTCGGCACGGTCAGCAGCGCGAGCACCGACGCCCGGCTGCCTGCGGACGCCACGGTCCGCGGGGACACCTGGACCGTCACCGTCACCCCTCGGAGCCCTGACAGCACCGGGACCCCGGCCGAGGCCAGCGTGACCATTGGCAACGCGGTGCCCAGCCTGACCGGTGCCACCATCTCCCCCAACCCCGCCGTCGCCGAAGACACGCTGACCTGTACCGGCGAGGGCTTCAGCGACGCCGACGGCGACGTGGCTGCCTCGACGTGGCAGTGGTCGGTCGACGGCACCGTGATCGGCACCGCGAGCACCCAGACCGGGGGCTTCGGAGGCGACGACACGGTCACCTGCACCCTGACCCCCCATGACGGCACCGACGCCGGCTCCCCGGTCACGGCGGTCGCCACCATCGGCAACACCGCGCCGTCGGTCTCCGTGGTCTCGATCAGCCCCAACCCGGCCCGGGTCGGAGACACCCTGACCTGTTCCTGGTCCGGCTTCGACGACCCGGACGGCGACGCCGACGCATCCCTGGTGACGTGGAGTGTGAACGGCACCAACGCGGGCTCTGGCACCACGTTGTCCTCGGGCTTCGTGGGCACCGACGAGGTCACCTGTTCGGTCACGCCCTATGACGGGGCCAGCACCGGGACCCCGGTGGAGACGACCCTGACGGTGACAAACACGGCCCCGAGCCTGGACAGCGCCACTCTGAGCCCGAATCCGGCCACCGCGTCGGACACACTGGTCTGCATCGCCGCAGGCTGGAATGACGCCGACGGCCATGCCGACCAGTCCACCTGGTCGTGGGCCGTAAACGGCTCCGAGGTCAGCACCGACACCTGGCTGTCCTCGGGATTCTCCGCCGGGGACCTGGTCGCCTGCACCGTCACCCCCGACGACGGCACCGACACGGGCACTGCGGTCAGCGACAGCCTGACCGTGGACAACACAGCCCCGACGGTGACCGCGGTGGCCATCGACCCGAGCGCTGCCGTGGCCGGGGACACCCTCACCTGCACCTGGACCTTTGAAGACGCCGACGGGGACAGCGATCAGAGCACGGTCAACTGGACACTGAACGGCGAGACCGCCGGTGTGGGCAGCACCCTGTCCACCACCCTGGCGCGAGACGACATGGTGACGTGCACGGTCACCCCGAACGACGGCACAGACACGGGAAGCCCATCGAGTGCCAGCCTGACGGTGTCCAACTCCGCACCGACCGTGTCGACGGTCACCATCTCCCCCACCAACCCGAGCATCGACGATGCTCTTGGGTGCACGTGGAGCGGTTTCTCGGATCCCGACGGGGACAGCGACAGCTCGTCCCTGGCCTGGACGATCAACGGGGACAGCGCCGGCACCTCGGAAGCGCTGGCCTCGGGCTACGTCGGCGGCGACACCGTCACCTGCACCGTGACCCCCAGCGACGGGCTGACCACCGGCGACGTGGTCTCCGACGACGTCACGATCGACAACACCCCCCCGGTCCTGGCATCCGTCTCGATCTCCCCGTCTGACCCCCAGGCCGACGACACACTGACCTGCGTTCCGGGCACGACCACCGACCTGGATGGCACCTCGTCCTTCACCTACACCTACGACTGGTCCGTCGATGGCACCAGCGGCGTCGGCACCGCAAGCACCCTGGCCGGGGCCTTTGCCCGGGGCGACACGGTGACCTGCACCGCCACACCCTCCGACGGCACCGACGACGGGGATGCGGTCAGCAGCAGCGCGGTCACCGTGGTCAACACCGCCCCAGAGGTCACCGACATCTCCCTGTCCCCCAGCAGCCCCGACACCCTGGACACCCTCTCCGCGAGCGTCTCCACGAGCGACGCCGACGGCGACAGTGTGAGCGTGTCCTACACCTGGTACGTGGACGGCTCCGAAGTGAGCGGCGAGACCACCGCCAGCCTGGACGGTGCCGACCACTTCGACAAGGACCAGGTCGTGGCGGTGGTGGTGGTTCCCAACGACGGCACGGACGACGGGGACGCCAGCACCTCGAGCACCGTCACCGTGACCAACACCGGGCCGACCGCCCCCACGGTCCAGATCCAGCCCTCGGAACCCCAGGAGGGCCTGGACGACCTGGTCTGCGTGGTCACCGGCGAGAGCGACGACGAGGACGGTGACACGGTCTCCTACAGCGCAGTCTGGACCGTCGACGGTTCACTGTGGACCGGTTCCACGTCCTCGACCACCTGGTCCGGCGACACCATCGACGCCACGGAGACCCTGGAGGGAGAGGTCTGGGAGTGCACCATGACCCCCGACGACGGGGACGACGACGGGGACACCGCCACCGCCGAAGTCACCATTACCAGCGGGGGCGCCACCTGCACCAACCTGATCAGTTCGGTCGACGACCCGATCGAGATCTCATCCAGCGGATCGAGCTATGGCGCCTGGTTCTCGGACCCGCTGGAGACCCTGGGCAGCGGGTACATCTGGTGGATGAGCGGCCACTACAGCTCCGAGATCACCGAGTACACGTCACTCTCGAACTTCCAGTCCAACAGCGCGAACCGGACCTTCACGCTGCCCCATGACTGGGACGGCACCGGCGCGATCGCCTATGACGGCTACCTGTACTACAACAGCGAGTCCAGCCAGGACGTGGTGAAGGTGGACCTGGCCACCAACACCGTCGAGGCCACCGTGACCCTGTCCGACGCCGGCTACCGCAACGAATGCCACTGGACCTGGGGGGGCTGGAGCGACATCGACATCGAGGTGGACGAGAGCGGCCTGTGGGCCATCTACGGTCAGCCCTCCAGCGACTGCAACATCGCCATCGCGCAACTCGACACCGACCTGAACGTGCTCGGGACCTGGGAGACCTCTTCTGGCGACCGCAAGGACTACGGCAATGCCTGGATGGTCGACGGCGTGATGTACGTGACCGACAGCTACTCCGATTCCAGCACCACGATCAGCTTCGCCTACGACACCTGCAACAGCGTGGGCTGGGACCCGGGCATCCCCTTCTCCAACGACCACGGCTACAACTCGTCGATCAAGTACAACCCGAACGACGGGTTGCTCTACAGTTGGGACGGCGGCTACCAGGTTCAGTACTCCCTGAACTTCTGAACGAAAGGTGTGCCCGAGGGAGCCTGCAGATGAGAAATCTCTCCTGGTCCGGAATCTGGGTCCCCTGGGGACTGCTGACCCTGTCCTGTACCGGCGACTCGCCTTTGCAGACCGGGCCTGAACTCGCCTTTGAGCGGGTCGGCGAGGTGCATGCCCTGCACGCCACGGACGCCGGGAGAGGAGTGTTTGCCGACGTGATTCTCCTGGACGTCGACCGGGTGATGACAACCTACCAGCTTGCCGGCCCCGCGCTGTTCTGCCAGGACAAGTCCCTCTACTTCCAGGAGTTCGACCGGGACCTGAACCAGGAGTTGGCCCACGACATCGCCATCGACGTCACCACCACCGAGACCGTCTTCGGGCCGAACGTGGACGGCCCCGGCGACCTGGGCGATCACAAGTTCACCTACATGGCCCCGTCGCTCTTCATGCTCACCACCGTGCCCGGGGAGCCCCAGGCGCGGGTGCTGAGGTTCGAGACCGACTTCGAACCCCTCGATGACATCCAGGATCTCGGCAGCCTGGCCCGGGTCGGGGACGAGGCCCAGGAGGACCGCCTGCTGGACATGGGATTCGGAAACGATGGCGAGTACCTCTATGCACAATTCTTCAACCAGCCGGAAGACAGTGACCCCGCCGAGTGGGGGGCCCAGCTCTACAAGCTCGACCGGGATCTCAACCTGGAGGAAGAGGAGGTGGTGCAGCCGGAAGAGGGCACCTTCATTACGGGCACTTCGATCGTCCCGATTCCTGCGGGACAGATGGGGGCCAGCGAGGACCGGCTGCAGAGCTTCAGTTCCAACGTGGACTACGGCAACAGTGAGCTGTCAGCCATCCACACCTTTGCCTCCCATTCGTCCGATCTGACTCTGGTCCAGGGCTCCACCCAGATCATCGCCCAGTCGGACCTGGATCTCTATTTTCCGACCGGTGCAGACTGGAACGAGACCCACCAGCTCTGGGTCGTCGGCTACACCCAGGAGATCGCCGGTGGGGTCCACGGCTCGACGGTCGAGGAGGGCGATGCCTGCAAGGACCAGCAGAAGCCGGATGACGAGGAGTACAGGGAGATCGGGCCCAGTTTCATCGCCATCCACGATGCCGACTGGACGCTGCTGGAGACCTTTTCCCTCAACGACGGCGACCCGGCCTTTCGGGTGATGCTGGAGACCCAGGACGACGACATCTACGTGGTCTACGACGAGATGGACAAGTACGCCTGGAAGGAGACCTCACAGGCCAAGCTGGAGCACTACCGGATCTCGGTGGTGGATGGGGAGTGAGCTGGTCTGTTCGGTTTTTGGGGGACAGTTCAGAACTATCCCCTTCTGGGGCTGTTGAGAAGGTGGGAACATAGGGCACTCCCCCAGCGCCCCGACCCTCGACTACGTCAAAACCAGGCGCCCCCCCACAAACAACTAAATCGGACCGTAGAGAAGATTCGGCCCGACAAAGTGCGCTGCGCCCAGGCCGGTGGTGACGCACCAGTCGCTGGGGGCTCTCAGGGTGCTGCCCACGGAATAGCAGGCCTGGGTGTACGCGGCCGCGCCATCGGTGGCGATCTCCGCATCGTGCAGGTACCAGTCCGGATCGGTGACGTCGTAGGTGGTGCCACCGATCAGCCAGTCGCCAGCGGGCAACTCCACCGGCTCGATGCCCACGTAACGGAACCCGTCGACCAGGGGGGTCAGGCCCGCCTCGCTGGCGGTGATCGTGGCGGTCAGATGGAGGCTGTCGGTGCCGGCATCGAAGATGCCCAGCTGGTGGGTGTGACCCAGGCCATTGTTGTCCAGGTCATACCAGCCCAGGTCCGTGACCCGGATGGGTTCAGAGGACTGAAAACGCCAGCCCACCACGAAATCGCCCGCGTAGTTGTGGCTGGAACTCCCGGTCAGGGCCAGTGCAGGCCGGACCGGTTCAGACAGCTCCTGGCCCAGCAGGGCCTCGGCAAACCGGTCCCCCAGGGTGCGCATGCCCGGACCGTTGTAGTGGACCGCATCGGTCCACATGGACAGGTCCTCGGTCTCCAGGGCGAAGACAGTGGGGTCCTCGTCGGCGACGAGCTGTTGGGCTGCCCGGACCAGGTTGCGTCCCGAGCCACAGGGGATGCAGTCGATCAGGCCCAGGGCAAAGGGAAGCGCGGGCTCGCCGGTGTCCTGTCTCACCCGCGCGATGAGATTCCGCAGGTTGTCCTCGTAGACCGCGGCCATGGACAGGTCCAGGGCATCGGACTCCCCCTGCATCCAGATCATGCCGGCCAGTCGGGGGACCTCTCCGCTGGCCTCGAGCGCGGCCAGCCCGGCTCGAATCGTGGTGAGCCAGGTGGAATAGCCTGCGCCCATGTCGGGATCGTCCTCGGTCACCCCCGGGTGCCAGTAGATGGCCAGGTCGGTGCCCCCCACCGAGTGCTTGATCAGGGCCACGGGTCGATCCGTGACGTCTCCCAGAGCCCGCCCAAAGGTGACCTCGGGACCAAAATAGGCATTCCCGTACTCACTCGTGGGCACCAGGCCGTTCCACCGGGGCTGCCAGGAGGAAAACAGCCAGACGTCATCCTGGGCCACCTGGAGCGATGGCGGCAGGGCAGCGACCTCGCCCAGGCCGGACATGTTGGACTGCCCACCGAGCAGGTAGACGTCCACCGAAGCCGGCTCCTGGTTGGAATTGTCCCCGGTGTCCCCGGTGTCGGAGATGGCCGTGTCCTCACCCGTGTCGGCGGTGTCCTGTGTGGCTGTCTGGGCGGTGTCGGTTGCCGGCGGATCACAAACACAGGCTTCCCAGCCCAGTCCTTCGTCCTCGCAGACCTGGGCGCCCTGGCTTCCATCGGTGCACGCGCAGGCGGTGGTCCGTCCCGGCTCACAGACCGAGACATCGGTGGAACAGGCGAACAACGCCAGCGGGGACAACAGTGAAAGCAAGCCGACAGGACGCACGGGCAACTCCAACCCCGAGCCTACCCCACACCCCGCTCCGCCGGGCCGCCGCTAGGGCTTCTGGAGTCCCGCGTGTTCGCGGATCAACGCAAAGGCCTTGGCGTCCTCTTCGTCGGAGAGCGCGACGTGCACATCGAGGATCTCCATCTCCGGGGACAGAACCGCCCGGACATGAGGGATGCCGGTCCATTCCCCCACAACCTCGGCGAGCCTTCCCTCGTGGTCCGAGAGCACGGGGAAGTGCTGATCCACGCCGGTCAGCGACGCGAACTGGCCCGAGACTTCCTCGGTGGGCGTCTCGTACTGGAAACCCTCGAACAGGACGATGGTGTATCGGAACGGCAGACCGGTCTCGGCAACGAACGCATCGGACAGCTCCTGGAGGCCCCCGGCCTCCGTACGACAGCTGCCTCACCAGGCTCCGGCGATGAAGACCAGGTTGTAGGAACCGAACAGGTCCCACAACTCGACGACCTCCCCACACTGGTCGTAGCCCAGCAGGTTGTCGATCACGTCCCCGGTCAGCGCCCCCGTGGAGACCAGGGTCCCGGGATCGTTGCGGGGCCAGCCACAGGTGTAGTCGGGCTCCGAGGGCTCGGTGTCCGTCGTCTCGTCGGTCCCGGTGTCCCCGGTGTCGAGGCCCCCCGTGGTGTTGCTGTCCCCGGTCGAGGAGACAGCGCTGTCCCCCGTGTCGAGAGTCGAGGTCTCACCACCCGTCGTGCCGGTCCCACAACCAGCGCCTGTGGCGAGCAATACCAGGGTCAGGGGGAACACCGGCATTATGCCTCAGGAGGCCCCCAACGGCGTGGAGCAATCCGGGCCATCCCGGGGGACTACCGGTTCAGGGCGTCCCGGGTCTCGGCAATGAGCTGGCCGAGAGGGGAGTCCGGGCGGACGGCCAGTTCGGTGGCGATGGCTCGATGGCGGGAGCGCAAGCCGTTAGGCGGGGGCCGGATTGTCTCGGTCTGCCTTCCCGCGCAGACAACCAGGAGGAGGCCATGTTGCGACGCTCTGCCCTTTTCCCGCTCTTCGTACTCGCTGCCTGTTCAGGCGAGACGGGTGATGACTCCGTTACGCCCGTGGACACCAGCGACACGGCTGAAACCGACGTGGCGCCCATCCAGTTTGCATTTACCTTCCTGGATGGCGTCTCAAGTGAGCCCCTGGTGGGGGCCGAAGTCTGCGTGGAGGAACCGGTCATCGCGGGCGAGAGCTGTTTCACCACCGATGACGCGGGTCTCCTCGAGTGGACGTGGGAGAATCCCGAAAAGGTGGACTTTGTCGCCCGGCTCACGTTGGATGAGTACACCACCACGATCTACGCCGGCCGATACGCCGACGATGTCGCCGAATCCTGGCAGTCTCAAATCGACGAGACTGGCGTGGTTGCACTGACCTACTGGGCCTTTACCCAGGAGCCTGTGGTCGCCTTCCAGCAAACCGGAGGAGTCACCCTGGAAAGCGGCATGGGGATGGCGTTGATCTTCCTGCGAACCACAAGTGCTCAGGGCGCCGCAGGTGCAGTCGTCACGTTGACAGACGATGCCGGCGACGAGGTCGGCACCATGCGCTATGTGAACCCCACCTTTACGGCTCTGAACACGGCGCTCGAGGCCACCACTATTTCCGGCGCTGTGGCGTTCGCCAACGTGGAGCCGGGTACCCACACCCTGACCGTGACCTCTTCGGACTACACCTGCGAGCCCGGGTTCTCCTGGAACTCGGACGAGGACAACGTGATCCAGCTTCCGGTGGAGGCCGACGTCATGACCACCGCCTCCATGAACTGCACCCTGGACGCGGATTGAGCACCACCCCTCGCGGGTGACCTGCGGGGGATGTGGTGGGCGAGTGGCTCCGGGGCATGCCCGGGCTCGAGACCTACCAGTCCCCTTCCGAGCCGCCATAGGCCCCCATGTCTGCCCGGGAGCCATCCGGGTCGGACTGGAAAGGAGACCCGCTGTTCACACAGGGACTGCCCCCCGAAAGGGTGAAGTCCCCCTCGGATGGGTCCTCGAAGTCGGGGTCCTCATCCAGGTTTCCATTGTCGCCCGTGGGGTCATCCATCCCGTCGAAGCCATCGCTGGACCCCCAGACATCGTTGTAGGCAAAGGTCACGTCCGACTCCTCGACCAGGATCTGGGAGTTGCCGCTGTTCTCGCTGAAGATGCTGTTGCGAACGACCACGGTGGAGTATTTCAGCGCCAGGGCAGTGCCTTCATTCCCCGAGTTCTCCCAGACTGTGATGTTCTCGATCACCGCTGAACTGGCGGTCTTCAGGTAGATGGCCCCGGCATCGTCCCCTGCGTCGTTCTCGATGAAGAGCGAGTTGTAGATCTCCACGACGCTCTCGTAGGTGATCTCCTCGGTCTCCACGTCATCGTCGTGGTCATCGAAGATCTCATCGACACAGATGGCCGCACCGTCCACCGCCTTGTTCTGCACGAAGACCAGGTGCTTCATCGAGACGGTGTGGGTGTCGTTGTCCAGGCTCAGACCGCCCCCACAGTCACTGGCTTCATTTTCGAAAAAGGTCAGGTTGTCGAAGTTGATGTTTCCTTCGTTCCACCAGGAGTGCAGACCCGCTCCCCGCAGGGCCCGGTTGCCCTCGAAGTAGCAGTCCTCGACATCGGTGGTGTCGTTGTCGAGCTCCAGGCCCCCTCCGGCATCGCCAGCCTCGTTCCCGTAGAATTCGTTGCGACGAAGGGTGTTGTAGGAGTGGGACATCTTGAGTCCACCACCATCGTCGTTGCATGTGTTGCCCTCGAAGATGTTGTCCTCGATCACCGTGGTGCCCACGTAGATCCGGACGCCTCCGGCATCGTCAGCGGCATCGTTGTCCTGGAACAGGTTGCCACTGATCCAGTTGGAGCTCTGGTTGGTGTAGAGCCCTCCACCGTCTTCGGCGCTGTAGTTGTCACTGACGGTGTTGCCCTCGAAATCCCCATCCCCGTAGAGCAGGTAGACCCCTCCGCCGTTGTGGGTGGTGTCGTTGTCCGAGATGGTGTTGTGGGTGACCGGAGAGTCTCCGTAGACGAAAAGACCCCCACCGCCGCTTCCTCGTCCGCTGTACTCGAGTTCCTCGCCCTCTTCCAGGTCTCCCTCACCAATGGCCAGGGCAGTGTTGCCATGGATGCTGTTGCCGTCGATGGACACGTCGCCCTGGTAGACAAAAACGCCGCCGCCCTCGTAGGCGATGCATTCTGTCACCTCGTTGTCGGCAAATGTCCCCTCGGACTGGCTCAGGTAGACCCCACCGCCGGCATCTGAGGCCTCGCCCTCACTGAAGGTGTTGTCGGTGACTTCCAGGTCGCAGTTCGAGGCCATGAACAGCCCACCGTTTGTGGCCACGCCATCGGCCAGGTGGGATTCAGTCAGTCGCAGGGTGGAGCCACTGCAGACCAGCACACCCCCATTGCCACCGGAGTTGCTGCCCCCCTGCAGGGTCAGGCCTTCAAGGCTGACATCGTCGCTGTTGATCACGCGCCAGACGACGTCGGTTTCTCCACCATCGACAATGGTCACATCAGCACCGTCACTGCCCAACACGCTGACATCCTTGTTCTGGAGAACGATGTTCTCTGAATAGGTCCCCGGACAGACGACCAGGAGGCCCCCCTCGTCCACGTTGTCGAGCCCGTCCTGGAGGGTGCTCCAGTCCCCGGTCCCGTCCTGACAGACGAACCAGGCATCCACGTAGCCATCGCAGTTGTTGTCCACGTCGTCCATCACTTCGGGGGTGTCCGGGTTGATGCTCGCGTCGTAGTCTTCGCAGTCGAGCAGCACTCCAAAACCGTCCCCGTCGGCGTCCGGGTTCACACAACTGTCGTTCCTGGCAACAGGCGTGCCCATGTCCCCATCGCCAAAGAGGGCTGCCGAGGTGCACCAGTTGGCGCCATCGTCGTTGTCGGTGGCGTTCTGGGCATCGGTGTCCAGGATGATGCTGGCGCCGGTGGGATCGGGAAAAGTGAGGCCATTGTCCCAGGCCACGGAATCCAGGATCGCACTGGAATTGGCCAGGAAGATCTCGTCGAAGTCGTGGAGGGTGTGGTCCGTGCCATAGGCATAGTCCAGGGTCACCCCGCCGTTGCCGGAGGCGTGGCGCCCGAGCACGGCGTAGCCTTCGGCGTCGACCTCCACCGAGCCGCTGACGGTGACATGGTCGCCGGGGGACGACTCGCTGGTGTCGAAGATCTGCAGGCCATCCAGGTCCACGGAGCCACCGGAGTTGTTGTAGATCTCGAACCACTCCCCGGCGCCGTCTCCCACGGCATCCGGGTCGAACATGATCTCGTTGATGACCAGGTCTCCGAACCCAAGGTCCTCGATGACGAAGTCGGTTGTGGGCAATGAGCAGGTGTCATTGTCCGCTCCTGGCGTACCCAGGTCCCCGTCGCCAAAGCTCGACGTGGCCGCACACCACTTGCTCCCATCATCGTTGTCCGTGGTGTTCAGGGCGGTGCTGTCCAGGCTGATGCTGGCGCCTGTGGGGTCCGGGAAGGTGAGGCCGTTGTCCCAGACGACGGAATCCAGGGTGCCACCGGAATTGGCCAGGAAGAGCTCGTCGTAGGCGTGGAAGGTGTGGTCCGTGCCATAGGCATAGTCCAGGGTCACTCCGCCGTTGCGGGAGCTGTGGCGACCCATCACGGCATAGCCGCCCGACGCCACCGGAACCCTGCCGGAGACCGTGACCTCGTCACCTGGCGAGGATTCGCTGGTGTCGAAGATCTCCAGGCCGTCCAGGTCCACCAGGTCACTGGTGTTGTTGTAGACCTCGAACCACTCCCCGGCGCCGTCTCCCACGGCATCCGGGTTGACCATGATCTCGGTGATGACCAGGTCTCCCGCAGAGAGGTCGTCCACGTCAATGGCTTCACAATCGTCATTGGACGCGCCTGGCGTGCCCAGGTCCCCGTCCCCAAAGCTCGAGGTGGCGGCACACCAGTTGTTGCCGTTGTCATTGTCCGAGGCGTTCTGGGCGGCGGAATCCAGGCTGATGGAAGCGCCTGTCGGGTCCGGGAAGGTGGTTCCGTTGTCCCAGGCGACGGAATCCAGGGTGCCGCTGGAGTTGGCCAGGAAGATCTCGTCGAAGTCGTGGAGGGTGTGGGCCGTGCCATAGGCATAGTCCAGGGTCACCCCACCGTTGCGGGAGGCATGGCGACCGAACACGGCATGGTCGCCCGACGCCACCAGGACCGTCCCCGAGACGGTGGCCTCGTCACCCGGAGAGGACTCGCTGGTGTCGAAGATCTGCAGACCGTCCAGGTCCACCGTGCCACCGGTGTTGTTGTAGATCTCGAACCACTCCCCGGCGCCATCTCCCACGGCAGCCGGGTCGAACATGATCTCGGTGATGACCAGGTCTCCCGCAGAGAGGTCGTCCACTCCAATGTCGGCACAGAGGTCATTGGCCTCACCCGGGGTGCCCAGGTCCCCGTCGCCAAAGCTCGCCGTGGCGGCACACCACTTGCTGCCGTCGTCGTTTTCCGTGGTGTTCCGGGCGTCGCTGTCCAGGCTCAGGGAGGCGCCGGTGGGATCGGGAAAAGTGAGGCCATTGTCCCAGGCCACGGAATCCAGGATCGCACTGGAATTGGCCAGGAAGATCTCGTCGAAGTCGTGGAGGGTGTGGTCCGTGCCATAGGCATAGTCCAGGGTCACCCCGCCGTTGCCGGAGGCGTGGCGCCCGAGCACGGCGTAGCCTTCGGCGTCGACCTCCACCGAGCCGCTGACGGTGACATGGTCGCCGGGGGACGACTCGCTGGTGTCGAAGATCTGCAGGCCATCCAGGTCCACGGAGCCACCGGAGTTGTTGTAGATCTCGAACCACTCCCCGGCGCCGTCTCCCACGGCATCCGGGTCGAACATGATCTCGTTGATGACCAGGTCTCCGAACCCAAGGTCCTCGATGACGAAGTCGGTTGTGGGCAATGAGCAGGTGTCATTGTCCGCTCCTGGCGTACCCAGGTCCCCGTCGCCAAAGCTCGACGTGGCCGCACACCACTTGCTCCCATCATCGTTGTCCGTGGTGTTCAGGGCGGTGCTGTCCAGGCTGATGCTGGCGCCTGTGGGGTCCGGGAAGGTGAGGCCGTTGTCCCAGACGACGGAATCCAGGGTGCCACCGGAATTGGCCAGGAAGAGCTCGTCGTAGGCGTGGAAGGTGTGGTCCGTGCCATAGGCATAGTCCAGGGTCACTCCGCCGTTGCGGGAGCTGTGGCGACCCATCACGGCATAGCCGCCCGACGCCACCGGAACCCTGCCGGAGACCGTGACCTCGTCACCTGGCGAGGATTCGCTGGTGTCGAAGATCTCCAGGCCGTCCAGGTCCACCAGGTCACTGGTGTTGTTGTAGACCTCGAACCACTCCCCGGCGCCGTCTCCCACGGCATCCGGGTTGACCATGATCTCGGTGATGACCAGGTCTCCCGCAGAGAGGTCGTCCACGTCAATGGCTTCACAATCGTCATTGGACGCGCCTGGCGTGCCCAGGTCCCCGTCCCCAAAGCTCGAGGTGGCGGCACACCAGTTGTTGCCGTTGTCATTGTCCGAGGCGTTCTGGGCGGCGGAATCCAGGCTGATGGAAGCGCCTGTCGGGTCCGGGAAGGTGGTTCCGTTGTCCCAGGCGACGGAATCCAGGGTGCCGCTGGAGTTGGCCAGGAAGATCTCGTCGAAGTCGTGGAGGGTGTGGGCCGTGCCATAGGCATAGTCCAGGGTCACCCCACCGTTGCGGGAGGCATGGCGACCGAACACGGCATGGTCGCCCGACGCCACCAGGACCGTCCCCGAGACGGTGGCCTCGTCACCCGGAGAGGACTCGCTGGTGTCGAAGATCTGCAGACCGTCCAGGTCCACCGTGCCACCGGTGTTGTTGTAGATCTCGAACCACTCCCCGGCGCCATCTCCCACGGCAGCCGGGTCGAACATGATCTCGGTGATGACCAGGTCTCCCGCAGAGAGGTCGTCCACCGACAGGGCGTCCTTGAGGCTGGCATTCCAGCCCTCCAGGCTGGAGAAATCCTGGGGACCAGGCTGCTGGCAGCCCATGAGGACAAGGCCAGTCAATGCAATTGCAGGTCGCATCCGTGCTCCGGGAGGACGATGGAAGCAGAAACCCTCTCCCAAGTATAGCGATCTCTACCGGTCTCTTGCCCCGAAAAACCCAGGGTCCGAAATGACCCCGGCTGCTGGAAGCACCAGCCCGGGCCCGCGGCGGGGGCTGGGGGCGCCCCCCCCGGGAGAGCACCGCGCACCCTCTCCGCCCGTTTCCCGGTGCAGGTTGGTCATTCTCCTCCACAGCGCTAGACTCCGGGGCTCTTCCATGGATGTACCCCAGGAGATTGGTGACCATGCGTACTCTTCAAGCTTCACTGCAATCGGGCCTCTTGCTGTGCACCGGATTGCTTCTGGGCGCTTGCCAGGCCGAGCAGACAAGCGATGATCTCGCCGCGACCGCCGACGAGACCACGACCGAGGCCAAGGCCAAGGCCAAGACCTGCCGCCCCACATCCTTCACGTTCGTCTCCAGCAGCATGGTGAAAGGCGAGTGGGTCGAGCAGAAAAAGACCATGCTCTTCAAGTACGACGACCAGGGAAGGCTCACGAACAGCGTCGCGGCAGGGTCGGAGACCGAAGAGGCCGGTATTGCCACCTACACCTACGACGACAAGAGCCGGCTGCTCTCGTCGGAGATTCCAAAGAGCGAGGCAAACCAGAACAAGGGACTCAAGGCGACGTTCGTCTACACCGAAGACGGCAAGCTCTCGGAGATCACGGGAGAGGGCGCCTTGAACACCCGCACCTTCGAGCATGGCGAGGATGGCCGGATCACCGGGCAGGTGACGATGTTCAATGGCAAGCCGTACGTCAGCCTGGTCTTTGAATACGACGACGCCGGTGCCCCGGTGAAGATGAGCATGTTCAACACCAAGGGTGACCTGCAGAATGGCTACGAGCTGGCATACGACGACAAGGTCAACCCATTCGCAGGAATGGTCTTCGCCAATGTGACCAGTCTCATCCTGGGCCACCCGGTCGGGGCCTACAAGCACAACCTGGTGAGCCGCAAGAAGTTCAACGCGAGAACGACGGAACCAGCCCCGGCACAGGTCACGACGTACACCTACAACGATGCCGGTTACCCGTTGACCATCGCCCAGGCCGACAAGCCAGACGAGGTGCCGGCGAGCCTCGAGTACGACTGCCAGTAGACGGAAACCAGGCGCCTCTTGCTCGTTTGCTCTGGCCGCGATCAGGGGCGCGAGAGCAGGCCCTGAATTCCTCCGTTTTTGTCACCGCATGTCGCGGTGGGTCCTGTTCCGTCAGGCGGGCTGGTTGAGGAGGAGAAAGCGTCCGATTCTGTGTCCGCATGAAGTTCAACCGCAAAGACCTGACCGTAAACGGAGCGACAGTGAACGCTCTGGTCGCGTAGTCTTCTCCTCCCCCGACAAGGGGACGAAAAGCGGTTGTTCCATGAGGTCAGAGAGGTGTCGTAGACCAGGCTGGCGTGGTGGTCCCCTGGCAGGTCAGCCGTCGGTCTCCGTTCCCCTGGCCATGGCCCTGTAGAGGACCACCCCGGCCAACATCGCCACCACAAAGGAGATGGCTTCCTGGGAGCCGGAAACCACCGACACCACCGCCGGGCCCGGACAGTAGCCGGAGAGCCCCCAGCCCAGGCCAAACAGGGCGGCCCCCCCCCAGCAGCGGGCGATCGACGCCCTCGGCTGAAGGAAGGTGAAAGCTGTCTTCCAGGACCGGGGCCTCTCGGCCGGTGATCCACCCGTACAGCAGTCGATGGGCGCCAATGGCTCCCACCATCACAAAGGCAAGGGTCGGATCCCAGGTACCGGCCAGGTTCAGAAAGGCCAGGACGGTGTCGGCCCTGGTCATCCCGGCGATGCCGAGCCCCAGGGCGAAGATCACGCCACAGGCAAAGGAAGCCACGAGTTTCACGAGTTCCCTCCCAGCAAGTGGAAGGCGCTGGCTGCCGCCATTCCGAGGCCCATGAAGGCACAGGTCGCCACCAGGGACCGTCCGGAGAGCCGGGTCAGGCCACAGATCCCGTGACCGCTGGTGCAGCCGCTGCCCATGCGGGTGCCGATGCCCACCAGCAGCCCTGCCACCACCAGCAGGGGCACCGGGTGGCCCGAGGGAGCACCAATGAGATCGGGGGCCGCGGTGACCAGGACGACCCCCCCGGCCAGCAACCCGCCGACAAAGGCAGGCGCCCATCCGCCCTCGCCGGGCCTGAACAGCGTGGCCAGGATGCCGGAAATCCCCGCCACCCGACCGTTGAACAGGAGCAAAAAGGACGCGGAAAGCCCGATCAGGGCGCCGCCAAGGACGGCATTCAGTGCTGCGGTGGGATCAAAGGTCATTGCCTGATCATAGCCAAAACCCCCGGCGCTTCGAAGGACACGGGGTCCAGCAGCGTCGGGAGTCTCGACGAGGTCCAGAGCAGAGGAGCCTCGGAACCGGTGGAGAGCGGTGGATGATCCCGGTAAGCCAGCCCGGTTTTTCTATACTCTACCGCACCCACACCGAGCGGGCGCCGGTGGTACTGGTCATGTAGGGGCCGTATTCATGCTCACTGCTGCTCCAGTTGCCCAGCCAGGTGCCCGGCGGGCTACCCGAGCCACCGCAAAAGGAACCGGCGCCGATGTTCCAGATGTAGGCCGCGGACTCGTCGAAGTCGTTGTAAGAGGAAGAAGACGAGTAATAGCGGAAGGACTGGGCCACGTACATGGTGGTGCCGTCGTAGTCGGTGGGACCGGCCAGCGAGTAGAATGTGCCGGTGGTAAACCCGGAGGTGTCGCAGGCCGCCACTGTGTCCACGTCCAGGTAGAAGCCCGACAGGGAGCCATAGTCGTAGTAGCCAGCGTAGTCGTAGTCCTCGATGTTCTGGTAGTCGGTGATGGCGCTGGTGCTGTGGCCGATGCCCACGTCCACCGACAACTCGATGACCTCGGTGAGCTGGTCGGCGTCGTTGCTGGAGCCCCGCAGGCAATCCATCGTGGAGCAGACCGCCAGGCCCGGGTAGGGCACGCCCAGGGGACTGCTGGCGCTGTCGCCCGTCCAGCTCAGCAGCGTCCAGCCACCCCCATCGGTGGTCATGTCGCAATAGACCTCAAAGGCACCGGTGGCGTCGTCTTCGTTCGGATCGATCTCGTAGATGCCGTCGCCGCTGCTTGAACCCGAGTTCAGCCACTCCCAGCAGGTGGCACTCGAACACGGGATGTCGGCCCCATCGCAGTCGTTGTCGACGCCGTCTGAGCAGACCTCGGTGGCATCCGGGTTGGTGCTGGCATCGGCGTCATCGCAGTCGTTGTTGTCAGCCTCGTAGCCGCTGGGTGCAGCGCAGCCCTGTACCGGCGAGGCACTGTCGTCGCCGTAGCCATCCAGGTCGTCGTCCGGGTACCAGTCGGTGGCGTCAGCGGCGTCGCTCTCGTCGGTGTCTCCGTCGCAGTCGTCGTCGTGGCCGTCGCAGTACTCGGTGGCGCCCGGGTTCGTGTCCGCGTCGCTGTCGTCACAGTCCGTTCCGTCGGCCACATAGCCCTCGGGGGCAGAGCAGGCCGTACTGCTGAGGGCGGTCGAACCGTACGAATCGCTGTCCGAGTCGATGTTCCAGTCGGTGGCGTCGGCGGCACCGCTCTCGTCCGTGTCTCCGTCACAGTCGTCGTCATCGCCATCGCAGTACTCGGTGGCGCCCGGGTTCGTGTCCGCGTCGCTGTCGTCACAGTCCG
>CAZMNK010000047.1:0-597 GCA_964567625.1 uncultured Enterobacterales bacterium | reverse complement strand
TTCCGTCGGCCACATAGCCCTCGGGGGCAAAGCAGGCCGTACTGCTGAGGACGGTCGAACCGTACGAATCGCCGTCCTCGTCGATGTTCCAGGTGGTGACGTCGGCAGCGTTGCTCTCGTCGGTGTCTCCGTCACAGTCGTCGTCGTGGCCGTCGCAGTACTCGGTGGCGCCGGGGTTCGTGTCGGCATCGCTGTCGTCACAGTCGGTGGTGTCCGTCACGTACCCGGTCGGAAGGGAGCAAGCGCTGGTGCTGTTCGTGGCATCGCCGTAGGAGTCGCTGTCTTCATCGGCATACCAGGTGGAGGCGTCGGCGGCACCGCCCTCGTCCGTGTCTCCATCGCAGTCGTCGTCGTGACCATCGCAGTATTCGGTCGCGTCTGGGCTGACGTCAGCGTCCAGGTCGTCGCAATCCGTGTCGTCAGCGACATAGCCGGACGGCACACTGCAAGCGGTCCTGGTGTAGGCGCTGGACCCGAAGCCGTCGCCGTCGTAGTCGATGTTCCAGGTGGCAGCATCTGCTGCATCGTCTTCGTCGCTGTCCCCGTCGCAGTCGTTGTCGACACTGTCACAGACTTCCGTGGCGCCCGGGTTCACCG
>CAZMNK010000046.1:0-35817 GCA_964567625.1 uncultured Enterobacterales bacterium | reverse complement strand
TGATCGACGCTCACCTGCCGGCACTCCTGATCGCCCTCCCACTGATGGCGGCCCCCAGTGTCGTCATCCTGCGCCACCGGACCGCGGTCTGGGCCCTGTCCACAGCGACCTGCTGGGGGGTGCTGGGACTCGCCTGGCGACTGCTCCAGAGGGTGCTCGAAGAAGGAACGGTGAGCTACCACCTGGGCGGTTGGCCTCCGCCCTGGGGCATCGAGCTCTGGGTCGATGCGGCCAACGCGTACGTGTTGCTTCTCCTGGCCACCATCGCCGCCGTCGTCCTGCCCTATGCACGACAGTCCGTCGCCAAGGAGGTGCCCGAGGACCGGCATCATCTCTTCTACGCGATGTTGCTGCTGTGCCTGACGGGCCTGTTGGGAATGACCGTCACCGGCGACGCCTTCAATGTGTTCGTCTTCCTGGAGATCTCCTCGCTCTCCATGTACGGGCTGATCGCCATGGGCCAGTCCCCCCGGGCCCTGACTGCGTCCTTCCGCTACCTGGTGCTGGGCACCATCGGCGGCACCTTTGTGCTGCTCGGCATCGGCCTCATGTACATGGCCACCGGCACCTTGAACATGGTGGACCTGGCAACCCGGTTGTCCGAGGTCGGCCCCAACCGGACAGTCCAGACCGCCTTTGCCTTCCTGACGGTGGGTCTGAGCATCAAGCTGGCGGTCTTTCCGCTCCACATCTGGTTGCCCAACGCCTACGCCTTTGCCCCCTCGGTGGTCACGGCCTTCGTCGCCGCCACGGCGACCAAGGTCAGCTTCTACGTCCTCCTGCGCACGGTGTTCACCCTCTTTGGCGTCGAGCTGGCCTTTGGCGAGTTGGGCCTGGCCAAAGTGCTCCTGCCCCTGGGCATCATCGGGATCTACGTCGGCTCCCTGGTGGCCTGCTTCGAGCCAAACCTGAAGCGCATGCTGGCCTACAGTTCCGTGGCCCAGGTCGGGTACATGGTGGTGGGCCTGAGCCTGGGCAATTTGACCGGCCTGACCGGCGGCATCGTTCACCTGTTCAACCACGCCTTGATGAAGGGCGGACTCTTCCTGGTGGTGGGCTGCGTGGTGTACCGCCTGGGTTCCGCGCAACTCAAGGACTGGGCAGGGCTCGGCCGTCGCATGCCGTGGACCATGGCGGCCTTCGTGGTCGGGGGCATGAGCCTGATCGGCGTGCCCTTGACCGTGGGCTTCATCTCCAAGTGGTACTTCGTGCTGGGGGCCCTGGAGGCCGGCAAGGTCTGGGTGGCTGTGGCCCTGCTGGTGAGTTCGCTGCTGGCGGTGATCTACATCTGGCGCGTGCTCGAAGTCGTCTACTTCCGCCCGGCTCCAGAAGGGGCAGCCGAGGTGGAAGAGGCCCCGTTCTGGATGCTGCTGTGCACCTGGATCCTCATCGGAGGAACCGTGTTCTGCGGTGTGGCCACCGACATGACCGCCGGCGTGGCCGCTGAAGCCGCCCGGGTCCTGATGGCAGGGGTGCTCTGATGAGCGACCTCCTGCTCTGCCTCCTCATCCCACTGGGTGGTGCCATCGCAGTCCAGCTGCTCGGACGCTGGCCCAACGTACGAGACGGGGCAACGGTCCTGACCTCGCTGGTCCTGTTCGGCGTCGTGCTGCGCATCCTGCCCCTCGTCGAGGCCGGGGAACGGCCCAGCCACACCCTCATCGAGGTCCTGCCAGGCATCGAACTCGGGTTCGAGGTCGAGCCTCTGGGCATGCTCTTTGCCCTGGTGGCCTCGGGACTCTGGATCGTGACCAGTCTCTATGGCTTCGGGTACATGCGCGGTCACCACGAGGAGAACCAGACCCGGTTCTTCACCTGCTTCGCCATCGCCATCTTTGCGGCGCTGGGCGTGGCCTTCAGCCGCAACCTCTTCACGCTGTTCACCTTCTACGAGGTGCTGACCTTCAGCACCTACCCCCTGGTCACCCACCACGGCACAGAGGACGCCCGAAAGGCCGGCCGGGTCTACCTGGGCATCCTGGTGAGCACGTCGGTCTGCTTCCTCTTGTTGGCCGTCATCTGGACGCACCAGCTGGCCGGCACGACAACCTTTACGCCCGGGGGAATCCTGGCCGGCAAGGTCGAAGGGGCCATGGTCCCGCTGCTGCTGGCCCTGTTCGTGTTCGGCACCGGCAAGGCTGCCGTCATGCCCTTCCACCGCTGGCTGCCGGCGGCGATGGTGGCCCCGACGCCAGTCAGTGCCCTCCTGCACGCCGTCACCGTCCTCAAGGTGGTGGTCTACATCTTCGGCCTGGACCTGTTGCAAGGAACCGGCGCCAGCACCTGGCTGCTCTTCGCGGCGTCGATCACCATCCTGATCGCCTCGGTGGTGGCCCTGACCAAGGACAACCTGAAGGCAAGGCTGGCCTATTCCACGGTGAGCCAGCTCAGCTACATCGTCCTGGGGGCCGCCTTTGCGAGCACTGCGGGGGCCATCGGTGCAGGCATGCACATCGCGATGCATGCCGTGGGGAAGATCACGCTCTTCTTCTGCGCTGGTGCGGTCCTGGTCTGTGCCCACAAGAAGGACATCAGCCAGATGCACGGCCTGGGTCGACGCATGCCACTGACATTTGGCGCCTTTGCCATCGGCTCGATGAGCATCATCGGACTGCCGTTCTCCGGCGGGATGTGGTCCAAGTGGTTCCTGGGTGTCGGGGCCTTCGAGGGCGGCCATGGGGCCTTTGCCGCGGTGCTGATGGTCAGTTCCCTGCTGAGCATCGCGTACCTTGTGCCGGTGTTCGGCCGGGCGTTCCTGGGCACGCCCTCGGCAGCGGATGACCATGGACACGACGCCCATGGACACGACGCCCATGGACACGACGGAGACCATCCCGCCGACGATGGGGTGAGCAACCTGGAGCGAGCCCATCCGCTCGTGGTGTTGCCGCCCGTGCTGACCGCCCTGGGCTGCGTGGTGCTCTTCTTCCACGCCGAGCGCCTCTACAACTTGCTGGCGGGGATGTGAAATGAGTCACTCCAACGACAACCGCTGGCTCGACAGACCCGAGACCCACAAGCTCCTCTGGCGCGGGCTCATCGTGGTGTGCGCAGGGCTTGTCGCCGGCGAGTTCTTCGTCCACGGCCACCCCCACTTCGGCTTTGACGGGGTCCCGGCTTTCAACGGCGTGTTCGGCTTCGTGGCCTTTGTGGTCATCGTGAAGCTCGGCGAGCTCTTGCGCCGGTTCGTGATGAAGCCCGAGGACTACTACGACCCCCGGGAGGACGCATGAGCATCCTGCCTCCCGGACTGATCCTCATGGCAGGCGGCCTGCTCCTGCCGCTCTTGAAGGGGCGAGCCCAGGCCGCGGCGGCGCTGGCGCTTCCCATCCTGTCCTTCCTCCATTTCTGGATGCTGCCCGAGGGCACCTTCAACGCCTTCAGCATGTTCGGCGTGGAGTTGATGCCCGTCCGGGTGGACGCACTGTCCCGGGTCTTTGGCACCATCTTCCACCTGGCGGCGTTCACCGCCGCTCTCTATGCCCTGCATGTGCGGGACGGCATGCAGCACGTCTCGGGGATGGTCTACGCCGGCAGCGCCATCGCAGCCGTGTTTGCCGGTGACCTGGTCACCTTGTTTGTGTGGTGGGAGATCACCGCCATCTCCAGCGTCTTCCTCATCTGGGCGTCGCGAAACGAAGAGGCCTGGCGCTGTGGCATTCGCTACCTGGTCATCCAGGTCGGATCGGGGGTGCTCCTGCTGGCGGGCATGATGGCCCGCTACCACGAGACCGGCTCGGTGGCCTTTGATCACATCGGCATCGAGAGTGCCGGCGGGGTGCTCATCCTGCTGGCCTTTGGCATCAAAGCTGCCTTCCCCTTGCTGCACAACTGGCTCCAGGACGCCTACCCCAAGGCCACCGTCACCGGGACCGTGTTCCTCTCCGCCTTCACGACCAAGCTGGCCATCTACGCCCTGGCTCGTGGCTACGCGGGAACCTCGATCCTGATCACGGTCGGCGTCACAATGACGCTGTTCCCCATCGTCTTTGCAGTCATCGAGAACGACCTTCGAAAGGTGCTGGCCTACAGCCTGAACAACCAGCTGGGCTTCATGGTGGTCGGCATCGGGATCGGCACGGAGATGGCCATCAACGGGACCGTGGCCCACGCCTTCTGCCACATCCTGTACAAGGCCCTGTTGTTCATGGGCGTGGGGGCCGTCCTCTACAGGACAGGCACCGCCAAGGCCACCGAACTGGGGGGCCTCTACAAGTCCATGCCCCTCACCGCCGTGTTCACCATCATCGGCGCGATGAGCATCTCCGCGTTTCCACTGTTCTCCGGATTCGTGAGCAAGAGCCTCATCCAGACGGCTGCGGCGGACCTGCACATGACCTGGGTCTGGGTGGGCCTGCTCATCGCCTCCGCGGGTGTGATGGAGCACTCGGGCATCAAGATCCCCTTCTTTGCCTTCTTTGCCCACGACTCGGGCAAGCGGGTCAAGGAAGCACCTCTGAACATGCTCCTGGCCATGGGCATCGCGGCCTTCTTCTGCATGGCCATCGGCATCTACCCCGACCCGCTCTACAGGTTCCTCCCCTACGCGGTGGACTACGCCCCCTACACCGGGGATCACGTGGTCTCCCAGCTCCAGTTGCTGCTGTTCGCCGCCCTCGCCTTTGGCTGGCTGATCCGCACCGGACGCTATCCGGCAGAGATCCCTTCGCTGAACGTGGACTTCGACTGGGTCTACCGCAAGTGGCTGCCGGGAATCGTGAAGGACCTGCGGATTGTGGGGGCTCCGGCATGGGCCCTGGTCACCAGCACCGTGCTTCGCACCCTCCAGGGTCTGCTGAACCGCTTTGTCGTGGGGCCTCATGGACCTCGGGGCGCCCTCTCCCGCACCTGGCCTGCGGGCAGCACGGCACTCTGGGCGGCCCTCGTCCTGGGCGCCTACCTGTTGCTCTACCTGTTCTGACCGGGTCGGCACCGTCGATGAGAACGGGGCCGGGTTCTCACTCTCCCACGACCCGTGGCCGCCCACACCCATCCCATGCGATGGTCAGGCCCTCCACCTGTCGCGTCTGCCATTCCTGGTCATCCACCTCGACCACCAGGCGTTCCAGAAGCCCTGCCATCACGAGATCGGCCGAGCCATCCAGGGAGCGCACCCACAGGACCAGGTTGCGCTCACGGACAAGCAGGATGTCACCCTCCATGCCCCACCGATCCGTCCCCAGGGGCGGGAGGGGTCGCTGTGAAGTCATGGTGCTCCAGGCTCCTGCCGCCTGCCTGGCAGCTTCCGGGGTCGGGTACCAGGCCACGTCCACGACGCCGCCACCCTCCAGCGGTGCCCGCCAGCGAGGGGCCAGGTGGGACAGCGACGGGGCAGCGATACCAAGCGCCTCCAGGGAAGCCAGAGGCACACCCGCCCAGAGAGGCTCGCCTGCCGAGGCCAGGGCCATCACCAGGGTCCAGCCAATCACTGGAAGGTCCCCTGACTCTCGTAGGCATAGTCAACCCGACCGGACTTCACGAGCCGTTCCAGGTACTCCACTTCCTCGACATCCTGGACCATCAACTCTTCTGCCGGGAGCCGAGCCGGGTCCTCGTCCCCATCCAGGGACAGGGTGGCATCCCAGATCCCGGTGTAATCGAGCCCCCCGGTGACCGCGTGGTAGGAGAAACCACATCCTCCAGGTCCAAAAGGACAGTTGGAGAACTCATCGCCTCCGATGGCCAGGATCTGGTTCAGCTGGAAATTCCAACCGATGATCCGGTAGTTCAGGGGCACACCGATCATGTTCGCGTAGGCCACCAGGATGGAGGCACAGTCCGAGCAGTTCACGATGGAGCCAAAACGCCGCTCCAGGAAGTCGGTGAAGTAGAAGTGGCCCCTCTCCCAGTTCTCCCCCAGGTAGACCGTGTAGTACGAGGCACCCCAGTTCGTGTCGTAGGACAGCCCCAGGTCATGAAAGACCCAGTCCACGATCCGGGCGAGCACGTCCTCGGGAGTGGCCGAACCTCCGCCGATGGCCTGGAGCAGGGGTTGCACCGCCGCGGGCCACACTTCTCCTCCGCCGTCAAAGGTCGGAGAATCGACCAGGGCATAGAAGCGAATCGGAAGGAACTGTGCCCCCAGGTCATGAATTTCGCCCGCCGGGTCGGTGGTCTTGAATCCCAGACGGAGGGTCTCATCCACCAGCCCGGGACCCTCGGCCAGGGGGCTGTCTCTCTGAAAGGTGACCACCTGGCCGGGAGCAAGGAAACCCTCGGTGAGGACAGTCCAGCCATCGACCTCCAGGCGCAGGGCCTGGTCCCCCACGACCGCGGCAGCCCCCAGGGACACGGTGACCAGGGGCAGGCTGTCCCAGGTGTAGGCCAGAGGCTCACCGAAGCCCTCCATCGGACGCCCAAGCACCGAGGAGACTTCGGGAAAGTCCAACGCCAGGCCGTCCTCGTCCAGGGTGTCGAGGGAAGAGAAGGGATCCGAGATCTGCTGGGCCTGGTCCACCTGGTGCCAGGTCAACGGAATGCGGTCCGAGGTGCTTCCCCCGTCGTCCTCTCCCCAGGCGGCGTCGAATCCCAGGCGCACGACCTCGAACGAGGCCTCTGCGCTCGCTGCCTCCCCGTCCAGACGGACAAAGCCTGCTGACAGGCTGAAGGCCCCCACAGCCGGGATCGCGCCATCCACCTCCCCGAGGGAGAAGTCCACGACGCCATCGTCGAGGACCTCCAGGGTCTGTTGGATGAACACCGTGTCCGAGGGGCCCAGGACCTCCAGGTCCAACATCCCGGCGGAATCGGCCGTAAACCGCACCGAGAGGCTGGACTCCAGGAGCGGGTCCCAGGCCGGCGCGACCTGGATGGTGAGCTCAGCAGGCTGCACCTCGGGCTCACTGGAATCCCGAAGACCCAGGCCATCATTGCAAGCGATCAGCAGGGATAGAACCACCCCCATGGTCTACCAGAACGAAAGCGGGGGATGCTCTCTGAGCCCCCGAGTTTGCGCCTTCCCTACGAGAACCAGGCCCGGTGACACTCCTTCAGGGAGTCCCGCAGCAGGCGGGAGACTCCGAAGATCGCCAACTCCCCCGGAACCTCCAGTTCCTGGGTGAAGTTCGACTGGTTGAAACAGCGAATGACAATTCTCGCGGGAGCCTCCCGGCGCTGCAGCCAGAGGCCCGTCTGCAGGTTCGTCCGGTCGTCATCGCTCCCCAGCACGAAGACCGGTGTGGGGGCGGCCTGTCTCGCCTGGGGGCCGGCGGCAATGGCCTCGTCGACCCGGGCCCAGGTATCGGGGTCCTCCAGGTCACCGGAGATCGCCGTCCAGTTCACCGCTTCCGAGAAGCCGACCCTCAGCTCGAATTGCCTGGCCCGCATTTCCGCGTGGAGATCGACCACCACCACGTGCAGGAGTTCTTCGACGAACTTGCCCTGCAAGCGCTCCAGGATGGTCTGACCAAATCGTCCAAATCCGGCGAGCACCACCACATCCCGGGCTTCCGTGTCCTGGAAATGCTCCACCAGGTGGGTGTTGACCAGTTCGCTGGCAGCAATGTTGTGACTGTTGAACACCGCGACTTCTTCCCGACCGGCCAGGTGCTCACGAATGGCCCGCTTCATCCGGATGTCCGAGCAATGCACCACGACCTGGCCCTGGACCTGGTCGACCACCTCGGACGCCGCTGCCAGGTTGATGAGGTCATTGCCGGTCACCAGCACCAGGCCCGCCGCACGGGGCAGCGCCAGGGCCTCCAGGGTCACCGGGTGGGTGATGTCCCCACGGTGAAAGAGCACCCCGTACCGCTCGGTGGCCTCGGCCACATTGGGATTTTCGTTCGTGTCCACCACCAGGACCCTTCGGTCGGGGTCGACCTCTCGCAAGGCCTCCAGGTACAGCATTCCAACCCGTCCCAGCCCCACGATCACCACGTGCCGCCGCAGTCGCATCCGGCGCATGAAGCCCGGGCGGAGGGTTCGAACAAGCCCCTCGATCACCGCGCCGGTGGTGATCAACGGCGCCGTAAAGAAGGCCACCCACATCGCGGTCAGCCAGAACCCATCCGGTCCCGTGGGTGTCCCCAGGTCGATGCCCGCCAGGAAGAAGAGCGTGGCGCTGTAGAAGACCCGAGCCGGCCAGCCCACGTCCGGACAACTGGGGGACGCCACACCGACCTGAACCGCCAGGCCACAACGCTCAGACAGCCCAATCCCCTGGGAGAAGGCCACCAGGATGATCGCGATGACCACGCCCACGATGAAGGCCCGGAGGAGAAGCCACAGGGAATCTCTGTTGCTCTTTGGCACAGCGAGAGCATAGCGCTGGTGCCGAACCGTGCTAAGCCGGCAACATGAGCTTTATCGAGACCCAGTTGCGCTACTGGTTTGCCTTCCTGGTGACGTCAGTGGTTTCGATGCTGTTCTTCAGCGCTCTCCTCTTCATCCTTCCCTGGCGCTACGGGCGCATCCTGGCCTGCAATTTCTTCGGGAAGACCATCGGCCGCTTCAACATGTGGGTCACTGGAGCACAACTCTCCGTGGACAACCGGGAAGGCGTGGCCCGGAGCCAACCGGCGATCTACATCTCCAACCACACCTCCACCCTGGACATCTGGATGGGCATGTGGCTCTGCCCCTATGGCGGGGTCGGTCTGGCGAAAAAGGAACTCATTCTCGTGCCGTTCTTCGGCTGGCTCTACTGGCTCAGTGGACACCCATTCATCGATCGTTCCAACCGGGAACGGGCCATCGCGACCCTGGAGGACCTGTCCGCCTTTGTCCGCAAATACAACCTCTCGACCTGGATCTGGCCCGAGGGCACGCGCAGTCGTTCCGGAGAGTTGGGCCCCTTCAAGAAGGGAATGTTCCACCTGGCCATCGCCACCGGACTGCCCGTGGTCCCCGTCCTGGTGTGGGGTGCCCAGGACATCTGGCCCATCAAGAAGGTCTGGGCCCTTCGCTTCCAGAAAGGGACCCTGCACCTGAAGGTCATGGAGCCCATCGACACCTCCGCATGGGCTGTCGAGTCCCTTGATCAGCACATCCAGGACACTGAGCACCTGATGCGGGAGGCCCTGGCCAGAGGTCCCGCCACCCTGGAGCGCGCTGGCTGACAGCCGCCTGTCCAGGTGAGCCCTCGACCCCGCCACGGGGGCCCGATGAGTTGTCCCCTGAGCGTCAAGCTGAGGACAGGCTTCCGTCAACCTGGAAAACGGAAGGCGCCAGGTTCCCTCGGATCACTGTATATGGGGTCCAGGCACATGGTTCTCACCCTCCTGACTCTGTCAATGTCTCCCGCAATGGCGGGGTATGGCGATGTGGTCAACGACCGGCCGAACTGGCAGCAGCGGGAGTTGCTGACCCTGACCAACCTGGTTCGGGTCGATCCAGAGGCCTGGTCCTACCCCTGCAACATGAACCAGTGGAAGCCGTCCGAGCGCAACCCAAAGGACCCGCTCTACTTTCATGATGGCCTGACTGAGATTGCCCAGGCCCACTCCGAGGACATGGAGCGCCATGGCTTCATGGACCATGACAGTTCAGATGGCACCGAGTTCGGGGATCGGGTCTGGCCCTACTACGACGGCCGCACCATCGCCGAAAACGTGGCCCAGGGGTACCGGGACAACGAGGCCGCCATCTTTGATGGTTGGATGTGCTCAAGCGGACACCGCGTCAACATCATGAGCTCCTCCTATGAAGACATGGGGGGCGGGGCCGAGGGCCGGTACTACACCCAGGACTTTGGCGGTGGCGCCGGAACGCGCCACGTACCCGTCGCGATGGGCGTGCATCAGCCAATGGTCCCCGACAACGACGTCACTTTCACGGCCACATGGTCCGACGAACAGGGCCCAGAAATCCTTGCTGTCGAGACCGACGAGGCTTGCGAACCCATGGCGTTGACGGTGGGGAGCGAGAGCCGAGGCGCCTGGGAAGCCGTCCTGGACGCAGCCAGTGACTGTACCGGCTACCGTTTCACCTGGACCACCGATGACGGCGACGGAGGCACTCTGCCCGCCACCGGGGCCTATCTCTACGGCGAGGGATGCCTCTTGTGGACCAGCGACGCCCCGACCGGGTGCGCCCCCGAGGAAGAGGAAGAGGAAGAGGAAGAAGAAACAGGGCCCGGAGACACCGGAACGGACACAGAGGACCCGGGCACGGATCTGGATGACGGCATCTCCGGCGAGCCGGGAGACTGCCCGGAGACAGCAGTGGACCGCAACGGTGACTGCGAGAGAGACAGCAACGTCAACACGGAGTCCGACGAAGACGCCGGCGGCTGTGCCACGGCCCCCGCCACAGGCGGTCTCTGGCTGGCGCTGATGGCTCTGGGGTGGCGACGCAGGGGGTAGACTTCGGACACGGAGACGTCCATGCCACTTTCCTACCTGGTGAGTCCCCTCCCCTCGGAACAGAAGAACCTCCAGGCCAAGGCCCGTGCGGCCATGTACCGGGAAGAGGTGTGTGTCCGGATCGAGTTGCTTCGCCGTCTGGGCCATTCAGCAGACCACGCCTTGCACCGCTGCCTCGTGAACCTGGAGGAGGAGTTCAGGGGCTCCCCGCCCGTCAAGGCAGCCGAGGTCCGCAAGCTGGTGAAGAGCACCTACGGACGCTAGCGCCCTGGCCCCTGTCGGTCACCTTCCGGGACTCCAGGTACAGCCCCCAACGAGCCGCCCACGAAGGCGAGAGTCTGGGGCCGGGAAATCCTGACCTTCTACTGGTAGACCGCAAAGGCACGGCGCTTCGGGCAAGTGGGGTCGTCGGGGTCCCGGTAGACCGAAAAGGCCCGCGCGTGAAAGGCCCGATCCCCGATGGACAGGCCATCGGTGTCCCCGGAGTAGAGGGAACTGCTGCCATCGCCCTCCAGGGCCAACTGGCTGGCCTGCTGGTTGCAATCACCACTCACGGAAGCCCCGTAGCCCATCCCCCAGGAGATCCCGAGACCCGGATAGGCGCTGGCATCCATCAGGTCCGTCACTGTCTCCGAATCCATCAACAGCAGCAGACCACTCTCATCTCGCACTGAGAGTGCTCCGGGTCCCTCTTCGATACGAACGAAGTTGAACGTCACCTCCCTGTCGATCTCGAGCGCCGGGTCAAGGCCGATGGGACGGCCATCCGCGTCCCGCAAGGTCCAGCCCGCGTACCAGGTATCGCCCGAAGAATCGACGACCTCCAAGACCCGGTCGACATCCTCGTTGCACTCCACCAGGAGAAATTCACCCCATGTCCGGTTGAGCTTGGAGACCAGGGTACCGGTCACTGTCCAGGTATCGGTCTCCACCGAGGTGTCCGACAAGGTCGGGCTCTGGCCCGAAGACGAGGACAGGCAGACCTCCAGGGAACCATAGGCCTGGAGGACATCCAGCGTCGTGCTACCGGTCGGCGTGGTGTCCGTGTCTGTGCCGCTGCACGCCAGCAACCAGAAAACCATCATCGGACACCTCCACGAACCGGGCTGACAGTGTAGCGATTCCCGGGCCTCCGTCCAGTGCCAGCATTGGGCCCAGAAACCGCCCTTCACGCCCCCACCTGGGGCCTCAACTCGCCTCGACCAGCCTGGGACGTTCGGCGGTGAGTTCACGGAGGAACGCCAGGACGTGTTCCGCCACGTCCTCGGGGACCTCCAGGTAGGGAGAATGCCCGTAGTCCGACGGGTGGTACCAGTCCGCACCTGGAAGCGACCCCTTGAAGAAGTCCAGGTGCGACCGGGGAAGAACGCCGTCGGCGGTGCCCCAGATCAGACGGACCGGGACACGGAGTCCTCGGAGCTCTTCCTGTGTCAGCAGGTGCCTGGCTTCACTCGTGTTGAGAAGGTGGCGAACGTGAGGCCTGGAGAGCTGGCGTCGCGCGAAGAAGGCCATCACAAGTCGCGCGGCCGGGTGAACCCTCCAGAAGACCCGGTCAATGAGCTGGAGGGCGTCCTGGAAGGTCCGCAACCGGAAACGTTGGAAGAACTCGACCAGCCCCATGGCATCGAGCTGGGCCCCCCCCGGTGAGACCAGCACGAGCCCCCGAACCTTGGAGGGACTGTGCAACGCGTGGCGCAAACCCATGAAGCCACCCAGGGAATTGCCAAAGACAACTGCAGGCTCGTCGATGACCGCATCCAGAGCCGCCAACATGCCCCCCTGGAGGGACGGGCCGGTGAGGCCGTCCAACGGGACTTCAGACAGTCCGTGCCCGGGCAGGTCGATGAGCACCAGGCGACGGACCTTGTCCTGGAGATACGGAACCATCCGGGCAAAGTGGGTCGCACGACTCGAGAGCCCCGCGATGAGCACCACCGGTGGCAGATCGCCGGTCCCCTTTCCCACCAGCGCATGAACCCTGCCATGCGCCGTCGGCACGAAGTGACTCCTGAACCCCTTCAGTCGCAATCGACCCAGGTTGATGTGATCCAGGAGGGTGCTCATACGTGCCTCGTTCGGGCCCCTGTCTCCAATGTAGAAGCACCTCGGGGGGGGGCGTCAGCCCCTTTCCATGGACAAACCCTCGGGAAGAGGTCATATACTTCATCAATCAATGAAATGATGGAATAGGAATGGCCGAAGACACCGTGAAATCCTCGGGCTGTTGTGACCATGACCACAACCACCACCAGGACACCGGACCGCCTACCCCGGGAGACGCCACGCGGATCCACGTGGGGGGTCTGTGCTGCGACGACGAGGTGACCCTGGTTCGACGGGTGCTCCAGGATCTGCCCGGCGTGCAACAGATCGACATCAACCTGGTCGGACAGTTGATCTACGTCCAACACGCCGCCACCGTCACTCCGGAGGTACTGGTCCAGGCCCTGAACCAGGCCGACCTGGACGCCACCCTGGGGCCAACCCCGGTCGCACCCTCCGCCACCCCGATTCGGCTCATCGCTGCCGTGGCCCTGTTCCTGCTCTCCCTGGGAACCCCCTGGTGGGCCCCACTGCGCTTTGCCGCACTCGGTGCCGCGGTCCTTGGCCTGCCCCCGATCCTGGCTCGGGCCTGGGTCTCCCTGCGCAACCGCCTGTTGGACATGAACACCCTCATGGTGCTCGCCTGTGTCGGGGCCGTACTCATCGGGGAGTGGATCGAAGGGGCCGCAGTGGTCGTGCTCTTTGCCGTCGCGGAACACCTGGAGCGTCGCTCCATGGACCGGGCAAGCCGAGCGCTATCCGAGGTCGCCTCCCTGGCCCCGGAGATCGCCACCCTGCTCGACGGACGCCAGGTCCAGGCGGACACCGTGGCCGTGGGCACGGAAATCCTGGTCCGGGCTGGAGACCGCATCCCCCTGGACGCCCGGATCGTGGCCGGAACCAGCGACGTCGACGAGAGCAGCCTTACCGGGGAGTCCCGCCTGGTCTCCAAGGACCCCGGAGACCTGGTGAGTGCCGGAACTGTGAACCACTCCGGGGTTCTCCAGGGAGTGACCACCGCCACATCTGGGGATTCCGCCGTGGCCCGGCTCGTGCGACTGGTGGAACAGGCCCAGGCCCAGCGTTCCCCGGCAGAGCGCTCTGTGGACCGCTTCGCCGCGGTCTACACACCTCTGGTCGTCATCGCCGCCCTGTCGTGGGCGGTGGTGCCCACCCTGGCGGGAGGAGAGTTCAGCGAACACCTGTACCAGGCCCTCGTGCTGCTGGTCGTCGCCTGTCCCTGTGCCCTCGTCCTGGCCACCCCGGTGACGGTGGTCTCGGCCATGACCCGTGCCGCACGCCAGGGGGTGCTCATTCGAGGTGGGGTGCACCTGGAGACCCTGGGGCGCCTGGACCTGGTCGCCTTCGACAAGACAGGCACCCTGACTCGGGGCACCTTCCAGGTGGTCGACTGCGAGGGTCACGGCAACCTGGATCCAGCACTGGTTCATGGCCTGTTGGGGGCTGTCGAAGCCCGGTCCAGCCACCCTCTCGCCGCAGCCCTCACCGACCACGCAGGGCCCGCACCAGGCACGGTCAGCGAGGACGAGATCCTTCCCGGTGAAGGCATCCGAGCCCTGGTGGACGGCCACGAAGTGCATGTGGGCAACCACCGCATGGCCGAGCGAATGGGCTGGCACGGCGCCGCGGAGCACGCACAGTACGAAGCCTGGAGAGCCCGAGGGCGCACCGTGGTCTACGTGGGCGTGAACGGAGAGCTGGCCGGACTCCACGCCCTCGCAGACGTGCCCCGCCCCGAGGCTGCCGACGCCGTGGCCGCTCTGGCCGCCGCGGGCCTGGGAACCGTGATGCTGACCGGAGACGACCAGGGCACTGCCACGGCTGTCCAGGAAGCGCTCGGTCTCCGCGAAATGCGGGCCGGCCTGAAGCCGGAGGACAAGGTCGCAGCCCTGGAGGATCTGAAGACCCGGGGAAAAGTGGCCATGGTCGGCGACGGTATCAACGATGGGCCAGCCCTCGCTGCGGCCGACATCGGCATCGCGATGGGCGTGCGGGGATCCGCCCTGGCCCTGGAGACCGCCGACGTGGCCCTGATGACCGACGATCTGGGCCGACTCCCGGAACTGGTCGCCCTGGGAAGACGGGCTCGAAGGGTCATCCGGCAGAACATCGCGGCCTCGCTGGCTGCCAAGGCCTTGGTGCTCGGTCTCGCCGCCTTCGGCCACGTGAGCCTGTGGGCCGCGGTGGCTGCCGATGTCGGCACCAGCCTGGTCGTGGTACTCCATGGTCTGACCCTGTTGCGCGGATCCGACTGACAACAGGCGACACCGACGGTTAGCGAAGTCGGGACCTTCCGCGGTGTTCCATGACCCTCCTTCTCAGCGCAGTCCTCAGTTGCGCCTCACTTCCCGAGGGCCTCCGGGAGACCCCGGACGGCATTGGCCCCCTGGTCCGAGTCGACTGGGATGCGATTCCCCTGCCAGAGATCCCCTTCCCCAACGACCTGGCCACCCGAAGTGACCCGACCAGCCCCACTGGCCTGCGTCTGAACATCGCAGCCGAAGCCCCCACTCGGCTGGAGCGCGAGGCCCGCGAGAACTTCAACAGGCTCACCGGATTCGGGATCTTCGCGCCCATGGCGGTGGCTTTTGAAGCCCCGCTGGACCTGGACAACATCTACGACCGTCAGTGGGACGACGGTGACTTCAGCGACGACGCCTTCTACGTGATCAACGTGGACCCGGACTCTCCGGACTACGGCAAGCCGGCGTACCTGGACATCGGTCACGGGCGATTCCCGATGGACCTGGACGTGGAGGACAGGTACTTCCCCAACGATCCCCACGGGGCAGGGACAGCCCTGTATTTCGAGACCATCGAAGAGGACGTCAACGGAAACGGACGCCTCGATGCCGGGGAAGACACCGACCACGATGGCGTGCTGGACCACCCGAACGTCTACCCGGACGGCGGCAGCCCGAGACAGGACCTGATGACCTGGTATGAGCGAGAGACCGACACGCTCATCATGCGGGTGGTGAGACCTCTTCGAGAAGAGACCACCTACGCAGTGGTCCTGACAGAGCGCCTGGTGGGCGAGGACGGGGAGCCGGTCCGATCCCCCTGGGAGTGGGTCAACCACACCCGGCAGACGGAGGCCTTGCGGCCCCTGGAGGAGATCCTCCCAGAGCTGGGCGTCGGTCGAGACGAACTGGCCTACGCCTGGACCTTCACGACCGGTCGGGTCACCGGAGACCTGGTCGACATCCGCCGCGGATTCGACGGCGAGGGCCCCTGGCCCTTCCTGCAGGAGGACTTCCCCGGCAAGGTCAACGAGGCCCTGGTGATGCAGGAACAGGAAGGCGGCGACCCCTACCTGATGCCCATGGGCACCCTTATGGACACCCTCACCCTGATCGGTCTCTTTGACAGCACTTCGGGTGCGGTGATCGGGGAGAACTACAACCACTTCGCCATGGGCGTGGTCGGCGGCAGCTTCACCTCTGCCAGCCTGATCTACGACCGGGATGACGGCGGTGTGGACACCACGGACGAGATCTGGATCACCGACCCCGTGGGCGGCACCCTCGAGGTCGGAACCGAGCGAATTCCCTTCACCTGCATCATTCCTGCGGAACGAGAAGGGGTGAGTCCCCCCTACGACGTGGTGCTCTTCGGCCACGGCTATGGAAGCAGCCGCTTCGACACCCTGGGCTTTGCCCACATCTTCAACCGCCTGGGCATGGCGGGCTGCGGCATGGACTTCCCCGGCCACGGGGCCACGATCACCGCAGAACAGGAAGCGCTTCTGGAGGCCTACCTCAGACCTCAGGGCCTGATGCCCTTTGCCGACCACATCTTCGACGATCGGGCCCGGGATCTGACCAACGATGGTCGCAAGGACTCGGGCTACGACCAGTGGACCAGCGACGGATTCCACACTCGGGACATGGTGCGCCAGGCCGCGGTCGACTGGATGATGATGATCCGCAGTCTGCAGAACTGTGGAACGGGCACCATGGCGCGGGGGGAAGACACCTCCCTCACCTGCGACTGGGACGACGATGGCCAGGCGGACATTGGGGGTCCGGACGCGAAGTTCTACGTGGTCGGCGGTTCCCTGGGCGGCATCGACTCCTCCATTCTCGCGGCCGTCGAGCCCAGCGTCTCTGCCGTCGCACCGATTGTGGGTGGCGCTGGACTCATGGACATCGGAGCCCGCAGCTCCCTCTCCGGGGCTGTGGAAGCCGTGGTCGGACGCCTGATGACCCCCCTGTTCCTGGGCTACCCCACCGAGGACGGCGGCCTGGAAGTGGTTCAGTACGTCAGCCAGTACATGGAGATGCAGGAACGCCGCATCGGCGTCATCGACACCATCCCCGCCGGGGGAACGGTGACCGTCTACAACCTCGACAATGGTGAGATCCGCCAGACAGGGATTCCCGACGATGGCCGGTTCCGGGTCGGGCTGCCCTGCGATGCCCTGGACGCGTTTGAGAAGCGGGAGATCGCGGGAATTCCCCACACCGGGCCCGAGTTCGGAGCCGTCTACCAGTTCGCTGACACCGCTCAACTGGGGGACCGCCTGCGGATCCACATCCAACAGGAGGACGGTCGCACCGTCGCTGACTGGGACACCTGGCCGGAGGAGACCTTCTACGAGGGCATCACCATGCCCGAAGGCAGTGAGTTGGTGGCCCTGTCCGAAGGCCTGGGCCACCAGCGGGCCTCACCCGACCTGCGCCGACTCGTTCAGACAATCTCCCTGGCCTCGGAGCCGGGCGACCCCATCAGCTACGCCCCCCACTACCTGGAGGACCCCTTTGAGTCCCTCTGGGGAGACGCCGGGCCCAATGTGCTCCTGATCAGCACGCCCGGCGACACCATCGTGAGCATCAACTCGCAGATGTCCCTGGCCCGTGTGGCGGGCCTCGTGGAGTCCTTCGAGGTGGACGAACGCTACGGCACGACCGTCGACCGCTGGCTGATCGAGAACGAGGTTGTCCGAGGGCTCGAACAGTGGGGCCCCTTTACCTGTGACGGCTCACCCTGCCTGTTCGACCCGGACGACCTGGATGAGGGCCTGGACGAGCTCGATGCTCCTTCGGACACACCCTGGCGGGAGACGGTGGAATCCCCCTGGGGCGGCATCACCGCGCTTCGGATGCCCTACGTGGCCCGGGGCGGCAGCCACGGCCCCGGACTTCCGAACCCGGACCTGCCCTTCGACGTCAACACCTGGTTCATCTACCAGGTCGGTCACTACTTCCTGAACGACGGCACGGCATTGACCGACGACCACTGCATGGAAGACGCCAGTTGTGAATGGATTCCCCAGCTGGAGGACTCCCGATGACCGGTCTGTGGCTGATGAGCACGGTGGCCATGGCCCAACAGGGTCTGCCCGAGGGAGAATTCTATGGTCACGACCGGCTGATTCTCCAGACCACCACCAGCGCCAACCTGGATGCCGAGGGCACCGACCTGGCCCAGGGCCCTGTGCTCAGCCATCGTCTGCGCCTGGGCCTGCGCTACCCGATCAAGACCTGGAAGCTGGACACGGAGTGGGACCTGCTCACCGGCCAGGTGCTCGGGGACACCTGGGACATCGAAGGTGACCTGGACGAGCGGAGACGGCACGAGCTGGGCGGCTGGACCACTGCCGGCCACTATGCTCGCAAGCTCAGTCTGCGCGGCCAGCCCTGGGGCGTGGTGGACACCGAGATCGGGCTGGTCACCAGCCACTGGGGACTGGGAATGGTCTCCAACGACGGCGCCCACGAACCGACCTTTGGCCGCAACGACTTCGGTGACCGCATGCTGCGGGCCAGGGCAACCTCGGCCCCCTTCCATGAACTGGTGCCCCTGTACCTCACCGTCGCCTTTGACCGGGTGGTCGCCGACGACTTCGCCCGCTTCTCCCGAGGACAGGCCGCCTGGCAGGGGGTGTTCTCGGCCCTGTGGCGTCGAGACGCAACGGCCGGCATCTACGTGGTACGTCGGCGGCAGCACGAAGAACTGGACGATCGCCTGACCCGTGCATGGGTCCTGGACGCTTTTGCCGATGGCCACGTCGCCCTGGGCGACTGGGATCTCCAGTTGGCGGCAGAGGCGGCCACCATCCTGGGCAGCACCGACCGCACTCTGGTCTATGGCAGCAGCGATCCGATGAAGATCCGGTCTGCTGGAGCAACCGCACTGGCCCGCCTGACGGGCCCCGAAGGACGAGGATGGCTCCTGCTGAGGGGCGGATGGGCGTCCGCTGATCGAAACCCCTACGACGACCAGGCGAATGACTTCTCCTTCGATCGCGACTTCGACGTGGGCATGGTGCTCTTCGACGAGGTCACCGGGGGAATCGAAGCCGCTGCATCGGCCCAACTCACCGACCCCGAGAACGTGGGCAAGCCGCCGGATGGCATCGAGGGACTGACCACCGAGGGGGCCTTTCGTCGGGGCAGCTTCTTGCAGCCTTCCGTGGGCTGGAGACCTGTGGAGTGGTTTGAACTCAGAGGGGGCCTCACCATCGCCTGGACCCCAGTGCCCTTTCACCAGCCCTTCTACACCGCGAGAGCTGGAGGCGTCCTCACCAACCACCATGATCAGAGAGCGACCGCAGGTCGACTGGGAACAGAGCTGAACGGCTCGGCCCAGCTCTGGGGAAAGCCCCGGTACGTCTCGGGTCAACCACTCCGACTCACCGGAGGGGTCAAGGGCGGCCTGCTGTGGTTGGGACCGGCACTCTCCGGCTCGGGTCCGGACCAGGTCAGCCATGGAATCTTCTGGGGACGGCTCGAATTCTGAGGTTGGACCTCCGACTGTGGCGCTGTCCCTGACCTGATCGACCAGCCCTCAGTAGCTGAAGGGCCAGGAGGCAAAATACCGCTTCGCCCGCAGCCAGAGACCCAGCAGTCCCAGCGGCTCGAACACCAGCAGCACGCACACGCACACCGCCGTGACGACGGTGGCCTGCTGGGCCGATGAGAGGGCCCCCAGTCCAGGCAGCACCCTGCCCAGTGCCTGGGAGAGCGGGGTGAGAATGACCACAAAGGTCGCACCCCAGATGGCGCCAAAGGTCGTGCCCAACCCGCCGAGCACGATCATGGCGATGTACATGACCGACAGGTGCAGGTCGAAAGGAGGATCGATGGTGATGTACTGCTGCTGCCAGGCAAACATTGCCCCGGCCACCCCTGCCAGGAAGCTGGAGATGCCAAAGGCCGTGATCTTGGCCCGGGCCGGAGAGACCCCCAACGCAGAAGCCGCCAGGTCCGAGTCCCGGACGGCCATCATGGCGCGACCCGTGTTGGAGCGCTGAAGGTTGCGACAGGCCCAGGCCGCCGCCGCCGTGATCGGCAGGTAGAGGGCGTAGAGCTGTCGTTCAAAGGTCCAGGTCAGGGGCCCGGTGGAAAAGACCCGCCCGAACACAGGGCCATCGGGGGAGAAGCCCAGGTGCAGAGGCGCTGCAATGCCACTGACCCCGTGGGTCCAGGCATTCAACGACTGCAGCGTGTGCTGCACCAGGAAGAGCAGGCCCAGGGTCACGATGGCCAGGTACAGCCCCTTGAGACGGAGGGCGAAGGGGCCGATGGCCAGGCCGATGGCCGCAGAGAGAAGACCGGCCAGGGGCAGGCCAAGCCAGAAGGGCAGGTGCCAGAGTTCCCCAGCCACGGCGACCACGTAGGCACCCACCGCCAGGAAGGCGGCGTGGCCGAGGCTGATCTGGCCAGCGAATCCCGTCAGGACCATCAAGCCGGCCGCGCCCACGATGGCCACGAGGGCCTGGTTTGCCACGCTCAGCCAACGGGTGGAAGCCACCCACGGGAGCACCAGGACCCCCACAGCCGCCAGGCTCCACCCCACCCGGTGCCAGAAGTCCGGGTAGAGCTTCAGATCCTGTTCGTAGCTCTTGACCAGGGGGCGAAAAGGCATGGTCAGAGACGCTCCACATCAGCACGACCCAGGAGCCCGTGGGGACGGACCACCAGGAAGGCGATCATGACCACATAGGGAAAGACCGCGTGGAAGTTGTGGCCAAAGGCCCCCAGGTGCGGGTTCACATACCCCTGTGCGAGCACCTCCAACAGCCCCAGGACAAACCCGGCAATCACCGGGCCCGCCACCGAGTCAAGACCTCCCACAATGACCGCCGGAAAGGCCCTCAGAGCCACAAACCCCAGGTTGGCGTCGAGCTGACGGGGAAACATCGCCAGGAAGACGCCAGCCAGGGCCGCAAGTGCGCCAGCCACAAACCAGCTGGCACCAAAAATGCGCCCCACCGGAATGCCCAGAGACAGGGACACCTCCTGGTCCACGCTGGTGGCCCGCATGGCAACCCCGAGCCGAGAGTGGCGGATGAGCACGAAGAACACCCCCAGCGCCACCCCGCCCGCAGCCACCCCGGCCAGGTTGTTCCACAAAACATGGGCCCCCAGGATCTCCGTGGTCCTGGTGGTCTCCCAGGGAGTGGGCACCCCGTAGGGCTCGGTCCCCCAGATCACCACAGCCAGAGCCCGCAGGACAGCGCCCAGGAAGATGGTGAGGATGATGACCACGAAGACCGGCTGCCCCACCAGTGGGCGAAGCAGGGTGCGCTCCAGCAATGCGCCCAGCAACCCGGTCAGCCCCATGGCTCCGACCAGGGCCAGGCCCCAGGGCAACCCCAACCCGGTCAGGCTCACAAAGGCAAAGGCCCCCAGGGTGAGCAACTCTCCGTGGGCGAAATTGAAGACCTCGGAGGCCCGGTAGATGACCACGAACCCCAGCGCGATCAGTGCGTAGACCGCGCCCAGGGCCAGGCCGGAACTGGTGAGCTGGAGAAAGGTGGTCACGAGGACGAGCCCCCGTAGATCCCGTCGACCAGCTCTGACCAGATCTCACCGACGGCCTTGCGGCGTACCTTCTGTGTGGCGGTGAGTTCCCCATTGTCCTGGTGCAACTCCCGAGGCAGCAACCGGAAGGACCGGACCTGTTCCACCCGGGCCAGGCGCTCATTCACCCGGTCGATCTCCTTGCGGACCAGGTCCACGACCGGCTGGCGGGACACCAGGTCCTCAAAGCTCGTGGTCCCGAGCCCCTGTCGTGAAGCCCAGTCCATGGTGGCGTCGGCGTCGACCTGGACCAGGGCCGCGACAAAGCGCTGCCCATCCCCCAACGCGATGGCCTCCTTGATGAAGGGGCTTGTCTTGAGCACGTTCTCGATGCGCTCCGGACTCAGGTTCTTACCCCCTGCGGTGATCAGGATCTCCTTCTTGCGGCCGGTGATCGACAGGAAGCCATCCCCGTCCAGGGAGCCCAGGTCTCCGGTGTAGAGCCATCCGTCGACAATGGCCCTGGCCGTGGCCTCCGTGTCGTGCAGGTAGCCCTTGAAGAGGGTCGGGCCGGCCAGCAGGACCTCGCCGTCCTCGGCGATGCGACAGGGGGTGCAGGGGATGGCGGTCCCCACCGTGCCCAACCGGATGTCCGAGGGTGGATTCACATGGGAGACGCCAGCGCACTCGGTCTGGCCATAGCCCTCCAGGATCGGAACCCCGGCCCCGGTGAACCAGGCCAGCAATTCCGGTGCGATGGGCGCCGCCCCGGAGACCGGAAGACGACAGCGAAGCAGCCCCAGGCGCTGTCGAAGAGGCCGAAAGACCAGCAGGTCCCCCAGCCAGGCCCGCCATCCTCCAGTGGAAGCCTCGGCCCAGCGGAACAGGACCCGCTTCAGCCAGCTGGCGTCCTTCATCTTCAACTGGACCGTGGCGTGAAGCTTCTCCCAGATGCGCGGAACGCCCAGGAACACCGTGGGCTGCACCTCGCGCAGGTCGGTGCGCACGGTGTCGATGGACTCCCCGAAGTGCACGACGCACCCCACCTGGAGCGGCAGGTACAGGCTGAAAATCTTCTCCGCCACGTGGCAAAGAGGCAGGTAGCTGAGCACCTGGTCGTCCCGGGTGAGGCCCAGCAGGGGCACCATCCCCTCCGCGCCGGCCAGGGCATTTCGAGCCGAGAGCAGTGCCCCCTTGGGGGTGCCTGTGGTGCCCGAGGTGTAGACCACCATCGCGGGCTCGTCCGGGTCGAGGGCTGCCAGCCGTTCCTCCCACCATCCCCTGGGGGGAGCCTCCCCCAGGAAGTCCTGCCAGGACACCAGCCGGGGGTCGCTGTAGTGGCGGGTTCCCCGCGGGTCAATGGCGACCACGGTCTGCAGACCCGGCAGATCCCCATCGTGTTCGACCACCTTGTCGACCTGTTCCTGGTCCTCGGCAAACAGGATGCCTGCCCCGCAGTGTTCGAGCAGCCAGACGACTTCGTCCGCCGGATTGGTCTGGTAGATGCCGACACTGCGCCCCCCACAGGCCTGGATGGCCAGGTCCGTGATGAGCCATTCCGGTCGGTTGTCACTCAGGATGCAGGCGTGCCCCCCCGGCCGCAGACCCCACTGCCAGAGGGCCCAGGCGGCCCGAGCAACCCGATCCCGGTAGCCAGCCCAGCTGGTCTCCACCCAGAGACCCCTGTCCTTCTCCCGCAGGGCAGGCGCCTCGGGATGGGCCTCCGCCAGCGCCTCCAGCCGTCCAGGAAAGGTGTTCATCAGGCTTCCGTCCCCACATAGGCGGCGAGCACCCGGGGGTCCTGCCGCACTTCCTGAGGCGTGCCCTCGGCGATGCGTCGACCGAATTCGAGCACATTGACCCGGTCCGCCAGGTCCATGACAAATCGAAGGTCATGCTCGATCAGCACCGCGGTCAGGCCCAGTTCCTCCTTGAGATCGAGCACATAGCGGGCCATGTCCTCGGTTTCCTCCTGGTTCAGGCCTGCCGCGGGCTCGTCGAGGAGCAACAGGCGTGGCTGCATGCAGAGCGCCCGCCCGAGTTCGATGCGCTTGAGCAGCCCATAGGGAAGGATGCCGACCGGGGTCTTGCGGACCCTTTCCAGGTCCAGGAAGTCGATGACCTCTTCGACGGCGGCCCGGTGCCGCACCTCTTCCGCCCGGGCCTGTCGCGTCCACAACAGGTCCTGCCACCACCGAGTCTCAAAGCCGGCATGGCGCCCGATCAGCAGGTTCTCCAGGGTGGTCAGGTGGGGGTAGAGCGTGGGGTGCTGAAACATCCGGGCAATGCCCATGGGAGCGATCCGCCAGGACGGCATGCCCACCAGGTCCTGCCCGTCGAAGATCACCTGGCCGGACTGGGGCTGCACCACCCCTGAGATGCTGTTGAAGAGACTTGTCTTGCCGGCCCCATTGGGACCGATGATCGCGACCAGGCTCCCCTGAGACACCTCCAGGGAGACCCCATCCAGCGCCCGAACCCCGGTAAAGGACAGGCCCACATCCCGACAGGACAACAGGGGGGTCATGACAGCCACCGCTTGCGTCGTCGATACCGCTTGACCGCCCGGTAGCTGCCCTGGGCCGCACCGGTGCCCAGGTAGAATTCCTGGACATCAGCGTCCTCTCGCAACTCGTCGACAGGGCCTTCGAGCACGATGCGACCGTTCTCCATGACGTAGGCATGGTCCGCCAGGTCCAGGGCCACCGCGGCATTCTGCTCCACCAGGAGCACCGAGACCCCCGAGGCATTGATCTCCCGGATCAACTCGGCAACCCGGTGCACGATCTTGGGGGCGAGGCCAAGACTCGGCTCATCCAGCAACAACAGCCGGGGGCGAGACATGAGCGCCCGCGCGATGGCCAGCATCTGCTGTTCGCCGCCGGACAGGTAGCCGGCGGGCTGCCTGCGTCGCTCGGCAAGGACCCCGAAGCGCTCGTAGGCCTCCTCCAGCGCCGGCCCCAGCTCTCCCCTGCCCAGGGACCAGCCCCCGGCGCGGAGATTCTCCTCCACCGTCAGGTCAGCGAGGACCCGACGCCCCTCCATGACCTGGGCCACGCCCCGAGCGACGATGCGATCCGGACCCAGCCCCCCCACATCCTTTCCATAGAGCACCACTCGGCCCTTGGTGCGAGTCCCATCATGCAGGTCCAACAGGCCGGTGATGGTCCGCAGAGTGGTCGTCTTGCCCGCGCCATTGGGCCCGAGCAGGGCAACAATCCCCCCCGGAGGCACCGAGAGGCTGACCCCTCGGAGCACCAGGACCACCTGGTGGTAGACGACCTCGACATCGGCCAAGGCCAGGACAGGCTCGACCGATTGCAAGGCTCAGCCCTGAGGCTCCGCGTAGTCCGCAGTGACCGTCCATGAACCGGTATCGAAGTCCGGCTTCAGGATGCGGGTCCGCGTCCCCGTGGTGTAGGGCACTGCAGTCAGGTCCACCGGCTGGATGAGCCCCCCGGCATCAAAGCCGGACATGCCCTGCAGGGCCGCCTTGAAGCCAGCCCGGGTGGCATCTCCCCCCTCGATGGCCCGGTTGAGGGCCTCAAGCTGGATGACTCCCTGGACATAGGACATCAGGATGTAGGTGTTCTGGGGCCCCTGGTCCTTTCCGTGGGCCTCAAAGGCCGCGGTAAAGGCATCCATGCCGGGCAGGCTCTCGCCCCAGTAGGGCAGCCCCTGCACCCAGCTGTAGTTCGTGAACACGACGGACGGGATCACCTCGGGATTGAAGAAGCTGTCGATCCAGGCCGGTGTGTTGCCCACCCAGTGAGGCATGTACTGCAACTGGGCGGCGGTCCCCAGAATGGGCCCCGTCGCAGAGGGAAGGGTGGTCAACAGCACGTGGGTCGCGCCGGCATCCTTGAGGGCGGTCACCACTGCCGCAAAGTCCTTCTGTCCTGGAGCCACTGTCTGCTCGGACACCACGGTCACCCCGTGATGGGCAGCTGCGGCCTTCCAGCCCGCCAGGCCATCGCCGCCGTAGTCATCCTGCTGGTAGACGATGCCGGCCTTGACCTCGGCGGCATCGCCCGCGGTCTCGACCACCCAGTCCATCGCCCGGCGAGCCTCGATGGCATAGCTGGCCCCGATCGGCGGCGTGTGGGCGTTTTCCGCCATCTTGCTGGACAGCGACGCGGGGAAGGCCACCAGCCCATCCCGTTCGAGCATCGGGACCAGGGGCAGCGTGTTGGGCGTGCCAAAGCTGGTGCCGAAGAACAGGACCTGCTCCTTGATCTCGTTGTAGGCCTGGACGGACCCCTGGGGGTTGTAGCCATGGTCCCGTTCGACCAACTCGATGGTCCAGCCCTCGGGCAGGATCCCGGAACCCCCGGCATTCACCTGGGCCACCAGCACGCGCTTGCCCAGGGCATAGGGCTTTCCGATGGGCGCAGCAGGCCCGCTTTCGTCATTGAGGGCACCGATACGCACGACCTTGTTGGCCGCATCCACGCCCACATCGGTCAGGAGTTCGCCGGCCTGGCCGGCCTGGGGCTCGGTGGGGGCCTCGTCGCAGGCCAACAGGCCCATCGACAGGACACAGGACAGGGACAACAAGCAGGAACGGAACAAGTCAGCCTCCAGGGGCATCGAAAGGTCCCAGATGGGGACCTCGTGGCGGAAGGGCCCACCTGTATTGTGACGCTCCGGGCATTTCACCCGGCATCCCTGCGATCCCCTGGAATTGGCCTGATCGAGTGCTCCTCCTGTCGGCCACACCCGTGACCGCGAACTGGACGCCTTTGACAGACAACACCGCGAACATGGCGCCTTCACCGGGCAGCTGGACCGCGGTCACGAACTTCCCGGGGACTTTCTCCTTCGGCCGCGTTGCAGAGCTCATCTGTCAGCCACAACAGGCTCCTTCGGTACCATGGCCGGCGTGTCCCTCACCTCTCCTTCCCAGCTCGCTCGCCGCCGCCGCCAGACCGCCGCCTTCCTGGACCTGGCGCGGATCATCCGTTCCATGGACCGCATCGTGGATGGGGGCTTTGCGCAAAACGGTCTGACCGACATCACTCCTTCCCAGGCCAACGCGCTGATGGTGCTCTTTGAGGCTCGGGAACCGATGACAGCCAGTCGCCTGGCCGATGTTCTGAGTCTGTCCGAGGTCACCGTGGGGCGCTTCCTTCGAAGCCTGCAGAACAATGGCTGGATCGCCCGAGAGCGCGATCCCAGGGACAGCCGGGCCATGCTGGTCTCCCCCACCGCCAAGGCCCGCACCCACCTGCCGCGCTTCATCCAGGTGACCAATGCCCTGATGGACCAGGCATTTGAAGGGCTGGAGACCTCTCACCTCGACACACTTCTCGAAGGCATAAACCACGTCCGGGAGAACCTGGACCTCCCCTCCCCGACCGATCCCTCCTCCTGAACCGCCCCTCCAAGGAAGTCAATGCCCCCCAAGAACTCAACTCGGCGCAAGCTGGTGATCGCTACCTGGAGCGCTCCCAGGGAAGGGAACATCTACGGCAAGCTCAACGTCGACATGTCCGAGGCCTTGCGCTACCTCGAAGAGGTCCGTGCCCGTTCCAGCCAGAAGGTCACCATCACCCACCTGGTCGGGGTGGCTGTTGCACGGGCGATGGCCCAGGCACCAGGGCTCAACGGCTACCTGAGATTTGGCCGTTACCACCCTCACGACTCGGTGGACGTGTCCTTTCTCGTGGCACTGGAGGACGGCAACAACCTGGGAAAGGCCCTGGTTCAGGACGCGGCGACGAAGAGCCTGCTCGATTTCGCCCGGGCACTCCAGTCCCAGGCCGAAGACCTGCGCTCGGGCAAGGACGATGACTTCGAGAAATCCAAGGGACTCCTCCGGGTACTTCCAACCTGGCTGCTGCGTCCCCTCCTCTGGATGACAGGGTGGCTCTCGGGAAGCCTCGGCCTCGACATTCCAGCCTTCGGGGTGACGCGATTCGCCTTTGGCTCCTGCATCATCACCAACGTGGGCGTCTTCGGACTGGACGAGGGCTGGGCTCCTCCGACCCCCTTTGCTCGAGTCCCGGTCTACATCTTGATGGGCGCTGTCCGCGACCAGCCGGTGGTGGTCGATGGCGAGGTGACCAGCCGCCCCATGATGACCCTCTGCGCCACGGTGGACCATCGCTTTCTCGATGGTGCCCAGGGCGGGATCCTGGCCCGGGTGGTCAGGGATGTCCTGGAGAATCCCTGGCAGCTCGATGATTCCGAACAGGCCACCGAGGTGGTCGAGCAGGATGACTCGGACATCCTGGGAGAGGCCCTGCCAACCGTGGAGTCCGCCGAGCTGACCACGCCCTTCGTGAAGAACATCCCCGACCCGGGGCATGTTCCGGGGACATAGCCCCCCAGGCTCACGGGCCCAGGGACAGGACGGTCTCCACCGACAAGGTGGCCAGGTCGCCCTGCCAGACCTGGAAGCGATCGCCCAGGGGCCGCCACCGACCTGGGTCGGTCGGCCCGAAGAGCACCAGGCCCCGCGCACCCACCGCCGCCGCCAGGTGGGTGGTGCCCGCGTCGTTGCCCAGGACCCAGTTGGCGCCGGCGCACAGGGAAGCCGTCTCGGCCAGGTCCGGGGCCCGAAACACCGGGAGTCCTGGAAAGGCCTGGGGCCCCGGTCCCCGATCCAGTTCTGCCGGCCCCAGCACCACCCCGACCGAGGTGCCGGCTCGGGTGAGCCGCCGCCCCAGGTCCCCGTAGCGTTCGGCAGGCCAGCACTTTCGAAGTCCCCCGCTCCCCGGGAAAAGGAGCACTTCAGGCCCATCCTGTCGGAGGGGCACCTCCAGCAAGGGGACCTCCACCTCCTCGGGCACCAGGGCCCGACCAGACAGCCACGCGGACTGGTGCCGGTCGTCGGGCGGGTCCGCGTCCACCTCCCGAACCGCCAGTCCCGCCTGTCTCAGCGCCGAAGCCACCTCTGCGTGGCCGACCACCACCGCTCGAAGGGGTCTCCCCAGCGCCTCCAGGAGAGACTCCCCCGCCGGCTTACCGGACCAGAGACCCAGCAGGACAGGGTCGTCGATCCGGGCCACTGGCCAACCCATCTGGCCCCACCATGCCGCCACCGGCCCCGGGACCAGGGCCCGACCAGGACCCGAGGCGCAGAGGTCCTGCAACAGCGGCAGGGTCAGCACAAGGTCGCCCAAGGCCCCGTCTCGGACCAGCAACCAGGAGCCCGACTCGGTCAGAGCATCTCCAGCCCGTCGTCGTGTTCACCCCCGCGCTCGCTGGCCCCCTCGCGGGTGATCCTGCCAACCCAGATGAAACCACCGGACTCCTTGACGCCATAGCAGGCCACGTTGCGATTGGGGGTCGTCAGGCACTCGCCATCGGACAGGCGAAAACGCCAGTCGTGGTACGGGCAAGTGATGACGCCATCCTCCACCACGGACTCCCCCAGCGGTCCATCCTCGTGGCTGCAGGCACTGTCGATGGCGTAGAGCTGCTGGCCCACCCGGTAGACGGCAACGGCCGCCCCCTGGGCTTCAAAGGTGCTCGGCCTTCCCTCTTCCACCAACTGGCTGGGCCCCACCGCCACGAACCCATCCGCATCCGGCTCAGTGGGCAGTTCAGCCCGGAGGGCCTGGTCCTCCTCCACCCGCTGCCGCAGCTCCTGGGGGGTTTCCACGTGTTCCCCACGGGCCATTCGCAGAGGTTTTGTGACCACTGCCCTGGCCAGTCCAAGAGGACCTCCGTGACGATCGAGCCTGCGCGTGAGCTTCTTCTTGAACGACATCGGACACCTGGATGGACACCTGACCTATCCCCTCCCGCTTTCCAGGACGAGCCACGGGCCAGGACCATCCCCCGGGTTCTCTCCACGGCAATCGATTCACCCCTGGAGAGGCGAGCAGTGCAATCCGAGGGGAGTCGCGCGTTAGGGGCCGGCATTGGAGATGGGATGACACCACTGCTGCTGATCACCGCCTGCGCGACCCTGGGCGGTCCGCCTGTGCCAGAAGGCCCTCCCCCCAACCTGCTCCTCGCGCTGGACGACAGGGCACGCGCCCCCGTGGAGCCCACGCAGGCGCCAGCCAGCGGCGCCCTGGCCATCGTCGGCGCCACAGTGATGACCGCCGCAGGCGACGTCCACGCCCCCGGCTATGTGATGGTCGAGGATGGGCGAATCCAGTCCGTCGGTGCCGGGGATCCCGACAGTATCGATGGCTACACCCTGGTCGACGCCTCCGGAACCTGGGTGACCCCCGGACTCATCGACACCCACAGTCACCTGGGTGTCTACCCGATGCCTCACGGGCGGGCGCACAGCGACGGCAACGAAGCCACAGCACCCGTCACCGGCGGGGTCTGGGCCGAGCACAGCTTCTGGCCCCAGGACCCCGGGATTCAACGGGCCGTCGCAGGGGGTGTCACCACCATGCAGGTCCTGCCCGGGTCGGCAAACCTCGTCGGCGGCCGCGGAGTGACTCTCCATCTCGTGCCACACCGGGGTTCCCGGGCCATGCGCTTCCCCGGTGCCCCAGAGACGGTCAAGATGGCCTGCGGGGAGAACCCCAAGCGGGTCTACGGAGGCCGTCAGAGCACCCCCTCGACTCGCATGGGCAACCTGCGAGACACCCGTGAAGCCTGGACCAGTGCGGTGCACTACCAGGCCACCTGGGAGGCCTACGCCAGGAAGCTGCAGGAGGAAGAGGAGAAGGTCGAGATGCCCGCCCGGGACCTGGACATGGAGACCCTGGTGGGCGTCCTGGAGGGTCGCATCCTGCCCCAGATCCACTGCTACCGCGCCGACGACATGTTGAGCCTGATCCAGGTCTCCCACGAGTTCGACTTCCAGATCCGGAGCTTCCACCATGCCCTGGAGGCGTACAAGATCCGCGATCTGCTGGCCGCCGAGGAGATCGCCATCAACACCTGGGCCGACTGGTGGGGCTTCAAGCTCGAGGCCTATGACGGCATTCCCACCAACCTGGCCCTGGTCGAAGACGCCGGCGGGGTAGCCGTGCTCCACACCGACTCCAGCGAAGGGATCCAACGGATGAACCAGGAAGCAGCCAAGGCCTGGCAGAGCGGTCGAGAGGCGGGCATCGACGTCACCGAAGACGAGGCCCTGGGCTGGGTCACTGCCAACCCGGCCTGGGTGCTCGGTATCGAGGACCAGGTAGGCACCCTGGAGGCCGGCAAGCGAGCCGACCTGGTGATCTGGGACGGTCACCCCTTCAGCGTCTACACCAGTGCCCAGCAGGTCTGGATCGACGGTGTACTGATCCATGACACCAACGTCCCGGTGGACCCATGGAGCGACTTCGAACTCGGCCAGGAGGTGGGACGATGACCGCGCTTCTCTGGCTCACTTCTGCGGCCCTTGCCCAGGACTGCCTGATCGTCCGAGACACCCTCGCCCACACACCCGATGGCCCGGTCCCAGAGACGACCCTGGTGATCGTCGGGGAGATCCTGACCCACGTGGGCCCGGCACTCCCCGACCTCCAGGTCGTGGACAGCCCTCGGGAAGGCCTGGGCCTGGCCGACTACAAGGGGCACCGCTGCACCGTCCTCGACGGGCGAGACACCCAGGTGACCCCGGCGCTGATCGAAGCCCACAGCCAGCTTGGCCTGGTCGAGGTCAGCCTGGAACACGCCTCCGTCGACAGCAGTAGCAGCGAGCCTGATGCGATCCGCGCGGCGTTCCAGGTCCAGGACGCTTTCAATCCCCGGTCATCCCTGGTGCCCATCGCCCGTTCCGGTGGTCTGGGTTCCGCGATCCTTGTCCCCGGGGGTGGCATGGTGAGCGGTCAGTCCGCCTGGGTCGACCTGGTGGGTGGCAGCCAGGCCGAGAGCCTCGTGGAGGGTTCCCTGGCCATCCATGCCAGCCTGGGAGGAGGTGGCGGATCCCGGGCCCAGACCCTGCTCAGGTTGCGGGAACTGCTGGACGAGGCCCGTACCTATGACAAGAAGCGGCAGGCCTGGGAGTCCGCCCGCTACCGGGAGTGGCGCCACGAACCCCTGGACCTGGCCGCCATGCGTGCGGTCGTGACCCGCGAGATGCCGCTGGTGGTCTCGGCCAACCGCGCCTCGGACATCGAGGCCCTCCTGCGATTCTCCGATGAGCAGGCGGTGGACCTGGTGCTGGTCGGGGGAGCCGAAGCCTGGATGGTGGTCGACCAGCTGGCCGATCGGAGCATCCCGGTGATCGTGAACCCCCTCCACCAGGGCCCGGCAAGCTTCGACGCCCTCCACAGTCGTCCGGACAACGCCACGATCCTCCACCAGGCCGGCGTACCCGTGATCCTCTCCTCCTTCTCCAGCCACAACGCGCGGAAGCTCCGCCAGTGTGCGGGCAATGCCGTCCGGGAGGGGCTGCCTCACGACGTGGCCATCGCAGCCATCACCTCGGTGCCGGCCCAGGCCTTCGGGATCACGGATCGAGGGGTCCTGGAAAAGGGGGCCATGGCCAATCTCGCCGTGTGGAGTGGGGATCCCCTGGAGATCACCACCTCGCTCGAGCACCTGGTGCTGGCCGGCAAGGACCTCTCCCTCGAGACCCGGCAGACCCGCCTGCTCGAGCGCTACCGGACCCTCCCCGACACCACGGCGCCCCAAGAGCCCTGATCCAGGACTGACACGGTCTTTTCCGGGAACCCAACGGGGTCTGGCACAGTCAAAGCGTGCATTCCCTGGAGGGCTTGATGGCCCATCCCCCCCGCTCCCCACCGGGTCAATACCGCGTCCTGCCCAAGCCCCGAGTCGGCCCGACCTCCTGGATCGGTCTCGGGGTGCTGCTGCTCGCCGTCGGTCCGCTGATGAAGTGGATTGAACAGCAGACCTCCGTGCCCAGGGCACCGCTGATCCGCGCCGACATGGCCCCCACACAGGGAGATGACAAGGGCCTCCGACTCGTTGTCCACATCCAGACCTCCGGCTTCTTCATCGAGGGAGCCGACGCCATCCTCGCCCCCCAGGACCGCCGCATCTGGTGCGAAGAAGACCGCTGTAATGAACAGGACATGCGCCTGTTGACGGATCGCCTGGCCACCATCAAGGTGGCCCATCCCGGTTCGGACCACGTGGTCTTCGTGGCGGGCATGACGGTGCCCTTTGGCCGGGTCCAGGCCGCCATGGATGCTGCTCGAAAGGACCACTGGAGCAACCCTTCAGCGGGTGAGGAACCCGGCTGGCTCTTTCCCAGGGTCACCGTCCAGCCAGACCCCTTGAGCGAAGACCGCTTCCTCCACCGCCCAGATCCCTGGACAGCCCGACTCTGATCACGTCCTTCAGCGCCGCCGAAGAACCGGGGTGAGTTCTCGCACGTACTCCCGGGTCCACCACTGCCCGGTGAGGGCTTGCTCCGCCGGCGTGGTGAAGGTGTAGCGATACAACCGGGCCCGAAGATAGGCCGGTGGCTCCCCCCCAAACGGGTCATGCTCGATCAGGGCCAGTACGGTGGGACTCGCCTCCTGGATCCGCTCCAGGAAGGGCCGCACCCAGGCTGTGTGTCGCTTGCCGCCCAGGGCCGCGAACCAGAGCTGCCAGTCCAGCCGGGGCATGTGGGGTGCCACCTGGCCCGGCTTCCGGGTGGGCTCCCCTGGCTTCCAGGGCAATTCATAGGGCTGCCAGACCTGGCCATCATGACTCCCTTCAATGATGATCTCGGGCCGCTCAGGGGTCATGACCGCGAACAAGCCGTAGCTGTTGACCGAGCGAAACGGGGCCAGGGTCTGTACAGCGGTCTCCAGGACCTTCGGCAGGTCTTCCAGGCCGACCGTGCGACGGGCCACCTGGAGTCCACTCATGAACAGGAGTGCTGCTCCCAAGCCCAGGTGGATCAGCGTGGCTCTGGAAGTCACCCCATTCAGGGGAATGGAACGCCTGAGGAGCTTGAGGTCCGCGTCGTCGAGAAGGCTCAACGCCAACACACAGGTCAACAGGTTGAAGAAGCCGTAGTTGCCTGTGGCGGCGATGCCACCCATCAATCCGACCGTGCCCAGAAAGCAGAAGCGTCGAGCCCATCGTGGCCCAAAGGCAAAGAAGGGGAGGACCAGTTCCCCAAACCACATTCCCCACAACAGAGCCTTCTTCACGGCTGGACTCCAGTGGTGGACCGTCCAGGACAGGGGATTGGGAAGCGGCTGCGTCCAGAAGTGCTGGTTCAGAGCGGTGTGTTCCAGCCATGCCGGGTCTTCCGAGAGGATCTTGACCAGTCCCGAGAGCACCATGAGCTTGACCAGCAGCAGCCGCACCAGCCACCACCCCAGGCGATTCGGGCGGCCGGTGCTGTCAAAGAGGAGGACCGCGATCAGCCCGACCTCCAGGAGCAGGTTGTCCCAATGGAAGCCCAGAAAGAGCTGGCCGACGGTGCAGAGCGACAGGTAGAGCCCCCAGAGCACCCCCCAGACCAGGGGGCCCGTCGCACCCAGGATCACGAACAGGGAAGCGATGACACCCGAGAGGCAAAGGGCGGACAGGGCCATGTCCGATGCACCGACCCACCAGCACAGGGTCGGAGCCCGCCAGCTGTGTTGGGGACCGGTCCAGGCCGCGACCCGGTCCAGAAATTCCTGGGCGGGCAGGATGCCCTGTTCCCCCACGAGGCCGTGGATCTGGACCCAGAGGCTGGCAAAAGCCACCAGGTAGACGATGCCCAGCAGACGGGCAAAAAGCCTGGTGGTGTGCAGATGAGAGATCAAGACCGGATCCTACCGGGGCTGGCAGGACGGGCACCAGAAGCTGGCACGCCCGGCCTGGACCGCTCGACACACGCCAGTGCCACACTCCGGACACCGTTCCCCGCGACGGCCGTAGACCCGGAAGGGATTCTCCCCGCCCTGGGTGACATAGGCCGTCTCCGCATTCTCGACGGCCAACAGCCCATCCAGGTGGACCACGGTGGCCTCAGAGATGGCCATCCACTCCGTGGGCTCCACGTCTCTTGCCAGTCGTTGGGGGGCGACCCTGGCCCGCCACAGGATCTCCGAGGCCGCGATGTTGCCCAGCCCAGCAACCCGGTCCTGGCGCATCAACGCGGTCTTGATCGGGCTCCTCAGCCCGCCCAGTCTCGCCTGCCACCAGGCCACGGGCCTCACGGAAGGCCAGGGCTCCTCCCCCAGTTTGCGACGGGCAAACCAGGCGTCTTCCGCGGCCCTCGGCATCACGTGCAACTCCCCCAGGCAACGCCGATCCACGAAGAACACCGGCTCGGCGTGTTCCGGGGTGAAGACCGCACGGACCCCCGGTTCCTCCTGACGGCTGATCCGCCCGGTCATTCGCAGGTGGAGCACCCAACAGTCCTGCCCGTGTTCGAACACCAGGTACTTGGCCCGACGGCGCACCTGGCGGATCGGTGCAGCGCCTCCCAGGACGCCGACCTTGAGCAAGCGGTCGTCTCGGATCACCAGCCGCACGTTTCCCTGGCCCACCAGTCGATCCGACAACGCCCGGCGCACGATCTCGACCTCGGCCAGTTCAGGCATCCTCCCTCTGTACCTCCGACAGGAAAGGAAGGCTCCCACCGGGCCCGCTTGCCCGTGACTTGCTGAAGGAGGCGTCCCCTGGCTGACCGCTAGAGCCTCTCAGCGAGTTCCCGCAACCGGGCCCTTCCCTCTCGAAACACCGGCCATCCGTCTCCCACAAGAACAGCCTGGGTTCCTGGTAGTTCGGCCAGCCTCCAGACGGACGCCACCGCAGCAGCCCGATCCGTCAGCTTGGGATCCGGGAGCATCATCAGGCTGCCCGCCCGGTGCGCTCGCACAAGGTCCCCGGTAATCAGGGTCTGTTCCCCAATTCGCAAGGCCAGTTCGCCCGGGGTCTTGGAACCCTCGAGAGCCAGTGCAGTCAGCCCCGGCACCAGGCTGTCCCCATCATCCAACCAGGCGTCACAGTCCAGGTTCAGGGTCTCGCGCTCCCCTGCGGGTCCGGCCACTCGCGCCCCCGTCAGGGCTGCCAGTTCCGGAGCAGCACGGACGTGATCACCATTTGTGACCACGATCCAGGCCACGGAACCCAGGGCCTCGAGGTGGGCCAGGTCATGGCTGCTCATGGGCATCGGGTCGATCAACACCGCGCCTTCCGGCCGGATCCACGCGACCCCGTTGAAGTCCACATTTCGGGCCTCGTCAAAGGCACTCCAGCCAAAAAGATCGGGACGGTGCAGGGCCTTCATCGTGTCCTCCTGGGGAAAGGCGACCTATATTCCACAGGAATGCGCATGCTCACCCTGGTTCTCCTGCCCCTGCTGGCCAGTTGCGTCAAGCCGCTGCCACCGACCATGAGTCCCGACGGCAAGCTGGTCTATGAAACCGAGGACGGTTGGCGAAACGAACTGCGCCACTACGCAGGCCCGGGCGACCCCGTCGTGATGATCCACGGCATGGCCGCCAACCACTACAACTTCGACTATCGGCCCGAGGTCTCCCTGGCTGCCGCCCTCCAGGGCCGGGGGTTCGACGTCTGGGTTCCAGAGCTCCGCGGGGATCCAGGCGCCACGCCTCCGAGCCGCCTGGCCTCCCGGAACTTCGACTTCGATGATTTTGCCCGGCTGGATGTCCCTGCAGCCATCGAGGCGGTGCGGGGTGCCACCGGCGCCCGCAAGGTGCACCTGGTCGGCCACTCCATGGGCGGCATGCTGATCTACGCCGCGCTCACCCAGGAACTGCCGGTGGAGAGTGGTGTGGCCATCTCCAGCCCCGGCCGTTTTCGGGACCTGCAGGCCATGCAAAGACTCATCCGCATGACCCCGCTCTTCACCCAGCACCTGGGCC
>CAZMNK010000045.1:6850-36720 GCA_964567625.1 uncultured Enterobacterales bacterium | reverse complement strand
GTCTCGTGGCTCGACGAGGACGATGACCTGGTGGCGGACGATGACGACAACTGCGAGGAACTCGCCAACGAGGACCAGGCCGACGCCGATGGCGACGGACTGGGAGACCTGTGTGATGACGACCCCTACGGTGAGCAGGAGGGCGAAGACACCGGGTCCACAGGCGACTCTGGAGGCGGCGACTCCGGAGGCGGCGACTCCGGCGTGGACGGGGTCGACCCGGACGAGGTCGTCCTGGTGAACACCGGGTGTGCCTGCGGAACGTCTCCGGGCGGGACGGGGTCTGCCTGGTGGTGGGTGGCTCTTGGAGCCCTGGGCCTCTGGCGCCGGAACGATGTCCTGGGAGCGCCTAGAAGTCGATGATGTAGGCCCGGCGATCGTCGGTCCCGACCAGCACGTAGCGGCCCTCGGCAAGGGCGTTCTGGGCCAGGTAGCGCACCTGGCGATCCCCTTGTTTCACATCGATCACCCCGGCCTTGTCGAGGTTGGCCTCGACCTTTTCGTACTCGGTCTTGGACTGGAAACGAATGCCCGCGTACCACCAGGGATCCATGTCAAAGAAGTGGGCCTTGCTGCCGAAGCGCAGAGCCTTTTCGTGCTTGATGAGGGGGATCCATTCCAGCCGATTGATCTCATCGGTGCCGACTATCAGGAGGTGCTGGCCGGCTTCGATCTTGGTGACACGCCGGGGAACGCCGTCCGGGTAACGGACCTTTTCTTCCTTGCTCCACAGGGGAAGGCTGCTCATGTCGCTGGCGGTGCGCACCGGGCTCAGGGCGCCATCTTCCAGCACATAGACACCGCGGCCATCGGGGGTCCGCCAGGCCTTCAACGGGACATCAGAAGTCGGGGTTCCGCCTTCAAAGGACACCTCGCCGACCAGTAGCCAGGTACTGTCGCCGGCCTCCAGGTCATAGGTCACACCCTGGCAGGTGTTCTGGATGGTGGCTGCACCAGTGGCGTTGGTGGCTCCCTCGAGCACCTTGCAGGTCATGTCATCGGTCTGCTGGGCGCGGGCCAACAGGCGCAGGCTGTCGACAGGCTCGCCGGTGAGTCCATCCGTGACGACGCTGCTGAAGTGGCCCTTGGTCCCGCAGGCCGAGAGCAGAATCGCTGCCGCAAGGGTGAGGGGAATGCGTGCCATGGTGGGTCCTCCTGGAGTGGGCTCCTGGCTATGGTTTCCGGCGAAAGTCCGCCAGCAATGCGCCCAGCTGGCGGCGGATGACCGGTCTCGGGTCGTCGTCGTAGTCCGCCCGATCCTCGGGGCCGGGAAAGGTCACCCCTCGGCTGCTGTTGACCAGCCCCCCAAGGCCCCTGGAGTCCATGCAGGCCCGGCAGTCCGCTGCTGTTGCCCCCTGGGCTCCATACCCGGGGACGAGGAACCAGGTCCTGGGGAGAGAGGACCGCCATTGGGCTACCTCGTCCTTCAGGGTGGCTCCGATCACGGCGCCCACCGGGCCGTAGCCGGAGGATCCCGTCAACTCCTCGTTCCACTCTCGAATCCACCCCGAAACGCGGTTGGCCACGGCACCCTGCTGGAGGGCCGTTCCCCCCGGGTTCGAGGTCCGGAGGAGCACGAACAGGCCCTTGCCCTGTCTGCAGCGCGCCACAAAGGGGTCCAGGCTGTCCCGGCCCAGGTAGGGGTGGATCGTCAGGGCGTCCGCACCCAGAGGGCCATCGTCGTCCAGCAGTGCACGGGCATAGCCCTCGGCCGTGGAGCCGATGTCTCCACGCTTGGCATCCAGCACCACCAGCAGACCTCGCCGCTGAGCGGCCTTGACGGTGACCTCGAGCACCGCCCATCCGGCGGCGCCCAGTTGCTCGAAGAAGGCCACCTGGGGCTTGATGGCGGGGACCTGTCCGGCGAGCAGGTCGATCACCGTGGCACACCACTCGGCGACGGCCTCGGCGGCTGCCAGGCGTCTCGCCTCTCCAGACTTGCGCTCGAATCGCTCCCGAAGGGGCCGAGGCAGTTGGTCCAGGTGTGGATCCAGGCCCACGCAGACCGGGGCGGTTTGTTCGACGGCGCTCTGAAGGCGCTCCACAAAGGGCGGCATGGTTCGTGGGCTAACCTGACTCGGACGGTGGCGAGAGGTCCTCGGAGTCCACTTTCTGCTCATTGTCTGGGGGCGAATCGCCCTTGGGTGGCGTCGATGGGTTGGCCCCCGGGTAATGGTCGTTGGTCACCCGGGTCAGTTGATGGACGGCGTAGAAGACCCGGTCGTCCAGGTGTCGGCGTAGAGGCGCAGGCAGCACCCGCGTCAGGGTCCGCAGGCTTTCGACCAGAAAACGGGCGGTGGGGGAGGGCACTTTGCGACTCATCCTTCCAGCATACTGCCCGGTTATGAGCGTCGGATGTTGCAGCTCCTCTGGATCTTCGGTCTAGCCCTGGCGGGTGACGGGGACGACCTGTTGGCCAGGGTGGACGCTGCACAGGCCTCGGCCGTGGACGGTCACGTGGTCATGGAAATCGAGGTCCTGGACCACCGGGGAAACACCGCCAGGCGAACGCTGGAGATCTGGCAGAAGGGGGGCGACAGACGACTGGTTCGCTACACGGCGCCTGCGAGGCTCGCGGGAACCGGTCTGCTTGTCCCGGATGGGGACACTGTCTACCTCTACATGCCCGCCTATGGTCGGGCCCGGCGGGTGGTGGGTGAACGCCGCAACGACGCCTTCCTGGGGACGGACTTCTCCGTCGAGGACCTGGCCCGCCTGAGCTGGTCCGAGGATTTCACGGCCACGCGGACCGGGGAGCAGGACGGCCTGCTCGGACTGAGTTTGACCCCCCGTGACCCGGACGAGGAGGATCCCGTTCACCTCTGGATCCGACCCGACGACCACCTGGCTGCTCGCATTGAAGTCCTGGACGACACCGGCACGATGATCCGTCGGTTGGAGTTGTCCGACTTTCGGCAGGTGGGTGTTCGACAGTTCGCCCATCGGTTCGAGGTGCACGACCTGGTGGATGGTGGGACGACCATTGCCACGGTGACGCTGGCCGAGACCGATGTGGGACTCGACGACGAGTTCTTCACGCTGACCAGCCTGACCCGCTGACGCTTTCCGGAACTACCTGAGGAGACACCATGCTGACCCTGGCCACACTGGCCCTTCTTGTTGGTTGCACTGAAGATGAAACCGAGGCGGAGTACGCCGGAGGGACCTTCATCGTCACCATCGAGGACGTCCAGGATGACTGCTACGACGGCAGCTTCTCGGTCATCTTCATGCCGGAGGGCACCCCCACGGAGTTCCAGGACCCGGTGGAGGTCCCGGCCTTCGAGGATCTGCCCGCTGATTCCACCCTGTCCCTCCAGGCGCCATTCGCGGATCTGGATGTGACCTGGGAGGCCGGCGATGCCGAGGACCAGATGGTCATCAACGAGGCTGGCCAGACGGACGTACTGCTGGACGAGGACAGCTATGGCGACTGCGCGGTCGACATGCTCATCAGCCTGGACATGAGCGTGCTGGATGCGGACAACATCAGCGCCACGGCAACCCTGACCACCTCGGGCTTTGAAGAGGATGACTGCCCGGCAGTGAGCGCCGACCCCTGCGACATCAGCCTGGTGCTCACGGGGGTGAACACAGCTGCGAGTACCGAGGAGTAGGTGCTCACAGCACTGCTGGGCCTGGCTCCCCTGGCCCTGGCCCAGGAGGTCGAGGCGGGCGGGCATGCGGCGGTCAACCTTCGCTGGTCACTCGCCTGTGATGTTGTCCACCATGCCGGGGATTGTGCCTGGCTGGACCTCCATGACGCGGCCGTGGTCGGGGGGTTTGTGGATGTCACCCAGGGGGATCGGGTAGCAGCCCGGGTCGCCCTGGATGCGCGTCTCCATGGACCCAGTGCCTTCTCCGCCCTCGAGGACGCAGGCGATCCGGACTGGAGCCAGGCGACCAGTTTGAAGGTGCACGATGCCTGGGTCGGCATCTATGACGTGGGGTTGAAGGGCCTGGACCTTGTCGCGGGGGCTCGAAAGCTCAACTGGGGGGTGGCCAGCGGCTTCCACCCGGTGGATGTGATGAACCCCTATGACCTGGAGAATCCGACCTCCTTTGGGGAACGCCTGGCGATTCCCCTGGTGGCGGCGGAGTTCCACCGCGGACAGGTGGCCACGGAACTGGTCGTGGCGCCCTGGTTCGTCCCGGCCTGGTTGCCTGCCGACGGGGTGGACCTGATGTCCGACGGCGAGGAACTTGTCGCGGCGCTGGACACCGGCAGTGACGGGGTCGTGATCCGGGATCTGGAGAGCCGGGTCGAGCGGGAGCCGGATCGGCTGGCGGAGGTCTCCGTGGGGGCCAGGGCGGCATGGGCGAGCCCCATCGGTGACCTGACCTTGTCCGCCTACCGGGGCCGAGACAGCCTGCCCCAGGTCTCGGGGGAGGTGCGGATCGTCGGCTTTTCCACCGACAACGAAAAGGTGGACCTGGGCATTCCCATCGCCTACCCCCGGATCATCCAGTTTGGCGCGGAGTGGCAGGGGGAGTTGCCCTGGTACGTGACCGGGTGGGTCGAGGCTGCCCTGGTGGTTCCGGAAACCACCGAAGCGGTCTTCTCCAGGAGCCAGTTGGAGTCCCTGGAACGGCTGGGCACCCTTGATGCCGTGCCCGATCCCCTGCCATCGGTGGTGACCCAGGACGGTCGCCCCTATGGGCGCTGGGTGGTCGGTTTCGATCGCGGCTTCGGACCGGTCTACGTGAACGTCCAGTGGCTGCATGGCTTCCCGACCGAACGTCAGCGGGAGGACATCCGAGACTACGGCGTGGTGGCGCTGCGCTGGAGCGTGACCCCGACGCTGGCCCTGTCCGGACAGGTGCTCTCCGATGCCCGGGGAGCCTTGACCGGTGCTCGTGTCGACTGGCTCTACGCGGACGTGGCCGAGATCTGGGCCGGGGTGTCCTATGGGCTCGGTTCCGAACAGAGCAGCCTTCACGCCTTCAAGGGCATGTCGCACGTGGGGCTGGGCAGCAGAGTCCGGTTCTGAGAGGTTCTTTTCGGATCAGCTCAGGGTGAGCAGGTTCTGGACGGGGCGGCCCACGACCGCCTTGTCTCCAAGCACTCCGATGGGACGCTCGAGCAAGGTGGGGTGCCTGGCCATGTGCGAGAGGAGTACCTCATCGGACTCCCGACCGGTCAGTCCGAGGGACTTGTAGGCGTGGTCCCGCTTTCGCAGCAGCGCCCTGGGAGGAAGCCCGAGCAGTCCAAAGAGACGGGTGAGTTCCTCCTTGTCGAGGGGGTCCTCGGTGTATTCCCGGTAGCGGTAGGGAATCCCCTGGGCATCGAGCAAGGCGACCGCCTTGCGACAGGTGCTTCAGGTCCGTTTGCAGATCAATTCGAGCACGGAGACCTCCTGGACGGACGAGGTAACACAGTCCTCGGCGAGGTTCTCATGGTTCGGTCGGTCAACAATGGGGGGAGGGAAGGCTGATGAGGACGCCTTCAGACCTGCCCTTCCGGCCAGGTTTGAGGCATCGCAGCCTGTTCCCTCGCCAACGTTGACGGTCTCCAAGCTGGGTTGTAGGCTGCTGGCCTCGCACGGGGAGGCAGGGTGCCGAAAGTCACGGATCGCCAGGGCCGGCCGGTGTCGGGGCAGATGCCCGGACTGGTCGAGGCCCTGGTGGTTGACAATGAAGATCCCAACAGCCTTGGCAGGGTCAAGGTCAAGTTCCCGACCCTGCCGGAGATGCCAGAGAGCTACTGGGCCCGGCTTGTCATGCCCATGGCGGGTGAAAAAAGGGGCTGGATGACCATCCCGGAAGTGGACGACGAGGTCCTGGTGGCCTTCCTTCACGGAGACTTCAACCACGCCATCGTGCTCGGATCCCTCTACAACGGCGTGGATACTCCGCCCTATGCCAACGAGGATGGGAACAACGATCTGCGGGTGTTCCAGAGCCGGTCCGGGCATCGCGTCACCTTTGACGACACCGATGGCTCAGAGCGGATCGAGATGATCACCCACAACGAGGAGATCAAGATCATCTGGGACGCCTCCGGCAAGACGCTGTCTGTCTACAGCGGTCAGGACATCATCCTCGAGGCTGCGAACTCCTTTGAGATCAAGTGCACGGATTTTGTGGCAAAGGCTGACAACTCGGTCTCCATCGAGGCAGGAAGCACCCTGGACTTCAAGGGCAGCTCCTCGGCGACAGTGGACGGAGGCTCCTCGCTGACGCTCACTGGTTCGATGACCAAGATCAACTGACCAGGGTCAACGGGTGAACCGATGGTGAATGGTGTCGTCGTAGGAATCGTGACCGAGAACGAAGATCCGGACAAGATGCACCGCATCAAGGTGGAGTACCCGGTCGACGCGGACACGCCGCCCAAGACGGACTGGTGCCGCATGATCTCGCCGATGGCCGGCGCGGACCGGGGGCTGGTGATGCTGCCGGGGATCGGGACTGAAGTGCTGATCGGTTTCGCCTACCTCACCCGGACCCCCTACGTGCTCGGGGCCCTGTACAACGGCGCCGACGACACCCCGGATCCCTACGCCAACGAGGACGGCGACAACAACCTGCGGATCTTCTGGTCGCGCAATGACCACATGGTGGTCTTTGACGACACCAGCGGGGCAGAGCTGGTCGGACTGGGCGCCACGGCCAGCAGTGCCGGAGATGTCACCAGTGGGGTCGTCTACCAGGTCCTGGATGCGGCGGGCAAGACCATCACCGAGTACTGCGATGGAGACACCAGTTGGGAGGCCTCCCAGAAGGTGTCCATCAAGTGCAAGGACCTCAAGGTGGAGGCCAGTGGTTCGGTGAAGATGGAAGGAGGCTCCACGGCGGTGGCCAAGGGTGGCGCCAGTGCCACCGTTGATGGGGGTGGCCAGCTCAAGTGCACGGCGTCGATGGTGTCGATCAACGGTCCTCCAGGACAGAGTCCCGGGTCCACAAGCAGCACCCCGTCCGCCAGCCACCCCCCGAAGACCTAGGCCGGGTCTGAGAACTCGGAGGTCAGTTCCCCAGAAGGGTCACGGAACGGCTTGCTCCGAGTTCTCGCTCCGCCAGGTCGACCCAGGCTTCGGCGTCGTGGCAGATCAACTCCACCCGGACCTTCAACAGGCCTTCCTTGCGCAGCCGATTCCCCTCGAGGACCAGTCGTTTCGGACCGGTGCAGCGCACGCTTCCAGGATGTTGGGGAGTCAATTCCAGGACGCGGCCATGGTGGGTGGCCACCAACAGGCGCCCCTGGGTCAGGACCAGGTCGGCCTTGGAGCGGTTGGTTCGCCGTGCCTGGGGACCGCCGAGGACGTCCCGATCCACGAAAACCCTGGCGGGAATACCCCGGGCCTCTCGCAGGACCTGGTCTGGAGGCACAGCGGAGGCCCTGACTCTGTTTCGCCGCCGCAGAGTGGCTGTGAGGAGGCCCATGCCCAGTACGCTGACGCCAACGATCACAAAGCCGATGCCCTTCATGCTTGCTCCTCCGTCGCTGGACACCGGGTGGGGCTGGCAGGTTCCCGGGTTGGCCTCTGGTCGTTGGGGAGTTTAGCTGGCCGAGGGAGGTGCAAGTGGCGAAGCGTCCATCTGAGCCTGTGCTGGGCTGGCTTCGAAACGCCCTGAAGACCAGGGGATTGAACACCGCCGCTCTGGCCAAGCAGGTCGGGGAGAAGCGGTCGACGGTGAGGAATGTGCTGGCCGGACAGGAACCCCTGACCGTGGACCAGATGATGACCTGGACCCAGGCCATGGAACTCTCGCTGGAGGACATGATGGGCATCGCCGAGGCTGACTTGCCGGAACCCGTGGAGCGTTCGCCGGTTCCCGATGACCAGCCGGTGCTGCTCGACCCCTACGGTGTCCAGGCGGAACAGGCCTTTCGCCTGGCCTTTGGGCTTGGCGTGGACTTCTCCTTTGTCGCCGACAGCAGTCAGTTGCAGGATTCCGGGGTGCCCGAGGACGTCCTGGCCCGTTTTCCCGAACGACTGACCCTCCGACTGGACGCGGCGTATCACCGCCACAACAAGCCCAGCTTCGATGACCACGGGGTCACGTTGGTGCTGAGTTTCGATGCGCTCTGCACGGTCACATTGCCCTGGTCGGCGCTGCTGCAAGTCGCCTTTGACCTGGTGCCACCGCCGCCGTCGGATCCCGATAGCGGGTCTTCCCCCGAGGATTCCGAGGATTCCGAGGATTCCAGGCCCACCTTGCGCCTGGTGACGTGAGAGGTCGCCTTGCCGTCGGCACGGCGGTGGTCATTGTGGCCGTCGCTGGCGTGGTGGGTGTGGCAGGAGGGGGCGAGGTCGTTCCCCCCGAAGCCACACGCTCACCTGTTTCGGGCGTTCTTGGGGCTGCAGTACAGGCCCTGGGCATCAACGAGGCTGTCAGCACACCCCTGAAGCGCGAGGCTCGCGGAGAGCCAATGCCGATCCAGCGGCTTGCAGGGGATGCTCGAGCTGCGCGTGAACTGGGAGCCACCTGGACTCGGGGCCACACCCTGGCCTGGCCTCGGTTGAGCCATGATCGCTGGGAGAGAGAGGGGCGGTCCTGGGATCGGATGGACACCTGGGTTCGCCTGGTCCAGCAGGCCGGGTTGCAACCGGTGGCGATGATCGGGCCCTGGCCTGGAAATCACACCCGCGAAGCGACCTCTCGCTTTGTATTGAAGGACCCGGCGGCGTATCGGTCCTTCGTCCAGGCTGCTGTGGAACGCTACGACGGAGATGGTGTCGAGGACATGCCCGGACTGTTGAGGCCCCTCCATCACTGGGAGATCGACAACGAGCCGGATCTGAAGAACCTGGTGGACATGAGGCGGGATCGAGCCGATGACTTTGCCACCCCGGCTCAGTTTGGTGCCGTCCTCGTGCTCACCGCGTCGGCGATTCGGCAGGCGGATCCCGAGGCTGTGTTCTCCGGGGGTGGTTTCCACAAGGTCACCCGGGAACATGGGCACCGGTACATGCGGGAGTTGTTCGCCGAGCCCGGGGTGCTGGAGGCCCTGGACATCGTCTCCGTTCATGCCTACTTCCAGGGGCCGGACCTGGGGCCTCTCCAACAGACGATTCAGCGGACCCGGGCGGCGGCACCAGGCGTCCGGATCTGGGTCACCGAGACCTCGGTTCCCGCCCAGGGAACCGGTTCCTGGCAGAGTGAGGACTGGCAGGCCCAGGTGGCGGTCGCGATCGTCCTGGAGTGCCTGGCCTTGGGGGTGGAGAAGGTCTTCTGGCACACCCTGTTTGACCCTCCACCCGCCGCGGGGGGGCAGCTTCGTTCCGGTACCCGGACCAACTCGCTCCTGGTTCGGGCGCAGGGCGGAGAGTTGCAGGACAAGCCAGTGGCCAGATCCTGGCGAGCTCTTGCCAGCCTCCTGGAGGGCGTGGATCGGGGCGAGATCCAGGGGTTGGAAGCGACCGGGGGTCGGGCATGGCAGGTGGGGACCCACCAGGTCCTGTGGGGGGAGGGCGAGGTCAGCGTCGCCTCAGAGGCCAGTCGGGCCTGGTCCCTGGTGAACGGGGAAGAAGTGCCCCTGGTCGCTCGTGGAATCCATCGTCGGGTGGATCTGACAGGCCGCGGCGGGGTGGTGGTGCTGTCGCCCTGAAACAGGGCTCCGCGTGATGGGATTTCGGGCCGCGGCAGGGCCCCCGGTCAGCGGAAGATTCCGTCGGCAGGCACGATCTGGACGTCGGCCAGTCCCAGGTCCGCTGCGGCGACGCTGGCATCCCGAGCGGCCATGTCCTCGTCAGGCGTGACCCCGTCGTAGACCGGTGGGGTCGGTTCGGCGCCGGTGATGGCGGCCACGAAGGCCTGGGCATCTCCGGTGACCACGACGATCCGGAGATTCTCTGGCTGAAGATGTCTGGACAGGGCTTCCGAGACATCGTCTACGGTCAGGTCCGCCGCGTGGTCGGGCAGGGTTTCCAGCAGGTCCGGATGATCCAGGGCGATGGCATCCAGAGCGTGCCCCAGCCTCCGGCCAGGGGTCCGTGCCTTCAGGGGCATACCCAGTCTCACCCGGGATCGGAAGTCTTCGAACTCCTCCGCCCCCAGGCCTTCCGCCACGAGTTCCTCGGTCATGGTCAAGGCCAGCTTCAAGGCGAAGGGCCCGTTCTCGGGGGTGGTTGGCCTGATCCAGACGCTGAACTGGGGTTCGCTGCGCACCGTGCCCAGCTCCTGGGTGGGAGACCAGCCCACCTGGCGGTGGTGTTCCAGGTAGGCATAGTCGCCGTAGTTCAGGCCACGGTGCTCCCGAAGGGCCTGGTAGAGGCGGCCGTGGGACTCCCGATGTTCCCCGAAAGCGGTCATCGCCACGCGGAGGGCCGGGTAGTCCGGGTGGCCTCGGTGCACCGTGAGAGGGTGACCGAAGTGGATCCCCGTGCTGGCTGTGGGCTTCTCCACCACGAGCAGGGAGCGGCCTTGGAGCGAGTTTCTTGGCCCAGGGGTGAACGGCTCGAAGGGGGTGTCTGGCAGGGCCGCCAGGGCCTCTTCCAGGTGGGTGATCAGTTCCGTGGAAGTGGCCCCGGCCAGGCCGGCAACGGTCGCCTGTCGCACATAGTGCTGGTCGTGGAAGGACCGGACATCGTCCAGTGTCAGGAGTCCGACCACTCCTGAGCGCCCCTCATCCGGGTGTCCGAAGGGGTGGCCCTGATTGAGCCAGGTGTCCAGTACGACATCCCCCAGGGCCTCGTCGGATGCCAACAGGCTGACATCCAGGGTCGTGAGGGCCTCCTCCTTCAGCCGATCCAGCGCCTCCTCGTCCCAGGCGGGGTCTGTGACCAGTTCGCTGACCAGTTGGACGAGCGTTGGCGCATCCTCGGACAGACAGTGAGCCCGAAAGGTGACGAGGTTCTTGTCGACCACCCACGTCAGGTCGCTGCCCAGGCTGTAGAGCCGATCCGAGACTTGCTGGGGCTCCAGCTTCGCCGTGCCCGCTTCGGTGATCATTCGGGCCGTGAGCCAGGCCAGACCCTCCTGGCCCACTGGATCATGGGCTGATCCGGCCCGGATCGTGAACTGGATGTGGGTCGCCACAGCCCCGTCGACGGGCATCACCACCGGTGGGCGAACGGCGGTTGCCTGCTCCGCGGGACTGGGGCCCGGGGGAGTGGGGTGCAGACAGCCAAACCACAGCATCAATGGGATCATGGAGGCTCCTCCACGAACAACACGGCCTGGGTTCGTCCCTCGGGCACGAAATAGGTCGCCACCACCGCCGCCAGGTCTTCTGCGGTGACGGCTTCGCGGGCGGCGAACCACGCTTCGAGGGCCGCCGGATCCGGGTCCATGGCGGTGGCCTGTCCGATGGCTTCGGCCAGGCGGTGAGGATCATCCAACCCCAGGCGGAACCGCTTGATTGCCCGCTCCTTGACCAGGTCCAGTCGCTCCTCCTCCACGCCCTCGCGTACCTGTTCCAGGTGGCGCTCGATCGTGGAGAAGACAAGCTCGGGGTCGGTGGTGGGCTTGAGTTCGGCGGTGACCAGGAACAGGTGGGGCTCCCGAAAACGAAAGTCCCGTCCTCCCAGTTCGTAGACCAGTCCCTTTTCTTCGACGAGTTCCTTGTGAAGCTCTGCCACGTCGGACAACAGCAACTCGTCGAGGATCGACAGCACGGCACTGTCCGGATCGTGCAGATCCACGCCGGGCACTCGCCACCCCACGGCGATCCGGGGGTTGGCTTCACCACCACTCCAGGGGATCTCCACGTGACGAAGTGTCTCCTGGGGAGGCTCGGCCGGAATCTCTGGCGGTGGATCTTCGGGGCCTTCCCAGTCACCCCAGACCTCGGTGAGCAGGGCCAGGGTGCTCTCGGCGTCAAAGTCCCCGGCCACGATGATGCGAAAGGTCTCGGGCCGGTACCAGGTGGTCATGAAGGCCCGAATCTGGGGGGCGGCCCCAGGCATGGCCGCCACGTCCTCATCGGTTCCGATGGTGGAGTGACCATAGGGATGGGACCTGAAAGCCTGTGCATACAGACCGTCGATCAAGGCCTCGGAAGGCCAACTCTGGCCCTGTCGCCACTCTCCCTGGACTGCGCCGGCCTCTCGCTGCACGGTTGCCTCGTTCAGCAGCAGCCGTTGGAAACGCGCGCCGTCGAATCGGATGAGCGGGTCGAGTACCGCGGTGGGCAAGGTCAGGTGGTAGACGGTGTCATCGAGCCAGGTCCAGGCGTTTTCCTCGACACCGGAGATCCGGATGAGGCGGTCTCGTTCGGTGGCCGGCCAGTCCTGGGTGTCGGTGAACAACAAGTGCTCGAGGAAGTGGGCGTGGCCGGTGGTCCCGGGCACTGTCTCGTTGCCGCTGCCCACGGATACCCAGGTCTGCAGGGAAACCACGCCCGGTGTGTCCATGGGTGCGAGGTAGATCCGCAGCCCATTTTCGAGGGTGTGGGTGTCGATCGGGACCGGCAGGACCCCGGCCTGGGCCGATGCGAAGAACAGCAGAAGCCACGGCGTCATTGCGGCGGCTCGTAACATACGAGGCGGCGATTCACTGTCCTTTCCAACAACAGGTGAAGCCCCTTGGAGACCACGGGATTCGGCGGTATCATGCAGGCTCCCTCAGAGAGGAGATCAGCATGGCCAGCGATCCACAGCCCGTGCTTGTCGGTGACACTCGGGAGATTCTGCGGCAGATGCGCAGAATGACGGTTCTGGACGGTATGGACGAGGTCATCACTGGTCAGGAAACCTGGATGCCCGAGGCGGTCTTGTGGACTTGCTACTGTGAATTGCGAGGTCGGGGGGAGCCCCGGGCAGCAGTGGAATTCATGCGGGCTCTGAAGTCCCTGCTTCGTCGGCGCTCCATCGGCGCGGGAGAGATCCCCAGCCAGGATCCCGACTTCCAGGACCACCTGCTGGTCGACGATCCCTTCCTGGGTGAGCTCTGGAAGGCCTACAAGAAGTGCATCAGTCGGAATCGCATGGGTCCCGCCGCACAGTTGCTCCGGGACATCGAGGGACAGATCCTCCCCACCTGATTCTCCGGTCCACGGGACTGGATCCTCACTTCCCGGGTCGGCCCGGGGTGAGGGCTACCAGCGCAACGGTGCCTCGCGGATCAGGACCGTGGCACAGTCCACGGACCCGTGGCGCTCCTGGTTTGCGGCGATCTCCTGGACCTGCATCAGTAGATCGACGATGTCCACATCCAGTTCGACCCGTTCCAGGGATCCCTGTGGGCGCCCCTTTTCGAGAACAAATGCGGGGCCTTCGCATCGCAGTCGACCGTTAGTCACGTCGAGTTCGCCATGGAGCTGGTCAAAGGAAATGGCCACAGGAACTTCAGAGAGCATCTGGGTCCGACTGCGATTCCCGGCACGGAGGATCAGGTTGGTCGGTCTCAGGCCCCCGTCCCGCACATGGCCCGTGGGACGAATATCTGCCTTTCGGGCGGTCTCAGGAGACTGGTAGAAACCGCTCTTCAGACCCTCCCGGAGGATCGCCACCGGCGAAGGGGGAACACCACGGTCGTCAAAGGGGCGGGTCATCAGCCCCCCATGCAGGCCCGGGTCATCGATCACATGAACCCTTGGGCCGCCAAGGCGTTCTTCCCGCTGGGAGACGAAGCTGGTTCCGTTGGCGATCCGGTCTGCTCCAAAGGCCGGAGCCAGGTTCTTCAGTATCCAAGCAGCAGCCCTGGACTCCAGGACGAGGGGAACCGACTCCGGGGGAGGGGCCGCTCGATTCCGCAGGGCGATCAAACGCTTGGCCAGTTCGGCGCCAAAGGGCAGGGAGCCGACGTGGGAGAAATGGCGTGCTGTGGAAACCTCGTCGAGCTCGTGTCCTGTGGTTGTGTCGCGGACATGGATGTGCACGCTGTACTGGGTGTCGATGCTCGACCCCTCGTTCTCCGTGGTCGAGGTGTAGGTGCGACAGGTCCGAACATCACTGTATTCGAGGGCCAGGAGTTCGATGCCGTCCTGCTGCGTGGCCGGCGAGGAGTTGAGTTGGAGAACCCCCTCCCGCGTTTCCTGGTCGAGCATGCTGTAGCGTCGATCCTCGATTCCGTGGCCACGCTCGGTGATGCCCAGGCGCTGGGCCGGTCCAGCGAATGGATCCTTGGGAGCACGTTTGGCGGCAGTCAGGGCTTTTTTTACCGCGGCCTCGACCTGGCCAGTCTTGGGATTGGAGAGGCGGAACGCTGCAGTGTGTCCTCCTTCCAGGTAGAGGCGACCCACCAGATGGAACTGGGTGGTGGGCCCCGAGTTCCTCTTTTGCCACGATGTGTTTGAAAGGGAGTGGGTCAGGGTTTCCTGGTGGAGAAGCTCGACCCCTCTTGCCCCTTTGGCGCGAGCCATCTCAAGCCATTGGTTCAACTGAGGGAGCACGTTCCTGTCCCCCGGATTCGACGCCATTCTTGCTCCCGTTCCGGCCCCGAGGAGACTACCATCGGGGTCTTCGGGGTGGCCTTCTTGTGGGAGCCTGTGAAACCGGGTGGACACCGCCGGCTGGAACCGGTACCACGGGGGCGGCCTCAGGAATCGGTCTCAGAGCGAGTCGGAGGGCAAGGTGCCGACACAGCGTCAGGAGGAGCGGGCCTCGATCGTCGAGGAGATCGCGCGCTCGTTATCCACTGCAGCCATTGATCTGGAGGGGGCCCGACGCGGGCTCTTTGAGGCGTTCTGCGACCAGATCGCACGCCATCTGCGTCCATCTTTCGTCGCGCAACATGGCGACAGGGTCTCCCAGGAACTCCTGGACCTGTTCAGGCTCTTCGAGGTTCGCAAACCTGATGAGATCCTGATCTACGCAGAGCCTGCCGGGCATGACGAGGTGATTCTGCGGACGGTGATGCCAGACCAGGCCTTCATCGTCGACACGATTCGCCTGCTCCTGTCGACCCATGGTGGAACCTACGGATCTGGCTTCAATGCGGTGCTCCAGGTCTCCCGGGACGACCAGGGCCGCCTGGTCGCAGTGGGGGAAGGCGAGTTGGAGTCGGTGGTGCAGATCGCGGCCACCCGGGTCGATGAGGACATCGTGCCCGCCATCAAGGCTGGCCTTCTGAGCAACCTGACACTGGCTCGGGCCATGGTTCGAGACTTTGACGAGATGTCGGCCCTGGTGACCCAACTGGCCACCAGGTTTGCGCAGCTTGCTCATCCAACCCCCGAACTCTCCGAGTCCTTTCGGGAGACCGCGGACTTCCTCAACTGGTTGCTGTCGGACAATTTTGTCTTCATGGGGACCCGTTGGGGGGAGGCCCGTCTCGGGGTGGAGCGGTCAGATCTGGGAGAACTCCTGCCGGAGGCACAGCCGGGAACCGAGGGCCAGGACAATGGCAACGGGGGCCTATCGGTCAGGATCTCCAAGTGCTCGTTGGAGTCCCCCGTGCACCGCACGGGAAGGATCGACGAGATCCGGATCCAGGTGCCCGATGAGAGCGGCGAGCCTTCTTCCGAACTGCTGCTGCGCGGTCTCTTCACCTACCGGGCCGTGACCCAGCCCTCTCGGCATGTGCCTCTCCTTCGTCGACAGTTGGCGGAGATCCTGCGCCTGGAGGAGAGCCGGCCTGGTTCCTGGCGCTACAAGGGCGTGGCCAATGTCTTCGACTCGCTGCCGACGGAGTTCCTGTTCACCGGGAGCGTGAGCGAAGTCATTCGAATCGTGGATCGGGTGCTCGAGGCCGAGGCGGAGCAGCAGGTCGGGATTCACCTGGTTCAGAAGCCAGGTTCCAACATGACCTTCGTGGTCGCTGCGATGCCTCGCAGTCAGTACTCCGACGCCCTGCGACAGAGGCTGCAGAAGGTCCTGAAGCGTCAGACCGGCGCGAGGTACCTGGACCACGGCGTCTTTGTCGGACGCTACGACACCGTGCTGGTCCACTTTTTCCTGACCGGCGTGCGTTTCCTGGAAGGGGAGGCCCTGGCACGGGTGCAAGGCACCTTGAAGGCCATTGCCACGCCCTGGGAAGACCGGCTGTTTGAGGCCTTGCGGGCCGGCCGGGACGAGACGGAGGCCAAGCGTCTGATCATGGAGTACGGCACGGCCTTCACCGAGACCTATGCCTTGCATGCTCGTCCTTCCCAGGCTGTTCGGGACGTGGAGTTGATCGAGCAGCTCGGACCGGAGCGCAGGTACCTGGCGAGTGTCTATGTGGACAGGAAGGGCCGGTTGAACCTGCGCATCTACCAGGAGGAGGACAAGAGCCTCTCCGTGCTGATGCCGGTGCTCGACGAATTTGGCCTGGACATCTCCGACCAGTACGCGGAGATCGTGCAGACCCGAGATGGCCGCTCCGTGGCGCTGGACACCTTTCGACTGAACGGGGTCTGGGGCCTCGAAGACGAGGAGATCCTGGATCGAAAGGACAAGCTCACTTCGGGACTGGAGGCGGTGTTTTCAGGCCGCATGGAGGCCGATGGTCTCAACCGCCTGCTTCTCCGCGCGGAGTTGGACTGGAAGGACCTGGACATCGTCCGGGCCTATCGGGGCTATGCCCGTCAGCTGGGAATCAGCCTGACCTACCAGCGGGTCCAGGAGATCCTGGTTGCTCATCCCAAGCTGATCCGGCGACTGGTTCACTACTTCCACACCCGCTTCGATCCGGACCTGGAAGGGGACAGATCGGCCCTGATGGCCGCGGCGGCCGAGGACGTGGAGGCCGCCTTGAGGCGGGTCCTTGTCCACGATGAGGACCTGTTTTTGCGGGCGATCTACGAGCTCATGCGGGCGACATTGCGCACCAATGTCTTTCGTCGGGACCGAATCTGCTGGTTCGTGAGCTTCAAGATCGATCACGAGCTGACCCCGGTCGTCCCCGAGCCCAAGCTCAAGTACGAGATCTATGTCCATCACCCCGAGGTCGAAGGCGTGCACCTGAGGGGAGGGCGCATCGCTCGGGGCGGCATTCGCTGGTCTGACCGGGACGACTACCGGACCGAGGTGTTGGGGCTGGTCACGACCCAGATGGTGAAGAACGTCCTGATCGTCCCCGAGGGAGCCAAGGGCGGGTTCTTCATGAAGCAGGTGATCCGGGATCGGGCCGAGCGTCGCCGGAAGGCAGACGAACTCTACAAGTTCCTCATCCGTGGAATGCTGGATCTGACGGACAACATCGTGGACGGGGAGACGATTCCGCCACCTCGAGTCGTGTGTCATGACGCGCCGGACCCCTACCTTGTCGTGGCTGCTGACAAGGGCACAGCACACCTGTCAGACACGGCGAACGCGGTCTCGCGGGAGCGGGGGTTCTGGTTGGATGACGCCTTCGCCTCCGGGGGCTCCAATGGCTACGATCACAAGGTGGTGGGCATCACCGCCCGCGGGGGTTGGGAGTGCGTCAACCGGCACTTTGCCGAGATGGGTCTGGACCCGCGCAAGGAGGTTTTTACCTGTGCGGGTGTCGGGGACTGCGGTGGAGATGTGTTCGGCAACGGGGTGTTGGAGTACCAGAACATGAAATTGCAGGCGGCCTTCAACCACCTGCACATCTTCCTGGACCCTGAACCCGACCCGAAGGTTTCCTTTGCCGAGCGCAAGCGTCTGTTCCAGGAGGTCCTGGGGTGGGAGCAGTACGACGCCAGCTTGATCAGCGAGGGGGGCGGTGTCTTTGACCGGGCCGCCAAGTCCATTCCGCTATCACCCCAGGTCAAGGCGATGCTCGGGGTCCTGGTGGACGAACTGCCGGCGGACGCCGTCATTCGCCTGATTCTGCGCATGGATGTGGACCTGCTGTGGAACGGCGGCATTGGTACCTACGTCAAGGCTTCCCACGAGACCCACCGGGATGCGGGGGACCCTTCCAATGACGGGGTGCGGATCAACGCGGATGAACTGCGTTGTCGGGCGGTGGGAGAAGGGGGGAACCTGGGGTTCACCCAGGCCGGGCGCACTGAATACGCCATGAAGGGGGGCCGCCTCGACACCGACGCCATCGACAACTCTGGTGGCGTGGACATGTCCGACCACGAGGTGAACCTGAAGATCCTGCTGGGCCCTGTCCTCCGGCGAGGCGACATGACCTGGGAGGGGCGCAATGAACTCATCGAGGGGATGACGGAGGAGGTCACCAGGTTGGTGTTGGCCAACAGTGACAAGCACGCCCGGCAGTTGTCCATGGACCAGGTTCGCTCCCACCGAAATCCCATGCTCTTCAGTCGAGCCTGTGACTGGGTCTCCACGCACTCCAAGGTCTCCAATGCCTCCCTGGACCTGCCGGATCACAGCGAGCACCGTGCCCGAATGGAGACTCGCCAGGGACTGACTCGTCCCGAACTGGCGGTGGTGGCCGCCCACGTGAAGATGCAGGTCTACAAGTGGCTCCTGGAAGCGGACCCGAGCAAGATTCCTGGCTTCCGTGAACGCATTCGGGGCTACTTCCCACAGGGCGTTCGAGAGCCTTACGAGGCCGACATCGATGGCCACATGCTCGCCCATGCCATCGGCATGACGGAGCTCCTCAACGAGGTGGTAGGCGACGCCGGCGCGGGCTTCTTCCCCCAGTTGTTGGACCTGACCAGTCGGCCTCCTGTGGACGTTCTCGCGGCCTGGTTCCGCCTGGTGGATGGCCTGGACCTGGGGTCCCTTCGGTCGGGGATCGCCTCCAGTTCGGCCTCGGAAGGGGGGCGGTACCGTGCCTGGATCCGGGTGACGGATGGGGTGACCGGTCTGTTGGCGGCAGCACTTGCGCCGGGACAACTCGGACTCGACGAGGACCTGGTCGCCGAGATGTTGGAGGTCCTTGGCAAGCTCGGACGCTTCCGCACCGGCGAGCACAAGGATCGGTTTTCGGCCGGCGTCAGGAAACTCCGCAGCCTGGGGGTGCCCGAACGCCTGGCCCAGAAGGCCACCGCCTGTACCGATCTGACCCTGGCCAGGGAAATCACCCTCGTGCAGCGCCACTTCGGGGAGTCGGTGCGGGACAGCATCGTGCGGTACCTGGGCGTGGGGCGAGGCTCTCGTCTCCTGCCTGCCATCTGGGCCATTGAGGACCGGGTCAGTCTGGATGAATGGGACCAGGTGGCCGCGGGCATCCTGCGTACCCGCTACTTTTCGCTGCTCCGGGAACTGGTTCAGCGAACCGAGCTCACTTCCGAGCTCCGTCTGGGCGTCGACCGGGTGAGCCACAAGCTCTCCTGGGGTGCCTTGAGGGAACTGGGCATCATGGTCGATGGCATCGTGGGCAATGCACCGGGCGTGGGAGCCCTGCTGGTAGCGGAGGAGCGGCTGCGGGCGGCCGTGCTCTCCTGAGCGCCAGGGCCTTGTCTCGCTGGATCCTGCTGCGTCATGGGGAGTCCGTCGCCAACCGGGAGCGATGGCTGGCTGGATCGACGGACACACCGCTCACCGATCAAGGTCGTGACCAGGCACGAGCGGCGGGGGTGGTGTTGAAGAACACAGGCCTGGACCGGGTGCTGTGTTCCAGTCTGTCCAGGGCCGTGGAGACAGCTCGGTTGGTGCTGGCCGGTCGCGTCGTGCCGCTGAGCTTTCACGATGCGCTCCAGGAACGGGCCCTGGGCAGGTGGGCCGTCCGTGGGATCGACGAGGTGCGACGGGAGGCGGGGGAACGGCTGTGGTCCTGGGATGAGCCGGCACCGGATGGCGAGAGCTGTGGCCAGGTGGCTCTTCGTGTCCTGGATTTCCTTCGTGGGGTTCCCGCAATCCCGGGAACCACTCTGGTGGTCTGTCACGGGGGCGTCATCCGAAGCTTGTTGGGGCTGGTGGATGACACGCCTTATGGCGTCATAGGCCAGCGCAAGGTTCCCAATGCGCAGCCGAACTCTCTGGACCTGGACCACACAGGTTGGACTGGAATCTGGGAACGTCACGCCCTGGAACTGGAGCGATTCCAAACATGACCCGCTCCGTGTTGCAGTCGGACACCCGGGTAGAGATGACCCAGTTGGTCCTCCCGACCCACACCAACAACCACGGCACCATTTTTGGAGGCCAGCTGGCCTCCTGGATCGACACCGCGGCCTCGGTGGCTGCCATACGATTCTCCCGGGGTGACGTGGTCACCGCCTCGATGGACGAACTGCACTTCGTGCGGCCGGTCCAACGGAGCATGATCGTGACCTTGCGGGCCCAGGTGAACCAGGCCTGGCGCAGTTCGATGGAGATCGGTGTGCAGGCGGAGAGCGAGAACCCGAACACCGGGGAGCGGGAGATCTGCTGCACGGCCTTTTTGACCTTTGTGGCCATCAACGAGGAGGGCCGCCCCGGGTCCCTGCCGGAACTGGTGGTGGACGACGGGACGGATAGCGTTCGTCGGCAGGCCGAGGCGGAGGCCCGGCGGAAACACCGACTGGAGGTTCGCGAGACCCGAAGGAAGCAAAAAGGGTGAGTGCCTTGATCCTGGCATCGGGGTCCCCGCGCCGGCGGGAACTGCTCAACCTTCACGGCTATCGGTTCGAGGTTCGCCCTCCGAATGTGGACGAGATCCCCGACCCGGGGGAAGGCGCTCGGGACTTTGCCCTGCGGATGGCTCGAGAGAAGGCGGCGTCGGTGCCTGTGGACACCAGCGTCTACGTCCTGGCCGCCGACACGGTTGTCCACCAGGGGGAGCGGACCCTGGGAAAGCCAGTGGATGCGGACGAGGCGATCGGGATGCTCGCGGAGCTTTCCGGCAAGTGGCACCAGGTCACGACGGGCTTCTGCGTGCGTCTTGGGGACCTGGAGCGGGCGGGCGTCGTGACCACAAGGGTCCGCTTTCGACTTCTGAGCCCCGCGGCCATTGCCGGCTACGTGGCCTCGGGTGAGCCCCTTGACAAGGCGGGGGCCTATGGCATCCAGGGACTGGGGGGAGCCCTGGTCACGGAGATCGAGGGGAGCTACACCAATGTGGTGGGTCTGCCCCTGGTCGAGGTGTTCGCGGCCCTGACCGGACTGGGGCTGCCTGAGCCGATCGAGGTTCCATTATGAGTGTCGCTTCCCGCCTGGAGACGGTTCGAGGACGCATCCACAGCGCCTGTCTGGAGGTCGGCCGCGATCCGGCAACGGTGACCCTGGTCGCTGTCTCCAAGATGCACCCGGCGGAGACCATCCGGGAAGCTCTGGCCCAGGGCCAGCTGGACTTTGGCGAGAACTTCGCCCAGCAGCTGCGGGACAAGGCGGAAGTCCTGGGAACGGGTCCCCGCTGGCACTTCATCGGCAATCTTCAGCGCAACAAGGTCAAGTATGTCGCGGGCCGAACCTGGCTTTTTCACGCCTTTGATCGCATGGCCCTGGCCGATACTTTTGGCGCCCGTTGCCCGGAACCCCAGCGGGTGCTCGTCCAGGTCAACACCGGGGGGGAGAGCAGCAAGGCAGGGGTACATCCGGAGGCAGCATTGGCCTTGTGTGAGCAGGTCGATGCCCACCCCGGGGTGACCCTTTGCGGCCTGATGGCGATTCCGCCCTTCCGTCCGGATCCAGCCGAGGTGGCTGTGGACTTCAAGGTGCTGGCGGACCTGCAGGCGGAGGGTCAGCGCCAGGGGCTGGAGTTGAAGGAGCTCTCGATGGGAATGAGCCACGATTTTGAGATCGCTGTGGCCCATGGGGCGACCCTCGTGCGGGTCGGAACGGCAATCTTTGGTCCGCGTCCGGGCTGACAGGTCGGGAACCCGCGCCGCAGGCCAGGCGCTATTCGCAGATCTCCCACAGGCCCAGGCCCTCCATCTCGGCCCTGGCCTCGGCGGACTGGAAGTCCGACTTGTAGCGAATGTCCTGGGCCTCGCCGATCTCTTCGTCGAAGTACCGGGCGATTCCCAGTCGAAGGACCTGCTCGTTGATGAACCAGGGTTCTGTGGCCTCGCTGTCGTGGGGATCGGCGATCCAGACGTAGCCGAGGGTCCGCCCGTAGGTGTCGGTGCACTCGGAGTCGAAACCGAGGGTTACCTCGTCCACGTCGTCCAGCAGGTCCGCCAGCCAGTCCTTGGCCTCGGTGCCATAGCAGCACTCGCCATCGGCCTGGCTGGTGCACTCCTGGTCGCCATCGTCGTGGAAGATCTCACCTGCCTGAATGCCCAACAGGCGGACGCGCTCGACCTCGGTCGACCCACTACGCAGCAGGTCGATGGTGTCGCCATCGACGACCCCGACGAGGGACGCTTCCACCGAGGGCTCGCAGACCTCCTCATCGCCGACAATCGGGACTTCGCGAGTGCCACAGCCACCAGGAATGCTCAAGAGCAAGCAGGAGGCGACCATCCAGTCTGGACGACGCACGGTGGGGTTCAACTCCGCGAGGATGCCAGCCGTAGTCTATCACCGCAGTCCAACAGCGTCTGTGGAGGGGTGTAGACTGGTGGTGTGATGGAGACCACCGATGGGTTTGCTGAAGGCGGGCCGGGCGACTCGGCGGAGATGGGCGACGCGGTCGTCCAGGCCGTGGGGGTGGGCAAGTGTTTCCAGATCTACCTGAATGACCGGAATCGGTTCTTCGAGTTTTTTGGTCGGCGGAAGCACCACGAGGACCACTGGGCACTTCGGGATGTGAGCTTTGAGGTTCGCCGAGGCAGGAGCTTTGGAATCATCGGAGCCAATGGAGCCGGCAAGTCGACCCTTCTCAAGTTGATCGCGGGAATCTCCGAGCCGAGCGAGGGTCAGCTCCTTGTCCGGGCCAAGCTCTCCACCCTGCTGGACCTGGGGCTGGGCTTCCACGACAATTTCACGGGTCGGGAGAACATCTACCTGAACTGTTCCCTGCTCGGCATGCGGCGAGAGGAGGTCGAACGACGGATCCCGGACATCATCGCGTTCGCGGAACTGGGACAGTTCATCGACTTCCCGGTGCGGACCTATTCCGCCGGCATGTCCCTTCGACTGGGCTTTGCCATCGCCGCCCACATGGACTCCGACATCTTCCTGGTGGACGAGGTGCTCGCGGTCGGGGACGCCTATTTCCAGCGCAAGTGCGTGCACAAGATCGAGGAATTCATGGAGGCCGGACGGACCATCATCCTGGTCAGTCATGACCTGCATGCCATTCGATCCGTGTGCCAGGAGGCCATGTGGCTGGACCGCGGAGAGGTCCGTGCGGTGGGTCCGGCTCGCGAGGTCGTCGAGCGCTACCTGGACCTGCAGCGGGACCGGACAGGCAAGCGAGAAGGCGTGGCCCTGGGGCCGCGTCCGGTTCAGGACGAGGATCGCCCCAGGCCCCTGCCACCGCCCGGATATCGGGCCACCGTGGATGATCCCCTCCTGCGGAGAGCGGTGATGTCCGCGTGCCTCGTGCCGGAGGCCCAGGAGATCTGGTCCCAGGTCAAAGAGGCCGAACAGTACGACCACTACGACGGCGAGACACCGGTGGTCATTGGTTCAGGAGAGGTCCGAGTCCTCAACGTGCAGCTTCTGGATGGTCGTGGGCATCCCAGGGCCCGGTACCGTACCGGGGAGGCGATGATCGTCGCCGTGACCTTCCGGACCACCCAGCCGGTGGAGGAACCGGTCATGGGGATTGCCATCCACCGGAACGATGGCGTCTACGTCTTTGGCCCGAACACCGGGTACGACGGCGTACTGGGGGGCACCTTTCACGGCATCTACACCTACTTCCTGCATTACTCCGAGCTCCCGCTGCTGTCCGGCTGCTACCGGGTCTCTGTGGCGGTCTTCGATCGGCACCACATCAAGCCCCATGTCTGGCACAACCAACTGTACGACTTCGAGGTCGCCCAGGAGGTGGAGGACCATGGTCTGGTCCAGCTTCCCCATGCCTGGGGGCTGTTGACCCATGTCGAGGGCGAGCAGGCCAGCGTCGAGGAAGGGGCTCGGGAGCCGCCTCCGGCAATCGAGGACTGAAGCCACCCCGGTCCGTTCGCCCGGGGCCGGATCTAATCGCCGGCCCTGGAGGCGCCTCCTTCAGCGGTGTGGTATCCGGAAGACATGGCGAGAGTTCTCCTCATTGGTTCCGGGCCATTGCCTCATGAGAACCCGGAGTGTCTGGGCTTTCCGCAACTGCGCACCGATGGCTTCTTGCGGGTGTTGCTCCAGGCGGGTCACGAGGTGTTGCTGGTGTTGCTGGTGTCCGAGCCGGCTGCGGAGGACCCCGAGACTGTCTCTCCCCCAGGGTACGCGGCACCTTTTCAGCTTCTCAAGGTCCAGGAGGAGTCCGGGGACTGGTTGGTTCGCACCCGCAAATGGAAGGAGGAGACCCGACCCCACGTGGTGGTTTCCGCTGGCCCCTACAACCCGGCGCGGTTGGCGGCCATGGTCGTGGATGAGGAACCGCTGTGGGTCGACATTCCAGGCGACCCATTCGCCGAGGCTCAGGCCAAGTCGGCCCACGTCTGGAGCGAGGAACAGGTGGACCCGACGGCCCAGATGTGGGCGGCCTATGGTCCTGCCCTGGAACGGGGGGATGCTTTTTCCACCATCAGTCACGCCCAGCGATATGCGCTCCTGGGACAGCTCGGGATCCTGGGCCGCCTTCCTGCGGCACCCCTGGGTCGCAAGTGGGTACACGTGGTCCCCGCTGCGTTTCGATTCGGTGCCCTGGAGCGTGCAGCCCCGCGGGTTCGGGCACCGGACAGCGATCTCGTGGTTGCCCTGGCGGGGGGCTACAACACCTGGCTGGATGCGGACACCCTGCTCCAGGGACTCCTGCTGGCGATGAACCTGCTGCCTGGGCTCCAGGTCGTCTCCACCGGAGGCGGCATCCCAGGCCACCATATGGAGACCTATGAGGGCTTCCGGACTCTGGCGATGGCGAGCCCTCATGCGAATCGCTTCACCTTTCATGGCTGGGTGCCCCATCGGGCAGTCCCCGAGTTGTTGGCCCGGGCCCACGTGGGCATCTGTGTCGATCGGCCTGGCCACGAGCCTGAACTGGGAACCCGAACCCGGGTGCTCTTCTACCTCCACCAGGGACTGGGCGTCCTCGCCACGCCGCGAAGTGAGTTGACCCGTGAACTGGCCGGTCTGCGGATGATCTTTCCGTTGCGTTCAGGCGACCCGCAACACCTGGCGGCGGGGCTGGAACACGTGGCCCGAAAGGGGCAGGATGGTGCCCAGGTTCGGCGGGCCCAGGGATTCCTGGAGGGTCGCCATGATGAAGTGCAGGTGCTGGCCGGACTCCTGGAGTGGTTGCAGGTGCCGGCTCGTGTGCGGCCGGCAAGCTCTGTGGAGGCCCAGCTTGGTGCGGAGATTGCTCGGCTCAAGGCGGAGTTGAACGCGGTCTATGAGTCTCCGACCTGGCAGGTTGGAAGCACCACTCACCGGGTGCTCAAGAAAGGCGGGCGGCGGATCGGAAAGCTGCTCGGGCGAGAGGACTAGGCCCCGCCGCCAGGTGGCCCTGGTCAAGGACCTCTGAAGCCCGGAAGGTGGAGGGTCAGAGGCCCCGAGCTCTTTGACGGGCTGCGCGGCGTCGGTAGACGATGGCGATGACCTGGGCGACGGCCGCATAGAGTTCTTCAGGCACCAGGCGCCCCAGCTTGCCCTTGCCATAGAGCCCACGAGCCAGTGGGCGATTCTCCACCTGGGGAATGTCGTGACGGGCAGCCTCGGCCCTGATCTTCAGCGCCATGTGGTCCACCCCCATGGCCACGATGATGGGGGCAGGGGCCTCGTCGCGGTTGTACCGAAGGGCCACCGCGTAGTGGGTCGGATTCGTGATCACCACGTCAGCGTCTCGGACCCGTTTGAGGCCGGTACCCATCGCGATCTGGCGGGCTCGCTGACGACGAGCAGCCTTGAGCTGAGGATTACCCTCCATCTGTTTGCGCTCCTCCTTCAACTCCTGGGTCGACATCTTCAGGTCTTCCGTGGTCTTCCAGAGCTGGTAGGAGTAGTCAAGGACGGCGATGGTGATGACCAGGGGGAGGGCACCGAGCAGGATCTCCCAGCCCAGGTCCACCATCCGCTGGAGCATGAGGCTGGCTGAAAGCGTGGCCAGAGACGGCAGTTCTGCCAGGTTTCCGCGGATGGCAAACCAGGTGACCCAGCTCAGGGCAAGAATCTTGCCGATGCCCTTGCCCATCTCCACCACGGGTGTCCAGGAGACGAACTTCTCTTGAAAGCCCTTGATCGGATCGAGGCGTTCCGGCTTGGGCTCGAGGGCCTTGGTGGCCATCTGACCGTGGGATTGGGCAAGTCCGGTGAGGATGGCGGCCAGGAACAACCCTCCCAGGGGCACCCAGAGAGCCATGGAGACTGTGCGCAGGAGGTCCAGAGACAGGATGCGGGCCGAGTTCAGGTCGAAGACCTCCATGGGCTCGATCACAAAGGAGCGCATGGCGATGCCCTTGATGGCCTCGGTGAGGGGGCCGGACCCCACGGACAAGGCCAGGCCACCGGTGATCAGGATGGCGCAACTGGTGATCTCCCGCGACCGGGCCATCTGGCCTTCTTCTGCCGCCTGTTTCCGTCTACGGTCGGTGGGTTCATGAGTTTTTTCCTGGGCGGAGTCACCTGCCATCAGTGCACCAGACTCAGCAGGCGCACCATCCAGGTCGTGACTTCTGTCAGCGCACTCTGGTGCACCAGGAGCATGAAGGGCAGAGCGACCCCGAAGAGCAGGATGCCGGCCACGTTGGTCATGACCATACCGACAGAGAAGAAGACGTTCATGTTTGGCGCCAGGCGGCTGAGCACGGCGACGAAGCAGTTCACCATCCAGACCAGCGCCACGCAGGGTCCGGACAACTGCACCCCGAGCAAGAGCGTGGCAGCGATGGCGTCGAGCACGACTGGCCCGCCGAGCAACACACCTTCAATGTCACCCGGATGGACGACCTGGAAGGAACCGGCCAGCACCTCGATGGCCCGCAAGTGCAGACCCGAACCCAAGAAGACCACGCCCCCGAGCAGACTGCCCAGTGTTCCCAACAGGCCCTGGTTGGTTCGAAGCATGGGGTCGAACATCGTCGCCATGGCGAGACCCATCTGGCCGGACATGATCTCGGCAGACAGTGCCAGGGCGCCGAAGATGGCCCGTACACAGGAGCCCATCATGATGCCCAGGGCGATTTCGGTGGACAGGTCGACCATCAGGAGCGACAGGGAACTGGGGTCCTGGGCCAGGGGGACGGCCGGACCGATCACGACGGTGAGCGCCATGGCTCCCAGCACGGCCACATGCCTGGGCACGCCCTGGGCTGAGAACACCGGAAGGACGAGCAGCAGGCCTCCCATGCGCCCGAAGACCAGCAAACTGGTCACGATGAGCGAAAGGCTCAAAACGCTACTCCACCTGGGCGATGGACTCGAACATGACGGTGCCAAAGCCCACAGCGGTCTGCATCATCCACCCTCCGGCCAGGGCCAGAACAACGAAGACTGCAGCGATCTTGGGGACGAAGACCAGGGTGATTTCCTGGACCTGCGTGACCGCCTGGAGCAACGAGACCATCGTTCCGACCGCCAGCGCAGAGATGAGCAGGGGACCGGCGAGGAGCATGGCCGTATACAAGGCCTGCTGACCGACACTGAGGGCCATTTCCATGGTCATGCGGCACCATCCTTCATCGGAAACTCGCCACCATCGACGTCATCAAAAGCCCCCAGCCGTCCATCAGGACGAACAACAACAGCTTGAATGGGAGGGAGATGATGACCGGGGGCAGCATCATCATTCCCATGGCCAACAGGACCGAGGCCACCACGAGGTCGATGACCAGGAAGGGCATGTAGACCTTGATGGCGATGACAAAGGCTGTCTTGAGCTCGGTGAGCAGGTAGGCGCTGACCACGGCGGAGGTGGGGATGTCCGCCAGGGATTCCGGTCTTGGCAACCGGGAGATCCGCATCATGGTCTGCATGTCGTCGCTCTGAACATTGGCCAGCATGAAGGTCCGGACCGGGCCGATGGCCTGCGTCAGGGCCACACCCGTCTCGATCTCTCCAGCCATGTACGGTTGAATCGCAGTGTCATTGACCTGGTTCAGGGTCGGCTGCATGACCAGCATGGAGAGGAACAGGGACATGCCGATGAGCACCTGGTTCGGCGGTGACTGCTGCAGCCCCAGGGCCTGGCGGAGCAGGCTGAACACGATGACGAAGCGCGTGAAGGGCGTCATCACCAGGACCATTGCCGGGATGAAGGTCATCGCCGACAGCAGCACGAGCAGCCGCACTGCGACCGAGACCTCGTTTCCGTTGACCAGTTCAGCGACCTGAATCACGCCCTGATCAATGGGCGGGGCGGCATCCTGGGCGAAGGCGCTGGCGCTCACTGTCATCACGACAGCCAGTGGCGCAAGGCGCAGGATGGAGCGAGCCACTCGCGAGATCAGGACGTCCACCCTCGTTCTCCGCGAGATGCCAGGACCTCATCGACCAGCTTGCGGGCCTCCCGCCTACGCTCGGCGAGCGAGGGCCTGGAGATGGGGGGACTGGCCACGGTGCGAGTACTGATGCGGTCCACCTGCTGGTATCGGCGGCTCGCATAGGTCGCTGGGTCGGAGGGCGGTGGTGGGGCCAGTGCAGGTTTGGGCTCTGCGACCAGGTCCGGTCGAAGGTGCCGGCTCTCAGGGGTCGGTGGATGGTGGGAGGAGATGCCCGCATGCAGGGGGGCGGTGGGGCTCTCCGCAATGAGCTGTTCAAAGTCCGTGGCCGGGTGCAACTCGCTCACCAGGCGCGGGCCTTCGGTGCCGGTTCCCACCAGCAGGCGACGGGGCTCACCACCGGGATCCTGGACCTCGAGAAGCACGATCTGTGTGGTGCCGCTGAGGGATTGCCTGGCCACGATTCTCAGGGGAGATTCCTCGCCAGTCAGCGAACTCAGCCCCCCTCGGCGGCGCACAATGAGGTTGGCCGCGGCGGCCAGTCCCAGCAGGGGCAGCATCCACCAGAAGCCCATGGCGCTCATCTGGGTCTTGATGGTGGCTTCCGGGGAGGAGGCAGTAGGCTGGCTGTCGCCCAACAGGCGGGTGAACTCGGTCTGCTCGGAGGTGGTCTCCTCGGCAGGGGGGGGGGCAGCTTCGGCGGGTGCCTGCCCCAGGACAGCCTGTAGACGTCGGGGCACCAGCACCGGGGCCGGCTCCTCGACGAGGGCTTCAGGGGCCGGCTCGGAAATCGGAGCTGCCTGGATGGCCGAGAGGTTGGGCGCGACAGGGTTCTTGGAGGCAACGAAAACCTGTTCGGGCTGAACCTGGGGCGCCACCTCGGAGGACACCACTGTCCCCCAGATGGGGTTCAGGCCCGCTTCGGTTTCGCTGCTGCCTGAGGCGAGGGCCGGCATCAGCCAGAGACTGAGAAGTGTCACGCGGTCTCCGCGACGTCAGATTCGTCGTCGTCTTCGTCGCGGCCGACAAGCTCGGTGATGCGCAGCGCCAGGCGCTCACCCACCATCACGACCTCGCCACGGGCAAACACGCGTCCACCCACGACCACGTCCAGAGGCTTGTCCGCTGGACGGTCCAGTTCGACCACCTCGTCTTTGCCGAGCTCTGAGAGCTCTTTCACCGTCAGATGGGAACGTCCCAATTCGACGACGAGTTCCACTGGAATGTCGTGGAGGAAGTTGACGTCGGCACCTTTAGCCATCTGGTAACTCCGGGTTGGAGAATTCAGTATGGATCTGAATTCGGCCGGAGAGGCCAGTGGTTTAGTCGTTTTCCTCAGTGACCGTGTCAATACGCTTAATTACGCGCACCGAATGGAACCCGGATTGGACGCCGGGCTCTCCAGTCAGGATCGGACGGTCGTTGATTCGGAGCAGCGCATCACGACGCCTTCCCAGTTGAATCAGATCCCCGACCTTCAGTTCTTTGAGGCTGCCGAGGGACGCGTGAATCCGGGCGAACTCCGCCACGAGCTCAAGTTCTAGCGGCATGACCCGGTTCATGTCCTGTCGGCGATCATGTGCGCTCGGACGAGTCATGGCCTCTACGCGGTCTACCCGCAGATCGCGGGTGGCCTGGGCGGGGATCGCCACGACCATCAGGCCGTAAGGGTCGTCCGGTCGACCAAAGTCCATGCTGGCGGCGACCACGGGTGTGCTCTGGGCCAGACCCTCTGCCAGCCGTGGGTTCGGGCCCAGGCTGTCGATGAGGATCC
>CAZMNK010000045.1:0-6840 GCA_964567625.1 uncultured Enterobacterales bacterium | reverse complement strand
GACTGAGCTTTCTCTGGGGCCAGCAGTCCTGGAGCCCGATCATGACGTCTTCGCACAGGCGGTGGGCAATTCGGCCTTCGACCTCGGTGACCTGCCGCACCCGGTAGGGAGGGGGCTCTTCATCGGGGCTCTCCCCCAGCAGAACGCCCACGATCCGGGACAGCAATCGTCCCTGGACCACGGCAAGGCCGGGCATGCCCAGAGGCTCGAAGCGAAGCATGGCGAAGACCCCACCGTCCCGCGTCTCGGGGTCATCCAGGATCTGTCCGATGGTCGTGATCTGGGCAATGCCAAGTCGTACGGGAATGTCTGTGCCAGCACGATTGACCAGGCGGGTACGGACCTTCCGGCTCACGGCGCGAAACAGGTCCTCGATGGCGGGCAGCGCCGAAGCGGCTTCCCGATCCGGGTGGGCCAGCAGAGTAGGGGCGTTGCTCCCGCTACGGAAGGCGCTGTTGCCGCTATTCGGATCCATCATGATGTCTCATCGGACTACAGGACCCCTCCCTGCAGACTATTGCACGACGAACTCGGTGAAGTAGACTCTCTCCAACCGGTTCTTGCCCAGCATGGTGTTCATCCTGGCCAGGAGTTCATCCCGCATTCGGGTCTTTCCGTCCAGTCCCTCGACTTCAAGGTAGCTGTAGTCGCTGACCAGCGTAATGACCGCATCGCGCAACTTGGCGTGCTGGGCCTCTACGCCTACCAGTGAACTCATGGCGGTCTCGACCTGGACTTCCAGTCGCAACAGGCGGCTTCCGCCCGTTCCGCGCAGGTTGATCGTGAACAGCCCCAGCGAGTGGACCACCCGCTCTTCTTCGAGCATGGCTTCCTTGTCATCACTCTTCGAGGCACTGGATGTCTTGCCACTGCTGTCGTTTCCGCCGCCGCCGAACGAGGCGCCAGCAAGGCCGGCACCGCCGCCCAGGATGAAGAGCGTCAGGGCACCGAGGATCATCGGGAGCTTGGATTTCTCGACTTCCCATTCAACCTCGACCTCATCGACCTCTTCATTCGCCATCCGGTCCTCCAGTCGCCGACAGTATTTCGACGGCTCTCGATGCGTTCGCGTCGTCCGAGCGTAGCACCAACTCCACACGGCGGTTCCAACTCTCGACCTCGCCAAAGCCGGCGGCGGGCCTGTACTGACCGAAGGCATCGGCCTCAAGACGTTCGCCCGGAATCGGGCCCTTCTCGTTCAGTGCCATCACGACCGACAGGGCCCTTTCACTGGAGAGCTTCCAGTTGGATTCGGGTGACCCGGTGGCGTCGCTGTGCCCTTCCACGCGAATCTCCACCGCCTCGTCATTCAGCACGGTAGCGATATCGGTGAGCAGGGCGTAGGCCGCAGGGTGCAGCTTGGAGGAACCCTCCCGAAACAGAACGCGAGCGTCCAGGCGCAACCGGATTTCCTGTTCGTTGTTCGTCATGCGAATCAGGTCGTCACTGAGGTGCTTGGCATAGGCCTGGCGGAGCTTCGCCATGATCGGCTGGATGCTCTCCTTCCTGGTCTGGTCGGGCGTCATGCTCTGGCGCTCGTTGTGGGAACCAACCCGGTTGAACTGGATGGCCCCCACGCTCAAGGCACTTCGGATGCTGTGGAAGACCGCTTCGACCCGTTGGGTGTCCTCGAAGTTCGCCATCGCCATGAGCATGACGAAGAAGGTCAGGAGCAGGGTGACCATGTCTGAGAAGGTCGCCATCCATCCTGGAAGGCCGGCAGGCGCTTCATCGCCGCCTTTCTTCTCGCGCTTCTTTCTTCCCATCTTGGAGACCTAGGCCGCTTCCTGGAGACGGTCCGCCGGCGCCAGTGTGGCGTTCAGGCGCTCGACCATGAACCGGGGGTTCTCTCCGGCCAGAATGCTGAGCAGGCCCTGTGCGACCACTTCCTTCAGCGCGTGTTCCCGTTGGGAGCGAACCCTCAGCTTGTTGGCCAGGGGAAGGCCGATCATGTTGGCGATGAGGGCGCCGTACAGGGTCGTCAGCAGTGCAACGGCCATGGCCGGACCGATCGCCGTGGGGTCGGACATGTTCTGAAGCATCCGGACCAGCCCGATCAGAGTACCGATCATGCCCATGGCCGGGCTGTAGAAGCCCACGCCGTCCCAGACCGCGATGCTTTCCTTGTGGCGCTCCTCCAGCTTGTCGAGCTCGTTGTAGAGCACCTCTTCGACGGCGTCGGCCTCGTGTCCGTCGACGACCATCAGCAGTCCGCGCTTCAGGAAATCATCGGTGGCTTCCTCGGCCGCGAACTCCAGGGAGAGCAGGCCTTCACGCCGGGCGCGGTTGGAGAGTTCACTGAGGTGCTTGATGGTGTCGCTTGCGTTGACCATCTCCTGCACCATGAAGGCGTTCTTCACCGCAGCCATGGCTTGTTTGACCCGAGCTGCCGGAAAGCCGATGAACATGCAGCAGGTTGTCCCGCCCAGCACGATGATCGCGGAAACCAGGTCTGCATAGATGATGATCGGACCACCGATCATAATCGCTGAGATCAGAAGCCCGAAACCGATGACGAGCCCACCGACGGTCGCTAGATCCATCTCCACTCCAAGGTAAAGGCGGGGGACAACACAAGGATCGGATCATCGCCCTGGCACTTGAACCGGCAGTCCCGATTGACGTCAGGGAGAACCTGTCGTCGTTCCCTTCCAGCCAGCCAAAAACCCAGGCTTGCCCTCTCCTTGGACACAGGCAGGAGCCTGCTATTCCTGGGCGCGAGCGTACCACGGACCCCGTTCGATGCCGGTGTCCACCAGGCCCCGAGATGTGGGAGGAAAAGAAGGGAACTCTCGGGATATTTAAAAGTTGGAGGCGAGGGTGCCGCCACAACGCCCTCGCCTCCATGGCGCCAGATATCCGTCGGCTATGCGACGGGGGGTCCGCCTATACGAGGTTGATCAGCTCCTGCAAGGTGTCACTTGCAGTGTTCACCACTCGGGCATTTGCCTGGTAGGAACGCTGAGCCTGGATCATGTCGATGAACTGGGTTTCCAGGTTCACATTGCTCTTTTCGAGACTGTAGCTGTAGATGGCTCCACGGTCTCCGCTCAGCGGCTCACCGACCAGGACGTCGCCGGTGGCATGGGTGGTCCTGTAGAGCCCGCTGCCGACGCGCTGGAGGCCGGATTCTGCCGGGAAGGTCGCCAGGGCCACCTGGCCCAGGGTCACCTCTTCGCCATTGCTGTAGGAACCGACGACCTTGCCTTCGGTGTCGACGTTGTAGGCCATCAGCTCGCCCTTGCCCGCTCCGTTCTGGGTGATGCTGGTCACCACGGACTGGCTGCCGCTCACCGACATCGAGCCGCCGGTGGTGGCACCGGTGTCGTCCAGGCCGAACTGGAAGTCGATCGCAGGCTGATTGCTCCCGTCAAAGCTCCAGCTGGCCGCCAGGAAGGTGGAAGCGGTTCGATTGATCAGGGTGCCACTCGAGTCGAACTCCAACTCGCCGCCGTCGATGACGTGGGCCTTGCCTTCGATTCCGCCGGTTTCTCCAGCGTCCACGGCCGCCACCCAGTTCCAGGTGTCTGCAGCGGTGCGCTCGAAGAAGATGTTGACATCATGGGCCACGCCGCGAGAGTCAAACACGGTGATCGAGGACTCGAAGTCCGCCAGGGTCGAGAGAGAGGTCAGGTCCGGGTCCGAGGCATTGGTGCCATCGGGAGGAACGCCGGCACCGAGTGCGCTGGTCAGGGGGGTATCTGGAAGACCACTGGCGTCTTCAAAGATGGCATCAGCCGCAAGGCTGGCCGCGATGAGGAGCTCGTCGGTCTCGGCGTGGGGTCGCTCGCTGGACTCGTCGATCTGAAGGTCATCCAGGTTGCCAGTGAGGTTGCCGTCCACGGCCTGGTAGCCCTGCAGGCGCAGGCCACCCAGGGTCAGGTAGCCCTCCTGGTCCTTGATGAAGCCGCCGTTCCGCGTGTAGTAGAGGCTGCCTTCCGGGTCACGAACCTGGAAGAAGCCCTCTCCGGAGATCGCCAGGTCGCTGACGTTGCCGGATGCGGTGAGGTTGCCCTGGCCGAAGTGGGTGGAGATCGTGCTCAACGCCGTGCCTCGTCCGATCTGGCCGCCGCCTCCCAGTCCCCCGATGTTCTGGGGAATGAGGTCTGCGAAGCTTGCGCGGCCTCCTTTGAAACCGACTGTGTTGACGTTGGCGATGTTGTCGCCGATGACACCAAGGTTGGCTGCACTGGCTTCCAGACCACTGGCGCTCACATACATCGTGCTGAACAAGGACATTTTCTCGTCTCCGAAGAAACTGGGGGACTGGAGGAATCCTGCACGAATCGTTCGTACAGGAAGTTGAACCGCATCGGTCAGTCAGCGGTTCCCAGGCCTCCTCGGAATCTGTCCTTGGTCCGGCCTGGTTCTGTCAGGTCCCTTCTTCAATCGTCAGGGAACGAAGAAGGTTGAGTCGATTTGCGTGAAGATGTTGCCGACCGCTTCCGTGCGGCTCATCGCGGTGATGACAGTGCGCTTGGGGACACCGATGATGAAGGCATGGTCGTCCAGCACGACCAGGGACTCACGAGCCCCCCGTTGGTCGAGCCGGTCCACGGCATCGCCGAGGCGGTGGAGCTGGTCCTCATCCAGGGTGATGCCCCGGCTGGTCAGCCTGGATTCCGCGTGCCGAGAGAATCGAAGGGGCTTCGAGGTCGCCGGCTCGGTCTCTCCCCGCTGGGCACTGAGCAGGTCCTCAAGAGCCTGATGAAAGTCCTCCTGCAGTCCGGGCGTGGTCCGTTTCGGCAGTTGGACCGACTCGGTTTGCTGAATCTGGGCTGGGGCCAGACCGCCGGGCACCTTCATCGACATGGGGGATCAACTCTCCTCTGGGTTCTCTTCGGATCCTTGCTCGGCGATTGTAAGCCGGAGGATGTCGGCAATTCCAACCGCGATGCCTTCCACGCTGGGCTGGGGCGTTCCGGTGCTGTAGTCCATCTCGGTGACGGTCCCAATGATGAGCGAGGTGATGTCCACATCCGCTCCGTCTGCATCGGTCCCACTGTACTTGAACGTGTACTCGCCCTCAGGTGCCTGGTCGCCCTTGGTGGTCCGTCCGTCCCACACGTAGGTCCCTTCGCCCGTCTCCAGACCACCGATCTCACCGGAGTAGACGATCGAACCGTCGCTGTCCGTGACAGTCAACGTGGTCGCCGAGGTGGCCTCTGTGGCCTCGTAGGACAGCGGCACGTCGGTGGATGTGCCGTCGTAGTTGAAACGGTCGGCCTTGGCCACGACCTCGGTACCGACGAGGCCGGCCATCGACGCGTTGTTCATCGAGGCCACTCCCAGGTAGACGGCCTCCAGGGTGGCGTTGATGTTGATCAACTCCTCCAGGGTGGAAAAGGTCGCCAACTGCTCCACGAAGGCCTCGTTCGACATCGGGTCGAGGGGGTCCTGGTGCTGAAGCTGCACGGTCAGCAGGTTCAGAAAGGTCTCCTGGCCAAGGGCGCCGGAGAGCTCATTCTGAGTTGCCGTGGGGTCGGTGCCTGAAATGCCTGAGACGTCGGACATGATGCTGCCTGCGTGAGGGACTCTTGCGCTCAACGGCCCCGAGGATCGGGACCTGTAGGGAAAGTGGGGGCAACCCGGGACACCGGTGACCCTCTCGCGCCAGGAGTCATCGCTGCAGTGGTCTCTCGGGATAGCCGCCGGACGTGGGTGTGCTGGGATAGCCTGCCGAACCGACTGAATGCCCGCCATGACGCGATCCAGACCCAAACCCCTCTTCCTGTCGAGCCCTGGAGTGACCCTCCTGCTCCTGGCGCTGGGCAGCGAGGCCCGGGCTGAAGAGGTTCCCGACCCGGCGACCAGCGAAGAGGCACTGCGCTACCTGGTCATGACCGCAGGATTCGACGAGGTCGCCGAGGGGCCAGCGGTGGAAGGAGACGGGGGCGAACCCGGTGACCTTGCTCCCTTGCCTTCGGGGGAGGAGGGCGATCCAGACATGCTCCACGAGGAGATGCCGGAGGGTTCCCTGGGAGGGGCAGAGCATCCCCACGAGGATGTGCCCCCCTCGGACACGGGGCTGTCGGCCAGCACCGCCTTTGTGCTCACGCTGATCGATCTGGAAGGGAGATTGGAAGCTGCGCCGTCTGCCCGCATTGGCGAGAAGGTGTTTCAATTCAACGACGAGGGTGTTCCCCCCGATGTCATTCCGGGGGATCAACGCTGGTGCGCCCTGGTGGAGCATTATTCCCCGGATCACCCGGTCGAGATCCTGGAAGGAACTCGGCCCTGGGGCAGGGTATCCCTGGGATTTGAAGGCGAGGGGTCGGCACCGGGGCTGGAAGTTCGGCTTACCGGGGACGGGATCAGCCACAGCTTTCAGGATGAAGCTCTGCAGGGGAAGCCCGTCCCGAGTCACTCGCCAAAGACCGGTGCCGGTGGGTCCTGGGTGTGGGGACTGGCCGGGGTGCTGCTGGCTGTCGCGGCCTGGGTGGGGTTCCGGTGGTTTCGGAGGCCGTACAGGTCCCGTCGTCGCTGAAAGGACCTAGTTGTGGCCCTCTCCCTGGCCCTCTCCCTGGCCCTCTCGCAGGACCCGGAGGCGTTCTGGGGTGAGCACTTCCTGGGCGGGGCGAGCCAGGTTCCTTCGGTGTTCGATCAGCATCGCTCGCAACGCCTCCGCAGTCTCTGCCTCGGTCTCGACCAGGTTCTTCTCCTGGTCCGGGTCTGCCTCGATGTCGTGAAGTTGGTAGTGGGTGGCGTCACTGACCGGGTGTTCGAGGAGGCTTTCCGTGACCCTTGGATCCAGGGGAAGGGTGTTGTCCAGCAGGCTGCGGGATGTCAGGAGCCAACGACCGGAGCGCAAGGCCAGCCCATCCCCGCTTTCGGCGTAGA
>CAZMNK010000044.1:0-37061 GCA_964567625.1 uncultured Enterobacterales bacterium | reverse complement strand
TCCAACCAGGGCACGGGGGCCCCGGTGGTCGTCTCCACCGCCCGCCAGGTGTCAAAGGCAGGCAGGGAGAGGGTGCCCCCCACCGGCGGCAGGTTCGCCTCTCCGGGCATGGTCTCGTCGTAGAAGCGCCAGGCCATGGACTCCAGGGGCTCGTCAAAGGTGAACTGGACCCGGGCCGGTCGGCCCGCCTCGGTCACCTCGAGCACCTCGGCGGTCATCCCCGCCATCCTCACGGTGTCTCCGACCACGAAGGGCGGGTCGTCACCCCGGAGAATCCGGTCCCGCCAGGTGGCCAGGAAGCCTCCCTCGGGGGTGAGGACCAGGGTGCGATCGCCGGTCCGGGCCACCTCGACCGGGGCAAAGCCGGTGTACAGCACCCGCAGGTTGCCCGGAACCGCCTTCCCCTCCAGGGTCCGCATGGCGTGGGGGTAGTAGCTGACCACGTCAAAGGGCACCGTCAGCAGGACCACGTCCTGGCCCGCCCTGTCCGGCATGGCGTCCGTGATCTGCCGGGACAGGCCCCCCAGGGCCGGAATTCCCCGGGCCCGGGCTGGAATCGCCAGCGGAGAGACGACGCCGTGGAAGATGATCCAGACCCAGCCCAGCACCTTGGCCCCCCAGCCGATCCGGCCCTCCCGAACCGCCTGCAGGCACAGGGCGATCAGGCCAAATCCCCCCAGGGACACCGGCGTCAGCAGGCGATCCTGGGGCACGCCGGTCGCCAGGGGAGCCGCCGTGATCGCCATGCCCACCAGGAAGAACCGGGCGAGGCCCGAGTCCTTGAAGAGCGGGGAGAAGGCCACCCACATCCAGGCGAACCAGAGAACCCCCACCAACAGGCTCAGGGGCAACAGCTCCGGAAACACCACCAGGCCATCCAGGGGGCTCGCCGCCAGGTGCCCCATCACCAGCACCGGGACCTGGGTGAACAACCGAACCACAAAGGCCCCGGTGTCCATCAGGGGGTCCAGGTAGTGCCCACTGCCGACCACCCCGTACCCCATGGCCTGGTAGAGCACGCGCCAGGCCACCACCACCCCACCCGCCGGGGCCAGGGTCAGCAGGCGACGGCGCCAGGAACCGCTCTCCAGGCACAGGGCATAGGCCACGAAGTACCCGAAGAGGGACACTCCAGCCTCGGCTGAGGTCACGCTCAGGACCATCAACCCCGGCGCCGCAAGGCCCCAGGACCGGCGACCCTCGGACCGCCAGCGGTGGTGGGCCACCAGGGCCAGCATGCCAAAGGTCGTCGCCATCAACAGGTTGCGGCTGGCCACCCAGCCGGTGGCGATGCCATGGACGTCCTCAAAGGCAAAGAGCACCGCCGCCGCGACGGCGACCCACCGGGTGGGAATCAGCTGCCGAAAGAAGACCACCCCGGCCACCAGCATCGCCAGGTACCAGGCCAGGTTGTGGGCGTGGTGTGCGACGGCTTCCGCACCAAAGAGCCTGAAGTCCAGGTGGTGGGTGATGCTCGCCAGGGGACGCCAGAAGCTCAGGTTCAGGTCCGGGTGGGTCCACCAGGACAACACCCCCTGGTCCATCAACTCGGCCTTGATGGCGGGATCATCGGGGAAGTAGCGGAAGAGCGTCCAGGGACCCCGCCAGTCTCCCCCCCAGACCCCTTCGTGGGAGGCCCACAACAGGAAGTCATCGGCCACCAGGGGCTCCCGAAGGGCCCCCAGGGACAGGAACAGGGCCAGCCCCAGCGCGACCCAGACAGCCGCGGGTTTCTGGAGCCAGCCAATGACGCGATCAGGAAGCACGGCGGGCAGTCTACCGGGCCGCTGAGAAGGGCCTGTCAGGTTCCTGCCGAAGGTCCTGTGTGCGTGCTATGGTGCCGGTCCGTCCCCCCTTTTTTGGCCCGATTGATGGACACCCGCCGAGACGTCATGTTGAAGCTCGCCGTCGGCGCTGCCGCGGTGACCACGCTGCCCACTCCCCGGGCCCATGCGGCGGCGTTTGTCGACGCGCTCAACCCCGGGTCGAACCCCTGGTGGATCGTGGCACCGCTCGACCGCGGGTCGGGCATCGGCCATGGCTGGCACCTCCATGACATCTCCGCGCCACGGCTGGGTGCCGTCATCCTCCGACTGGTGCACGAGACCCTGGATCCCGTCCAGGTCCACCTGTGTGCCCACCAGGGATCTCCCCAGGGCGTGGTCCACAGCCACTTCATGGACTTCATCGTGATGGATGGCGGCCAGGGCGACCGCCAGACCGAAGAGTCCCTGGGCAGGGCGCTGATGGCCCTGGCCCACACCGTCGCCACCAACGAGTTGAAGGCCGAGTCCGACCCCCAGCTGCTCGGGGGACTGCTCACCCACAGGGAGCGCGTCGCGCGCTTCGGTCCGGACACCCTCTGATGGCCGAGACCAACCCGGAGGGGACCGAGGCCTCCCCGGAGCTCCAGTACGACCTCGAGAGCAACCGGGTGACCTTTGCCATCCAGGAGGAGATCTACCCCCGGGACGCCATCTACGGGGCTGCCTACCTGTTCCTGGACCGTTGCTACGTCTTCCTGGGCCGCCCCGAAGACAAGGCGGTCTCCGTCCAGTTGCGTCCGAAGAAAGGGGCCGGGGAAGAGGCACTGACGGACCTGGCGGGGGAGTTCGCCAACGAACTGCTCAACCAGGTCATCCGGTTCCGGGTCGGTGAAGCGACCAGCCGCATCCGCGAATACACGCTGGCCAAGGCCTTCTTCAGCGATCCCGGACGCAGCACCATCGACGCCCTGCTGGCGGAGCTCGACGCCGAGGAGCTGGACGAGGACCCCCTGGAGATCGAGGTTCCCTGGGAGAAGCCCGCCGATGGCTGAGCAGCTCTGCTTCTCCCGGTCCCTGTACACCCCCGAGGCCGTCCAGACGGCCGTGGCCGCCTTTGAGAAACTGGCGGAAATCCAGGTCGAGGTCACCCAGACCGAGGTGCTCGTGACCCTTTCCCAGCCCCACCCCCGGCTGGCCGACACCCTGGCGGACGAGCTGGCAAACCACGTTCTGCACCACACGGTCCTGGCCGAGAGAACCCGGTGAAACGCACCATTCCCATGACCCTGCCGACCATCGCAGGGGACAGGCTGGGGCCCTTTCGCTTTGGCCATGTGGGCGACCAGGTCCTGCTGACAAGCGATGCCGGGGAACACCACTGGCTGAGTGAAGGCGACTTCCAACAGCTGCTGGCCGGTCAGATCGGAGAAGACCATCCGGACTTCGACGGCCTGCAGGACAAGGGCTTCGTCCGAACCCGCATGGACCTGGAGGCCAGGAGCCGAAAACTGGCACGGAAGCGGTCCTTCCTGGGCATGGGACCACACCTGCACGTGATGATCACGACCCTGCGCTGCAACCAGAGCTGCCAGTACTGCCATGCCTCCCGGACGGACATGGACCGGGTCGACACCGACATGTCCCTGGCCACCGCCAAGCAGGTCGTGGACTTCGCCATGAAGTCACCCAACCCCTACCTGAACTTCGAATTCCAGGGCGGGGAACCCACGGTGAACTTTGAAGTCATCCAGTTCGCCGTGGCCTACAGCCGGGAGAAGAACCGCCACGAGAACAAGCAGCTGACCCACTCCCTGGTCACGAACATGACCTACATGACCGAGGAGCACGCCCAGTGGCTCGTCGACAACGACGTGCTGGTCTGCACCTCGCTGGATGGCCCCGAGGACCTGCACAACTTCAACCGCGGGTGGCGGAAGGGCGGCAACGCCTACGCCGACGTGCTCCGGTGGATGGAGCACTTCAACAAGCTGTGGATCGCCAAGGGCCGGGACCCGGACCTGTGGCATGTCGATGCCCTGATGACAACGACCCGGAGGAGCCTGGTTCGGGCCCGGGAGATCATCGATCTCTACGTCAGCCTGGGCATCCGGAACATCCACCTGAGGCCACTCAACCCCTTCGGGTTTGCCACCAAGACCTGGAAGGCCATCGGCTACAGCCACGCCGAGTACATGGACTTCTACACCCAGGCCCTGGACTACATCCTGGAGCTGAACGACCAGGGCGTGCAGATCCAGGAAGGCACGGCGGCGACCTTCCTGATGAAGATGCTCACCCCGGACGACCCCAATTTCGTGGACATCCGCAGCCCGGTGGGCTCGGGGACCGGTCAGCTGGCCTACAACCACGACGGCACCATCCTGCCCAGCGACGAGGGACGGATGATCCACGCCATGGGCGATGACCTGTTCGTGCTGGGCAACGTGGCTTCCTCGTCCTGGGAGGAGGTCGCAAACCACCCGACGCTGAAGACCCTGGCGGTGGCCTCGCTGCTGGACAGCCTTCCCCAGTGTTCTTCCTGTTGGAATGCCCCCCTCTGTGGGGTCCGCCCCCTGCACAACTACATGCAGTTCGGGGACCTGTTCGCCCAGCGGCCCAACACCTTCAAGTGCCACGAGCACATGCACATCAGCGAGTTCCTGTTGAAGAAGCTGAGGGATGACACCGACGGCACCGTCGAGCGCATCTTCCGACGCTGGACCCTGCAGCGACCACGGGACCCGTCGGAGAGCGTGTACTGACCCCCCGCGAACCTCGAGCCCACGACCCATGAACCACACGATTGTCGGCACCGGCTCGATGGTTGCGGACGCCATCACCCGCACCTCGCGGATCATCGGGCCCGGGGAAAAGGCCCTGCTGGAGGTCCAGCCCGATGGCGCCACGACCCGGCGCTTCCTGGGCGGGGTGACCCTGAATCACCTGGGGTGGGCCGCCCTGCTCGGGATCGACGTCGCCATCTTCGGCAAACAGGCCGAGGACGAGCCCGGGCGGTACCTCCGAGAAGGCATGGATCGGGCAGGAATCGCCCGGTACATCGACCTCTCCGGTCACTGCTCCAGCGAGGCCCACATCTACGTGGCGCCGGACGGAGAACGGGCCATCTACATGACCCGGGGTGCCACCGGGGCGTTCACACCAGAGGATGTCGACGGACAGTTCCGCCCCTTGATCGAAGGGGCACGGTTCGTCACCAGCGAGGTCAGCCAGTTGCCCCTGGCGACCGTCCAGCGGGTCCTGGAGCGGGCCCGGGCGGCCGGTGCGACCACCGTGCTGGATCTCGATGTGCCCCTGGTGGACACGGTCCCCGCCCTGGGCACACTGGAGGAGTTGCACGCCGTGCTGTCCCTGGTCGACGTGCTCAAGCCCTCCCAGGCAGCGGTGGGGCCACACCTGGTGCCCGGACAGACCGCCGAGGCCATTGCCACCCAGCTGGCCGAGCGCCATGGGTGCCAGCTGGTCGCCGTGACCGACGGGGAAGCCGGCGCTGTGCTGTGGGATGGACGACAGACCCACCGACTGCCGGCGCACCCGATCGGGGTCGTGGACACCACAGGCGCCGGCGATGCCTTTCTCGGCGGCCTGGTCGCCGGGCTCAGCATGGGGCTGGATGCGGTCGAATCAGCCCGGCTTGGCAATGCCTGCGCAGGCACCTGCTGCGAACGAATGGGGGCCTTTCCAGAGCAGCCTGAAGACTGCAGGCCCCGGGTCCTCGAACTCCACGCTTCCCATGGCGGGCCGCCGATATCCTGGCCCGAAGAGCGCCAACCCCCTCCCCCCTCGAAAGCGGCCCGCCGTTAGCCGATTGGCGTGGTACGTTGCCCCCCTGTTCCGGCGGCGTGCATGCAGTTGATTTCCCTCCTCCTCCTGGCAGGGTGCCAGGAAAACAACGTTGGCGTGGTGGTCACCCCGCCGGTCGTGTCCATCGAGAACCCCAGCGAAGAGGACACCCTCTACGAAGGGGTCGCCATCGGCATGATCGGCGTGGCCGCGGACACGACCTTTGACCAGGAGCTGGACAAGCTCACTGTGCTCTGGCTCGTCAACAACACACGGGTCTGCGACGAGGCCGAGCTGGACATCACCGGCATCACCGTCTGCGAGCACGCCTTCACCGAGGGCGAGGCGGAGATCGTGCTGTCGATCACCAACCCCGACGGCGGCAGTGCCGAAGACACCGTCGTTGTCGACATCCAGGCCAACGGTGCCCCGACGGTAGAGATCGAGAACCCGATCAGCGACGGGAGCTACTACAGCGATCACCTGGTCGAGCTGGTCGCCCAGGTCAGCGACCCGGAGGATTCTGCCGACGCCCTGGGTGTGGTCTGGACCGCCGCGGGCCCCACCGAGTGGACCGAGGAGACCGAACCCACCAGCGACGGAACCGCCGCCGGGTCCGTCCAGATGGAAAGTGGCGAGTGGTACATCACGGCCACCGTCACCGACACCGCAGGCCGCACCGCCCAGGACAGCGTCACGATCATCGTCGGCGACCCGAACCAACCGCCGGAGTGTGCGATCACCTCCCCGGCGTCGGGCGAGGGCATGGGCGCAGGCAGGACCGCGTCTTTTGAAGGGACAGCCAGCGACCCTGACGTGTCCGCCAACCTGCTCACCGCCGAGTGGAGCAGCGACCTGGATGGTCCTCTGGGAAGCTCCACCGTGCCCAACGATGGGGTGATCACCTTCAGCGCCGGGGCGTTGAGCACCGGGGCCCACACCATCACCCTGCAGGTCGCCGACGAGGTGGGGACCACCTGCACCGACAACATCCAGTTCCTGGTGGGCACCCAACCCAACGTGACCATCACCGCACCGACCAGCGGGGATGTGGCGAACCAGGGGGACAACGTCCTGTTCGAAGCCACGATCTCCGATCTGGACCACGACCCGGCAGAGCTGGCCCTGTCCTGGTCCAGCAGCCTCAGCGGCGAATTCAACACCCAGAGCGCCAGCACCACGGGAGAGGTCACCTTTACCTCCCAGGCCATCCCCCAGGGCGCCCACACCATCACGCTGACCGCCACCGACCCCGAGGGTTTCACCGGCAGCGACGCCATCAGCTTCGCCATCAACGGTCTGCCCGACCCTCCAGAAGTCGAGATCGACCCGAACCCGGCGACCTCGTCCGACGACCTGAACGTGACCATCGTGGTGTCTGCCATCGACCCGGAGGGCGACACCATCAGCTACCTCTACGCCTGGTACCAGGACGGACTGCTGACCTCCCACGCCAGCGCCTTCGTGCCCTCGTCGGCCACCACCCGCGGCGAGACCTGGTCCGTCCAGGTGACCCCCGATGATGGGCTCGGCACCGGAGACCCCGGCACGGCTTCGGTGACCATCGAGAACAGCGTTCCCACGTTGACCTCGGTCCTGCTCACCCCGGACCCGGCCAACGTCGAGGACACCCTCACCTGTACGCCGGTCGGAAGCACCGATGCCGATGGCGACACGGTCAGCCTGGTCTACGCCTGGGAGGTCAACGGCTCCAGCGTCTCGGGCACGACAAGCACCCTGAGCGGTGCCTTTGTGAGCGGCGACGGCGTGGTCTGCATCGTCACTCCCGCCGACACGACCGAACTGGGAACGCCGGTCACCAGCAACACCGTCACCATCGCCAACGCGGCCCCCGAGATCGCCAGTGTCACCCTGACCCCGGGCGCTCCCCAGATCGACGACACCCTCTCCTGCACCCCCAACGGCGCCACAGACGCCGATGGCGACGCCGTCACCTACACCTACGGCTGGGAGGTCAACGGACTCACCCTCTCCGCCACGACCGACACCCTGGCCTCGCCGGACTTTGCCACCGGCGACGACGTCAACTGCATCGTGACCCCATCCGACGGCACCGACGACGGCTCACCGGTCACCTCGAACACCGTCACCATCCAGAACACCGCGCCCGGCCTGGACAGCGCCTCCCTCAGCCCCGACCCGGCCTACGAGGCGGACACCGTCGCCTGCACCCCTGGCACCCCCACCGACGCCGATGGCGACACCGTCTCCTACAGCTATGCCTGGACGATCGACGGGGGCAGCATCAGTGCCTCCAGCAACAGTCTCACCGGCAGCGACTTCGACAAGGCCGACACCCTGGTCTGCACCGTCACCCCCAACGACGGCACCGACGACGGAACCCCGGTCAGCACCGACCCGTTGACCATCTCCAACACCCCGCCGAGCATCACAAGCGCCGTGATCTCCCCCACCGCCCCGGGTGTCGACGACACCCTGAGCGTCACGGTCAGCGGCTGGAGCGACGACGACGGTGACAGCGAGAGTCTCTCCTACCAGTGGTCGGTGAACGGCTCCCCTGTCTCCCTCGCCACCAACAGCACTCTCGCCGGTGTCTTCGTCCAGGGAGACACGGTCGAGGTCGAGGTCACCCCCGACGACGGCGAGGACTCCGGGAGTCCCATCACCAGTTCCGCCGTCACCATCGTCAACTCGGCCCCCGAGATCGCCAGCGTCAGCCTGACCCCCACCAGCGCCACCGAGTCCACGACCTTCACCTGCACGGCGAATGGCGCAGCCGATGCCGACGGGGAGACGGTGACCCTGACCTATGCCTGGCTGGTCAACAGCGTCACGCTGTCCGAGACCGGCAGCACCCTGGACGGCGACCACTTCGACAAGGGCGACAGCGTGACCTGCGAGGTCACCCCAGACGACGGAACCGACACCGGGTCCACCGCCACCTCGAACACGGTGACCGTCGACAACACCCCACCGGTGCTCGACAGCCTGACCCTGGACCCGGACCCCGCCTACGAGGCGGACACCCTGACCTGCTCTGCCGGCTCCACCTCGGATGCCGACGGCGACAGCGTCAGTCTGACCTTTTCCTGGGATGTCTCGGGTACCACCCTGTCGGTCAGCAGCACCACCCTGACGGGCACCCACTTCGACCGAGGCGACGCGGTCAGCTGCACCGTCACCCCAGACGACAGCGAGGACGTGGGGACTTCCCTGACCTCGGCGACGATCACCATCTCGAACACATCGCCCGAGGCCACCAGTGTCTCCATCAGCCCCACCAGCGCCCTGGCCGATGACACCCTGACCGCAAACGCCAGCGGTTGGAGCGATGACGACGGGGACAGCGAGGGCTACCTCTACCAGTGGTACGTGGACGGCACCGAGGTCTCCGGGGGCAACGCGAGCACCCTGGCTGGCGCCTTTGCCAAGAGCGAGTCCGTCACCGTCGAAGCCTGGCCCTATGACGGCACCGACGCGGGCAGTTCGGTCACCTCGGCAGCACTGGTCATCGGCAACACGGCGCCCACGGACCCCTCGGTGGTCATCAGTCCGTCGAGCCCCCAGCCCGAAGACGACCTGTCCTGCACCCTGACCACCTCCAGCACGGACAGCGATGGGGACAGCCTCAGCTACACCTACACCTGGGAACAGAACGGGGTGGGCACCAGTCACTCCACGAGCCTTGTGGCAGCGAGCGACACCAGCCACGGGGACACCTGGACCTGCTGCGTCTACGCCAGCGACGGCACAGACGACTCGGCGACGGTCTGCGCATCCGATTCAGTCTCGGACACCGAGTCGCCCAATGCACCGACCCTGAGCAACATCGAGGAATACCGCAACGAGGACAGCGTGATCCTTTCCGGTTCCTGTGAGTCGGGCTGCAGCATGATCTTCTACCTGTCCGACAGCTCTGGCAGCTGGACCGAGTCCACGACCTGCGCCAGCGACAGCAGCTTCAACCACAGCGTGAGCCTGACCCGTGGCGACACCTCCGTGGCCTTTGCCACCTGTGAGGACAGCGCCGGGAACGTGTCGGATTCCTCCAACAGCGTCACCACCGAGGTCTGCGATCCCGAAGACATCTTCGACAGCAGCCTGTTCTCCAGTGGTTTCGGAGACAGCGAGTCCGACCCCACGGACTACTGGGCCACCCTCACCGACGACGGGACCGTCGTGATCACCATCGAAGGCAACCTGGTCGACAGCACCGATGAGGACTGGTTCATCCTCTACACAGAGGACACCACGACATCGAGTGGCACCGACACCTACAACTTCCAGGTCACCATGACCGATGGCACCGGGACCTACACCTTCATCGTCTACAGGGAGCAGGTCAGCACTTCCGAAGACGACCAGATGTGTGTGAGCAGCGATCCTGACGGCTACGACACCTTTGATTATTACGACACCCGCTCTTCCTGCGGCAGCGACCCTTCCGAGTACTGCGACGACTTCAGCTACACCTGGTACATCGAGGTCTTGCGCGACTCAAGTGTGTCACCCAGCTGCCAAGGGTATACACTTGAAATCACCAACGGCTGAGCGACTCCATGGCCCGCCACGACGATCACAACGACGACGCACCTGAAATCCCGGCCCTCGACCGCAAGCCTCTGCAATTCCTACAGAAAGATGAGCTTGGCCAGGTAAACGAAGAGCCCTCGCCCTCCCTGTTGTTGCTGCAGGCGGCAGACAGCCTGGAGCTGGACCCGGACATGCTCGACCGGAATGCTCCCTTTCCGAACCTGCTGGCCACCCACTGTTCTCATGGCTCCCATGGCTCCCATGGCTCCCATGGCTCACACGGGTCCCACGGCTCACACGGGTCCCATGGCTCACACGGGTCCCATGGCTCACACGGGTCCCATGGCTCACACGGGTCCCACGGCTCACACGGGTCCCACGGCCAGTGGTAGGTGGCTGAGAAAACGCCGCGACGGTCTACAACCGGACAACTCATCCTCACCGTCACGCGGGCCTGCAACCTCCGCTGCAGCTACTGTCCCACGGCCAAGGATGGATGGCCTTCGCTGACCTCCCAGGACGCGGTCCAGGCCATCGACCTGTTCACCAGCCGCTACGGCGGCGGGGACATCAAGCTCTTTGGCGGAGAACCCCTGCTGGTTCCTGACGTCGTCACCGCCGCGATCGATCGGGCCGTTGCAGAACCCCGGATTCGACGCATCTACCTGTCCACCAATGGCCTGGGCCTGGACCTCTCCTGGCTTCAGCGGGTGCGAGAAACCCCCAAGCTGGTGCTGACCATCTCCATGGACGGGACCGCGGACAACCATCGGCGGTTTCGCCGAACGCTCCCGGGTGTGGCCGACACCTATGACCACGTTCTCGGCCTGTTGCCAGAGTTGTTGCAGACGCCACGGGTGGTGATCACCCAGACCATTCCCCCGGCCACCGCCCAGGCAGCCGATGCCAACCTGGCACACCTGCTGGAACTGGGATTCCGGCGCTTCAACCTGCTCCCCGGCTACTACCTGCCCTGGCGGCCCGAACAACTCCAGGCGCTGGAGGCCAGCTTTCAGGCAATGCACGACCGAATCGTCCATCGCTGGCGCAGCGGACAGCGCTTCTACCTGCGCAACCTCTTCACCCGGGCACCCACCCCGTTCTTCAACACCGGGCTGGTGGTCGACAGCGACCGAACAATCCACCCCAGCAACCTCGGCCTGAGTGGTGCCCTGGATGACCTGCGGGAACAAACCCGGGTGGGGACGCTGGACGAGCCGCCGGATCCAGAGACCCTGAAAACGGCAGCCAGACGGGTCAATGGACTCCTGCATGAGTCCCTCCCGGAGCAGGTCTGGGAGAGCACCCAGGCTGTGGACCGCCTGTTGACCGCCCTGGTCGAACGCCTCTACCCGGAGTTCTTCGCCTGGAGAACGCGACGTCGGGGGGCGGCTTGAGCGAACAACCCATCCCCGGGCTCCGGCCCTGGATCGGACCAAACGGCCAGGTCATCCGGCGGCTCGAGCTGCACCTGACCTACACCTGTCCCGAGCGCTGCGTGTTCTGCTCCGAGGAGCACCGGATGGACCGCTACAAGACCTTTCCAGTGACCTGGGGCCGGGTAGCCACCATCCTGCGCACCATGGCCGAGCGGGGGGTGACCAACGTGCACCTGACCGGGGGCGAGCCCACGATTCACCCGAAGTTCCTCCAGGTCTGCGCCCTGGCTCAAAAACTCGGTATGCGGACGAGCATCGGCACCATCGGGACCCGACTCTGCAACAGGGACTTCGCCGAGCAGGCTCTCGTCGTCCTCGACGAGGCCCTCTTCAGCCTCCATGGCCCTGACGCCGCGACCCACGATGCACTGGCCGGCCGCGAGGGCAGCTTTGAGCGGGTGACCCGGGCAATTCAGACCTGCCTGGACCTGGACCCGAGCTTTGGGGCGTATGTGAACACCGTGGTCACCCAGGAAAACATCGAAGCACTGCCGGACACCGTCGCCCTGGCGGACTCCCTGGGCGCAAAGCTCATCGTGATCTCCAACACCACCCCCGAAGGCGGAGGCCTGGACCACTACGCCAGGCTGGCCGTTCCCCTGAACCGGCTGGCCGAGACCCTGCCCATCGCCGCCGCACGGGCCCAACAGGCCGTGGTGCGCTTCTTCGCGGTGCCCCTGTGCCTGTTGGGGGATTCCTGGACCCTCTCCAACGATCTGCACTGGGATCCCCGGGTCACGGTGGAGTGGCAGGATCGACCGGGCAAGGTGGTCTTCGACGGCATCTACAACTGGGACCCGGGCCGAAAGCGGGTCCAGGTGGAAACTTGCCAGAGCTGTGAACGGCGGGGGATCTGTTTCGGCGTGTTCGAGCGATACACCGAGCTCTGGAGCACAACTGAACTCAAGCCCTTCACCCGTCCAGGTGGAACGAAGCCCGGGCCATCTCCCTGAGTACAGCCGCCACGCTCCTGGCCGACCCGACCCGGGGTCTCAGGGAGCCCCCGGGGGTGGATTGAGCCCTCCTGGCTATTTCTTGCCGCCAGCCCGGGCGTTGGCGATCTTCTTGAGTTCCTGCAGAAGCTCCTTCTTCTTCTTCCACTGGGCCGGGGTGGCCTCGTTCTTGTTGAAGGCGGGCTGCATCTTCTTGAGCGCCTGGGCGATTTCCTTGGACCGTGGGGTCCAGGGGCGCTCCCGGGCCAGTTCCTGCTTCCACCAGAGCTTGATGTTGTTGTCTGCGTCCCGGACCAGCTTCTGATTCCCCTCATTGCGGCCCTTGATCCACTGATTGATGGCCGTGATGAGTTTCTTGGGACCGATCACCTGCCCCTGGGCATCTTTCCCTCCAGAGGCTTCCTTGTCGCCTCCACCACCGCCACTGGACGCCTTGGGCTTGGGCTTGGGCTTGGGCTCGGGCTTGGCCTCGGGCTTGGGCTTGGGCGAACCGGTGGCCTGCTGCTTGTCCTCGGCCCGTTCCTGCCTGGAACGCGCCAGCTCGGCCTGGGCGATCCCCTGGAGATCTCGCAGGAGCTCGGACTTCTTGGTGTACATCGGCTCACCGGCCGTCCCATCGTCAAAGCGATCCTGGATGTTCCGAAGCTGCATGGCGATCTTGCGGGTCCGGCTGGCCTCACCCTCGGCCTTCTGGGCATCCTTGCGATCGTCTGCCGCCGCATGAGCGTTCTTGCTCTGGCTGCTCTTGGCCGCCTCTCGGTTCGCCTCTCCAACCTGCTTCTGGTCTTCGGCGAGTTCCTGCTTGATCCACCGCTTGAGTCGGGTGTCCGTCTGGCGTTCCAACGCCTTGTTTCCGCCCTTCCAGGCCCGGTGCCAGTCCTCGATGATGCTGTTGAGCTGGGCCAGGTCCACCCGGTCGTCCTGGACGTCAGACTTCGGCGGCGGCTGGGGCGGCGGCTTGGGCGGCGGCGCAGGTTCTGCTGCGGGGGGCGGGGTCGCAGGCTTGGGGGCACAACCCAGAACAAGACCCAGGAAAGCGGCCACACCGCCAGCGACAAATAGACCTCTCATGACTCCCTCCATCAAGAGTGGGGATTCAATCACCGCCTGCCCGACGATTCAAGTCCCGAGGATCTTCAGAGGCGCATTCAGGATGCTGTGGCTGTAGAGGCTCGCCACGTCTCGATAAAGTGCTCCCACATGATTGCGCTCTGACCGCCGGGCTGAACGAGCAGCAAGTCATCGGTGGTGCGAACCTGCAATTGGTTGCCCACATCGACAAAACAGACCTTCATCGCCTCGAACGGCAATGACCAGTCCGTGTCTCCATGGATCGCCAGCCCTCTCGACGACAGGACCAGGCGGCCCTCCGCCACCGGCCGCAGGTCCCCCTTGCCCTTGATCAACAGGACCCGGGCGTCCTCCACCTCCAGGGAAATGTCCTCCTGGTCCAGGCGCTCCCGATCCGCTGCTGGTGGCTGGCCCACCAGAGCCTTGGCCTGGTCCGAGGCCGCCGCCACGCTCAGGTTTGGCGCATCGCCTTCCCCCTTCATGCCACCCACCACGGTGACCCGCCAGACCGCAGTGCAGCGTCCACACTGCACCCGGTTTCCATCGCTGGAATGAACCTCCAGGGAATCCAGAGCCTTACAGCCCGGGCACGCCCAGACATAGTCCGCAAGACCGTGGGCCAGGCGAAAGCCGAACAGGACCCCGGGGACGTGCTGCGGGTCGTGGTTGATCCGGATGCGCTCCACCACATCGGCCGTGATCGCCTCCGCCGTCATCTCCGATCCATACCGAACCGGGGCGCTGTAGTGCATGTGGACCGGCACCCAGCGCGGGTAGCGAGCCCAGCGGGGTTGGGTCAGGTGCCCCGTGAGATTCCGGCAGAAGATCACCCGCGCATCCAGGCGCTTGATGAGTCGCCCGATGCCCCCGCGCACCGGGGCCAATCGCCCATCCCAGGTTCGCAGCCCCTCCGGGAACAGGCTCACGACCTGGCCATCCTCGTAGCAACGCACCAGGGTCAGGACCGAGTCCTTGTCCTTGACGAAACGCTCCTTGGGAAAGGCTCCCATGCTTCGGACGAACCAGGCCACACCCGGCAGTCTGAACAGGTTCGCCGAGGCCATGTAGCGAACCCCGCGCCGCGCCGGCCAGGCCACCCACAGGGGGTCCCAGAACGAGACGTGGTTGCTCAAGAGCAGAACCGGACCCTTCCGCGGAAAAGGGGCCTCGAAGGTCATTCGCTGACGAAAGACCAGGCACGCGAAGGGGGTGAAGATCAACCAGAGAAGACGCCAGAGGATCTTGAAAGCAAGAGTCTCACGAGCGTCCGTCAACAGCTGAGCTCCTCAGGGTCCTGAAGTCTACCGCGGTGGTAGAATCCACCCAGAAGAGGTGGCTTCGTGGTCCTGGTCCACCTTGTGTCGCTGACTCTGCGCCTCGCCGCCCTGGGGTTGGCCCTCATCCTCTGGCGACGGGTACGAGACTACCGGGTCGGACTGCTTTCTCTGCTCCCGGCAACCATGGTTGTCATCGAGGCGAGGTCCCTTCAGCGCGGGGGAATCGTGGCCGCGGCCAGCTATTCCCCCGAAGGGGTCAGCTGGATGATGCTGTTCATCAGCATCATCCTGTTTGTGACCATCGCCCTGTTGTGGGGCGTCTTCAACCGGGGGCATTCCCGCATGGCCCGCCTGGAGGCCACTCTGGCGAACCTTCATGATGGCGTGGTGCGAACCGATGCCAAGGGCCGGGTCCAGGACATGAATCCTGCTGCCGAAGAGCTGACCGGCTGGACTCTCCAGGAAGCCATGAACCAGCCGATCGACCAGGTCATCCAGATCACGACACTGGCTGAGATGGGGGACAGCAACCCCATCGACCTGGGCAAGGTCGCCACAGAGGGGCCTCCCAAGCTGCGGGGCCTGTTGCGTTCTCGGATCGGGGCACGGGTCGAGGTGGAGTTGACCCACACGACCCTCGAGGATCAAGACCACCACCGAACGGAGTTCCTGGTGGTCCTGTACGACCGCACCCACGTCCGCAAGGTGGAGGAGGAGTTGCTCCGGGCCAGCAAGCTCGAGAGTGTGGGTGTGCTGGCAGGGGGCATCGCCCACGACTTCAACAACCTGCTCACTGCGGTGTCGGGCAATGTCTCCCTGGCGATGGCTCTCCTGCCCCAGGACGACAAGGCCCTCCCTCTCCTGGGACGGATCGAACAGGCCGCGGGGCGTGCCAAGGCCCTCAGTCGTCAACTGCTGACCTTTGCCACCGGCGGCCAGCCGCTGCGCAAGAACACCTCGGTCGACGAGATCATCCAGGAGACCGTCACCTTTGCCCTGGCGGGGCGGGCCGTTGACTGCGACCTGGCGATCTCCCCGAAACTCTATGCCACCGTGGATCGTGGACAGCTGGCCCAGGTCATTCAGAACCTGGTCATCAACGGCTGCGAAGCGATGGACAACAAGGGCACTCTGCGGGTGGAAGCCACCTGCCTGCTCGCCACCGACCAGGTACCCGGTCTGCCCACAGGGGACTTCGTCCATGTCGCCGTGACCGACTCCGGCCACGGAATTTCTCCCGTCGTCTTGCGGCGGGTCTTCGAGCCCTACTTCACGACCAAGACCACCGGAACCGGGCTGGGACTCGCGGTGGCCCACTCGATCATCCGACAACACGACGGACGGATCCAGATCACCTCAAAGGAGGACAGTGGCACGACGGTGTGCTTCTGGTTGCCCGCCTCGGCCCCGCCTCTGGAGACCAAGCCGGAGGCTCCTCCCCCGGTGCCCCAGGAGGGTGTCCGCATCCTGCTGATGGATGACGACCCCATCGTGTCCGAGGTCGCCGAAATGATGCTCAAACGCCTGGGCTTCTCGGTCACGACCACCCACGATGGCCAGGAAGCGGTTTCTGCCTTTGGAGAGGCCCAGAGAACAGGGGAAGCGTTCGAGTTGGTCCTGTTGGATCTGACCGTGCCGGGCGGGATGGGCGGCCTGGAGACCCTCAAGGCCCTGCGCTCGATGGATCCGGCCATCCGGGGCATCGGAACCAGTGGTTACTCGGGCAAGGCGGCACTCGGAAGCCTGACGGAACACGGCTTCGTCGCCGTGCTGCCCAAGCCCTTCACCCTGGCCGACATGAGAGCGGTGATGGCCGAGGCCCTGGCGGTCCCGATACCTCCCGGACCTAGTCCACCAGGTCTCCATGAATCCGACTGAGGTCCCCGAAGACTCGCCTTCCAATCGGGGTCCACTGCCCCTCCCTTTCCAGCACGGCCAGTCCACGACCATTCGTTTCAAGGACCTCTGACCGGCGCTGAAGGAACTTCGGAGAGGCGGACAGCGGATGGCCTGCCTCGGCCAGGTTGCGGTGAAGGACTGCCACCGGGACAAAGGCGTGCACCGCCAAGAGCACCCCCATCAGCGGGCGCATGTCCGGTCGCACAGGGCTCTCGGTCCAGGTTGTCTGGCCATTCTCCAGGACCGGGTCCAGCCAGCTGACCAGGTTGAGCTTGGTGTGCTGGGTCTCGTGGACGATCGCCTCGGCCAACGTCAGCGGGTCCGGGTGCAAGGTCAGCCAGGCAATACCGGGGGCCTCCCGGTAGCTCGCCGAGAGATGGCGCTCGGATTCAAAACCGACTGGCACCAAACGCTGCAGACAGGTCCGTCGCTCAGCCGCCCAGTCGGGAAGCGCAGCCTCGATCAGCCCCAGGGCTTCCCGAAGTGCCTCCACCCATGCCTGGACCCCTTGTCCTCCCAGGTCCACGGCGTTGCCCTCCTTGTCCGGATGTTCCTCGAGGTGGGAGAGCGGGTTGGTGTCCAGGGTCGCCAGGTGAAGCCACTCGTCCAGGGGGTGGTAGCAGGCATCGCCCCCCGCCAACGGCAGGCGCTCCAGGCGATCGTCGCCATGCCGCAACTCCGCGCCAAGGGGATCCAGGACCATCCCCCGGGCAGGGGTCTCCAGGATCCAGGCCCGGCCCAGGTGTGGTGCTGCGAGGCGCCTCACGGGACGGTCCCAGAGAAAGGCTTCCGGAAGACCCACCGGCATCGAAGCCAAGAGGTTGGGCACCGCCTCCTCCAACCGAGGGGCGGGATCGGTCACCTGGGCTGCCACACACAGCAGGTGCGGCAACACGTCCGGGGCGCCCACAGCCCCGAGAACCGCTTCAGGCATCGCCCGCAGTGCACCAGGCAACCAGTTCTGCAGACGGCGCACGGAGGCCCCCAGTGGACCCTGCAGGTCGACATTGCTGAGGCTTCGAATCGCCAGAAGCCGCACCTTGCGCACGAGGCTGCGCACGGTTCCCTCGCCGGCCTTCGGCAGTACCAGGAAGCCCTGGTCGCTCATGCCTGCACTCCTTGGCTCACGGGCCTCCTTCCAGGCCCCCCGAAGAGCGTAGTCGACTCACCACCACCCGCACCATGCCGAGGCCTGGAGCAGCGCACTTCTCCCGACAGGGGTAGACCTCCACGTCGGCCAGCCGCCCACCCCCCTCCGCTGGAGATGCCCATGACCACCGCCCTCGTGACCGGCGCCACCCGAGGACTCGGCCGCGCCCTGGCCTTTGACCTTGCCAGGAGCGGCATGACCGTCCTGGGCACGGCCCTGGATCCGAACCGACTCTCTGCCCTCGCCCGAGACGCAGGGGATCTGCCCATCGAGGCCTTGCGCTCGGACATCACCGAACCGGCGGACAACACCGCACTCGCTGGTCGTCTGGCAGAGACGGGACTGGACGTGCTCATTCACAATGCCGGCATCCTGGGTCCCCGGGTGGGGCTCGAGGACTACCCTCTTTCGACCTTTCAACAGGTGCTGAACGTGAACACCACCGGGCCCTTCGACCTGACTGCACGGGTGGCACCCCACCTCAGGCCTGGTGCGACGGTGATCTTCCTGAGCAGTGGTGTGGGCGTGGTCGGTCGGGCGAAATGGGGCGCCTACTGCGTCTCAAAGTGGGGCGTCGAAGGCCTCGCACGGATCTGGGCCGAGGAACTTCGAGATCGTCAGATCAAGGTCTTCCTGGTGGACCCGGGGGCCATGCGGACCCAGATGCGGACCCAGATGCGGGCCGCAGCCTACCCGGAGGAGGATCCCCAGACCCTGGTCCGGCCCGAAGACAACCTGGCCGTGTTTCGGTGGCTGATCAGACAGGCGCCTCTGTCTCAGACCGGCGAGCGATGGAAGGCAAAGGGATTCGTGGCCCCGACCTCAGCTGGCAGGTGAGTTTCTCGACCTGGACGTCCCAGAAGCACATCAGCGAATTCAACATTCCTCGAGACAGGTCCAGCCGAATTTCGGCGACCTCGAACAGGCCTGCCAGGTCCCGGGACCATCCCAGGGCCAGGGCTTGCCGGAACCGCTCCAGCGTGTCCTCCGGCTCACGGCAATAGGCCGCCCAGACCTGGAGGGCACCCACCAGGGCGACCGCGTAGGGGAGTTGACCAAAGGGGTCCTGCCAGAGTGACCGATGGGCCAGGTACCCCTGTCCACGGGCCCGCTCCAGACCGGTCCAGTCGACATAGCCGTCGAAGCGCTGCCCCAGGCCGGACCAGGCCGCTTCCCGGGCCCTGGGGCCGTGGTCGGGATGGTCGTGGAGCCAGAACTGGAAGGCCTCGACCCGCGCCAGGCCGCAGAGCATCTTCACGACACGGCCAAGCGACCGCAACTGCGCCGTCACCGCGTCTTCGCGAGAGTAGACGGTCCCGGCCAGGTGCTGGCTGCCGATGAGTTCCATCGTGTGGGCGGAGACCTCGGCAAACGCCGTTGGCGCAGCACGGTTGTGCACCAGGCGTTGGCCCTGGCGGGCCAGGGCATGAAAGGCATGTCCGCTCTCGTGGAGGACCCTCACCACGTCACCATGGCCCCCGGTAAAGGGCACACGGACCTGGGGCATGGCATTGGGCGAGTGGGCCTGCCAGGCCCTCCTGTCCCCGTCCGACCCCGGGCTGAGATCGGCCAGCCCCTGGTCCAGGAGCCACTGGAACCACGCACCAAAAGCCGGGTGGACCCGGTCAAAGGCCCCCAGGCAACGGCGAGCCAGCTCATTCGGGTCCCGCATGGCGGAGAGTGGCGAACCGGGCTCGAGACGACCGTCCCAGGGCCGGAGATGGCGCAGGCCATGGGACTGGCGAACCAATCGTTGCCAGCGTCGCAGGCGGGGAACCACCACCCGAGCCACCCCATCGATCAGGGCTCTGGCCTCGTCTGGCCCCCAGGAGAAGTTCCGGAGTTCCAGCCAGCGAAATGCCGGGTAGTTCTGGAAGCCGGCCGTCCGGGCCAGGTCGGTCCGGACCTGGAGCAAGGTGTCCAACCGGCGGTCCAGCCCTTGCCTGTTCCGCTGCTGGTGATGTCCCAGGGTCCACCAGGCCTCCTCTCGCCGGCCGAGATTCCCCCTCTCCAGAGTTCCCTCGACCACGGAGACGGGCAGCCGCTGGCCACGAAAGACCAGGTCTCGGGAGGCCCTCAGTCCATCGGCCTCCAGAAGCAGCGCTGATTCCTGGCTCCGAAGCAGGGCAAGCCCTGGTGCGTCCAGGTTCACATCGGTCCTGGCCCGGCGCAGCAGTTGTGCGAACTCCTCCCGGGGAAGCATGCGGGCAGCAGGGTGTTCCACCAACCGGCGGGCGATCCGCAGGTGGAGGGGTTGAAGGGCCTCGTTGACCTGCCGGGCCGCCTCCAGGCGCATCCGGGGAAGCGCCTGGCGTCCGTGCCACCAGGTCCGAACCTCGCTCACCCAGGAGCTCCAGTCCACGACCCAGCTCTCCAGGTCCTCTGGACCGTTCAGGGGACGCTCCACCAATTCCTGGCCCTGGCCGGAGAGGGCCGGCAGAGGGGAGTCCCGGAAGACTCCACCCCCGGTGCTGCGGGAAGGAGTGCCCATGGTGTGCCCACCAGGCCGTGGAAGGGCGACCTGACGCGCCCAGGATACCGCCCAGGGGGTCTACATCACCAAGTCAATTCACCTGCAACCCTCCCCCTGGATCGTTCCACTGCCCCGGATCCTCCTTCAACCTGGAACACAGGATCGGCGCGGAGAACAGGAGGGATCTCCTTGACCCATTCCGGGGCGGACCCCGCAGTCCCCTCCCCGCCAGGACCTCCTGGATTCGCTATCTCGTCACGTCCAGGACCTGCCGGGTCTGGACATCACGGAGGACCGAACGCATTCCATCTGGCCAGAGAATCTCCACCCGGTCGATGGCTTCGTGGACCCCCAGTCCAAAGTGGGCCTCGGCGGGTGCTGATGAACTGAGGCTCGTCCCACCCACCTGGATGGTGCGAACCCAGGTCTCCTCGTCCCTGTGCAAGGTCACCCAGGCTCCGATGGCGTCGACGTTCGGCGCTGGCTGGTGCAGCCGTACCCGCAACCAGGCGCTCTCATCACAACGGGCCATGTAGATCCGCGCCGGGGCATTCAGGAATCGCTTCACCAGGTCCAGAAAGCCATCGTCATTCAGATCGGTGACGGCAAGGCCCATGGAGATGAAGGGGTCCGCGATTCCCCAGTCGTCGGCCGCCTGGACAAAGTGACCGTCCTCCCCCTGGAGCCAGAGACCATCGGGCTGTTGCGGGGGATTGGTCTCCGGGGGATTGGGCCCCAGGGCCGGGGCCTGCCCCATGGCAACGACCGCATCCAGATCCCCATCGTTGTCCATGTCGGCCAGCTCCGCACCCCAACCCACATGACGGTCGTCCTGGCCCAGGGTCAGCCCCCGGCTGGCAGCAGCGTCGTAGTACACCCCATCCGGACTCGAGACCAGCAGCACCAGTTCCGACCAGCTGGTCACCAGCAGGTCCAGGACCTCGTCGCCGTTGACGTCTCCGACCCCGAGCCCCATGCCCTCGACGGTCACCCCCGTGCCCGAGGCCTGGGAGTTGTCCGTCCAGATCGGTTCCTGGTCGAAGCTGTCGTTTCGCAGGAGGACATTGGAGATGGCCAGGGTGCCGAAGTCGTTGACCAGGTACAGGTCCAGATCCCCGTCCCGATCCAGGTCATGAAACCCTGGCGCGAAAGTGAAGCAACGCATGGCCTGGGGCGCCATGACATCGGACCGATTCTCGAAGGATCCACCGCCCAGGCCCGTGTAGAACTCGTTCGGATCCCCGACAAAGAGGGCCTGGGCGTCTCGGGGCACGGCGCCCGAGACGGTCTCCTCCGCCCGGACGAAGTGGGCTCCGATGAACAGGTCCAGGACCCCATCCCCACTCACATCGCCCCAGGTGCTCCCGACGCTTCCGAAGTCCTCCTGGACCAGGCCGGCCTCGTGCACCGTGAAGTGGCCAGTGCCATCGTTCAACCAGAGGGCATTGGGGGACCCTCGATTGACCGCCAGGATGTCGATGTCGCCATCATCGTCCACATCGACGGCACTGGCGGCTTCGGTGGGGTCCGTGTTGTCGGGCAGGTGGTCCCCTGCCAGGACCCAGGTGTCATTCCCCGTGTTCAGGAAGAGTTCATCCATGCCCACATTGGGGACCAGGATGTCCAGCAGGTCATCCCCATCCAGGTCGGCCACGACCACCCCCTGGCCATAGGTCGTCGTCTCCGGAGAGATCGAGGCTGCCTGGGCCTGCCAGTCGGCGCCCCCGCTGGCCAGGACCATGGGTTCACCCGACCGCAGACCGGGATCAACACAAAGAACCGGACCGCTGGCCACCACCGTCACCGGAACGATGGACGGATCCGCGGAATCCACGCTGTCGCCGGTGTCCGTGGTCCCCGTCTGCCTGGTGGAGTCCCCGCCGATCACGCCCGTGTCACAGCGGTCCTGCAGGCACAGGTCACAGCCCCACAAAAGAGACAGCAGCAGCGGGATGGCGAACATGGGCAGCAGAGTAGCTGGGGCAGGTGCCGGCTGCGCAGGAAGCACCCCGTGGGGTTGGAATACCCGGGGGCCTTACCAGTGAGGGGGGACCTCCTCGTCCGGGGTCGCTGCCTGGCCGGGGTCTCGACTGACCTGCTCCCGCAGGGCCTTGATCTGGCTCTGCAGGTTGTCGATCAGATCCGCCTGGCGCTGGAGTACCTCGTCCAGTTGCCGGATGTAGTCTTCCTGGAAGGAGATTCGAACCTCCATCTCCTCGACGCGTTGCTCCAGTTTCTCCACGGCTACCCTCCGAACTCTGGCGGAGGAAGTGCGTATCCTCCTCGCTGTCAACGGGTCCGGCTCGAGAGGTGACTCTGCCCTCCAGGGGAATAGAACGACCCCACAGGAGGTGCATGTGCACAAGGCCGTCATGTCAGGGCTGCTGCTGGTCCTCGCCTGCCTCCCTGCCCAGGCAGGACGATTCAAGGCTTCCAAGGCCACCGGCACGGAATTGTTGACCTGCCTGGACGAACAGGGGCCAGGGACCCAGCGCGACTGCATGGACGAGATCGCGGACCGCCGCCTGGTCCAGGCCAGTCCACAAATCGCCGAGCTGGTCAGGGTTTCTCCTGATGAGGACGTGCGTCGGACAGGCCTGATCGTGCTCGAGCGCCTCGGGGCGCCCGAGATGCTGTCTGTCGCCCAGCAATCCCTGCTGACCGACCCCGTCTCCGCCAACCGTCAAAAGAGCCTGCGCCTGGTCGAGCTCTACGGCGGCCAGGACTCCCAGGAGGTCCTGGGCCAGGTCATCGCCGAGGACCAGGACGCCGACATCCGACGCAAGGCCATCATCATTGCCGGCAAGAAGCAGTGGAAAGGCATCGAGCCAATCCTGGTGGACAAGGGCCTGAAGGATCCCGACCCGGACGTGGTCCTGGAGGCTGCCAGGGCGATCGTCCGGATGGGCAACCCGGACAGCCGGCCCTTTATCCACGACCTGATGGTCCACAGTCCCCACTCCCGAACCCGGGAGTGGGTGGTTCGTGCGGTGGAAGAGGCCCCCATGGCCCTGGACCGGGATCCGCTGATCCAGTGTCTGGACGACCCGGATCCAGATGCCGCACGGCACGCGGCACGGGCCCTGCGGAACCTGGGGGACCCAAGCGTCGCCCCCATTCTCCGGGAAAAAGCCATGGCTGCGCGGGAGCCCGCCATCGCCGAGGAATTCTCTGCGGCCGCCCTCCACCTGGAGGTACTGGGCCAGGGGGGAGATGACGGCATCTAGGGAAGCCCGGCATGTGGAGCTGACGGGAGGGGATAGAGCCTGGGGTCCGTCCACAAGGTCTCCCGCGCCCATGGAAACCGTCGAAACACCCGACTGTGCCGACTGCGGTGCCTGCTGTCGCGAGGCCTACCACGCGGTCGAGGTCGATCCGGACGACCCGGTGCACCAGGCACACCCGGAGATCCTGGTGCTCTTCGAAGGACGCTGGCAGATCCGTCGGACCGGGGACCGCTGCAGCCAGCTCGAAGGGGAACTGGGGTCCTTTTCCTGCCGAACCTACGCCGGTCGCCCCCAGTGCTGTCGGGACTTCGAACGAGGCAGCGACAACTGCAGGGAGGCCCGGCAGCGGGTCGGTCTTCCGGTCTGAGGATCAGCCCTCGAAGGCCCGATCCGTGATGTTCAGACCCCGATCGATGATCTCGAAGCCGTGGGCAAGCTCGTCTTCGGTGATCGTCAGGGGTGGGTTGGCCATGAAGCTGCCCCAGCGCACAAAGGTGAACAGGCCCTCCTCCCGGAAGAAGGCCCCGAGTTCCTTCATCGCCGGGTGGGACCCGTTGTAGGGCGCAATGGACTCCCCGGCGCTGTTCTTCTGGATGTCGATCATCCCGAACATCCCGATGCAGCGGTACTCCCGCATGGAGGGGTGGTTGGCCTGGAGTCGGTCCATGTGTCCCTCCATGACGCTCTGCATGCGGGCGGAGCGTTCGACGAGACCTTCCTCTTCCATCACCTCGATCACCGCCAGGGCCGTCGCCAGGCCCAGGGGGTGGGAGTTGTAGGTCAGCCCGCCCCAGAAGGTGTTCTCACGGAAGTGGTCGGCAATGGGATCGCTCAGCCCCACGGCGCCCAGGGGAGCGTAGGAGCTGGTCAGGCCCTTGGCCATGCTGACCATGTCCGGCACCACCCCGTCGTGCTCGAAGCCGAACCAACGCCCTGTGCGCCCGAAGCCACACATGACCTCGTCACAGATGAGCAGGATGCCGTGCTTCTCGAGCAGGGCCTTGAGCCCCGCCAGGTAGCCGGGGGGCGGCGGCAGGACGCCATTGGTGCCCGTCACCGTCTCGATGATCATCGCGGCGATGGTGTGCCCACCTTCGTAGTCGATGATCTCCTCGAGGTACTCCAGGTTGCGGCGGGTCTTTTCCTCGGGCGTCTCGCCAAAGCTGACCTTGTAGGGCTGCGGATCGAGGACGCGCACATGACCGGCAGGGCCCGGCTCGTTTGCCCACCGTCGGGGGTCGCCGGTGACCTGCATCATCAGGTTGGTGGCCCCGTGGTAGCTCCGGTAGCGGCTCAGGATCTTGTGCCGACCGGTGTAGAGCCGAGCCGCCCGAATGGCGTTCTCGTTGGCCTCGGCCCCACCCAGGGTGAAGAAGAAGGTGTTGATGTCCCCCGGCACCAGTGACGCCAGCTTTGCGCTCAACTCCGCACGAACCCGGGTGGCACTGTGGGGAAAGGCGTAGATCAGCTCGTCGAGCTGGGCCTTCATCGCAGCGATGACCTTGGGATGGCCGTGACCGATGTTCACCGACATCAACTGGCTGTTGAAGTCGAGGATCCGCTTGCCGTCTGCCGACTCCAGCCACACACCCTTGGCCCCGTGAATGGGCAGAGGGGAAACGGCGTCGCGAGGCGCCCAGTTGAACAGGGTGTGCTGCTTGCAGAGGTCGATCATCTGCTGAGTGTCCATCCACAGACTCCTGGGTAGGGCAGGCAGCCTAATGGGGGCTCCACGGACAGGCTATGGTGGGCCCATGAACGACGCGGACTGGCTGCGAAAGCGGTGGAAGCACCGGTTCCACGGTTGTTCGTTGCTCCCGGCCGCCATTCTGCTGGCAGGAATGACCTTTGCCGCCTCCTGGTGGACCTAGACGGCTTCCTGGCTCGGCGGAGCCTGGGCCAACGGGTCCTTGCCCAGGAAGCGAACGGTCCCGTAGCAGGCGACGGCCCCCAGCAGGAGGCAGAGCCACAGGGGCGCCCCCAGCCCCACGGGCAGGGTGCCCGCCAGCACGCTGATCACCCCTGTCGACATGGCGTAGGGAAGCTGGGTTCGAACGTGGGAGACGTGATCACAGCCGGTGCCCAGGCTGCTGAGCACCGTGGTGTCGGAGATCGGGGAGCAGTGATCTCCCCAGCAGGCCCCGGAGAGCACGGCCCCCACCGAGGCAAAGGCGATGGGCATGGACTCCGGTGCCACCGCAAAGGTCAGGGGCACGACCATCGGCATCAGGATGCCCATGGTGCCAAACGAGGTCCCTGTGGCAAAGGCGCACAGGGCGGCGACCACGAACACCAGGGTCGGCAACAGCACCGGCGAGAGCGTGCCCTCGAGCAGGCTGACCAGGTAGCCAGCGGCATCCAGCTCCCCCATCGATGACCCCAGAGACCAGGCCAGAAAGAGCACGATCAACGCATCGAACAGGGTCGACATCCCGTCCACGGCCGCATCAAAGGCCTCCCTGGGGCCCAGGGCCCGAAGCCCGATCGCCAACACCAGAGCCAGACAGACCGAGGCCAGAGACGCCCGGAGCATGGCGTCGTAGCCATCGGCATTGCCCAGGATCTCGAACAGGGCCGCACCGGGTTCCGAGGCCGCTGTCCCCTGGGTCCAGAGATCCCAGAAAGCCACTCCGATCAGGGTCACGATAGGCAGCACGGCCAACCAGACCAGCCGAGGTGGCGAGGCCTCCAGGTCAACGTCTTCAGCCTCCGGAGAGGGTGTCGCTGCGGCCTGCTCGGCCTGGACCATCGGTCCGAAATCCCGGCCAGTGAACGCGATCAAGCCCACAAAGACGATGGTGAACAGGCTGTAGAAACGGTAGCCGATCCCTTCCACAAAGAAGGCATAGGGGTCGAGGTCCTGGCCTGCTGCCGCCAACCCATCTCCAACCAGGCCCACCTCGTAGCCAACCCAGGTGCTCACCAGGGCCAGGCTGGCGATGGGCGCCGCCGTGGAGTCCACGATGTAGGCCAGCTTCTCCCGGCTGATCCGAAGGCGATCAGCGAGCGGCTGCATGCTGCTGCCGATGATGAGGCAGTTCGCATAGTCGTCGAAAAACACCGTCAGGCCTGCCAACCAGCTGGCGACCATTCCGCTCCGTCGGGTCCGGGCGATGCGCACCACGGCCTCGACCATGGCCCGGGTACCGCCGCCCTTGGACATGATGCCCACCGTGGCGCCCACAAAAAGCGAAAACAGGGTGACCTTCATGTGGTCCCTGTCTGCGATGGCGTCCAACAGCAGGGGGTCCACCAGGTGAATGGCCCCTGCAATCGGGTTCCAGGACTCCACCAGGGTGGCCCCGATCCAGGTCGCCACGGTCAGCGACAGGACCACGTTGCGGGACCAGAACGCCAGCCCGATGGCCGCGACAGCAGGGAGGAGCGAGAGGACGCCAAAGGGATGCATGTTTGCGCTGTAACGACAACAGCTCCGGTTAGAAGGCCGGATGGCAAGACACGCGTTGCTGGTGGGCGGAACCCGCGGGATTGGCCGGGCACTGGCAGCCGATCTACTGGATTCGGGCTGGAGGGTGACCCTGGCCAGCCGAAGCACCCGGGCCGACGACCTGGAGGCCCAGGGAGCCCAATGGCATGCCTGTGATGCCTCGGACCCGGACGCCTGTGCCGGGCTGATCCAGGACTGTGAACCGGTGGACGCCCTGGTCATCTGCGCCGGTCCCTACCACCGTGTCCCCTTCTTCCAGGAGACCGCCCAGGGCTGGCGCAGCATGTTCGAGAACAACCTGGACCCGGTCTTCTTCCTGGCCCAGGCCGTGCTGCCCGGCATGCGTCAGCGGGGCTGGGGCCGCATCCTGGCCTTCTCCATGTCCAATGCCCACAAGCTCCAGGCCAACCCCCGGGTGGCAGCCCACTACGTTGCCAAGGCCGGAGTGCTGGCCCTGACCCGGACCCTTGCCCGTATCGGCGCAAGCCGTGGCGTCACGGCCAACTGCATCTCCCCGGGATTCGTGGACTCCGGCTCCTCCCCCCCGGAGGAGCTCGCCCAGATGATTCCAAAGATCCCGGCCGGCCGGATCGGTTCCGTCGATGAAGTCGTGGCAGTGGCCCGCTTTCTGCTGTCGGACCAGGCCGCCTACGTCAACGGTGCCGACGTCCCCGTCTCCGGCGCCTGGGGACTCTGAACCCTGCCCCCCTCGGATGCCCGCCGGCTGGCCTTCTGGTACGTGCTCTCAGTCGGCAGCCTGGGAACGCTCCACCCGTTCTTCGCCCCCATCCTGTCCGAGGCTGGGGCCAGCGGAGTGGCCATCGCCAGCATCCTGGCGCTCTTTCCCCTGGGCATCCTGATCGCAGGCCCGGTCTGGGCCTTGTGGGCCGATCGGCTGGGAGACCCACGACACGTGGTCTTCCTGGCCGCCATCGGCACCGCGGCGGGTGCCGGACTGTTGTGCCTTCCCGGACCCTGGCCCTGGCTGTTGCCCGGTGTGGCCCTGCTCGCCCTCAGCCGCACGCCCCTCTTTGCCGTCGTCGATGCCATGGCCGTCGATCGCCTGGGGGGAGAGGGCTATGGCCGCGTGCGCCTCTGGGGCTCGGTGTCCTTCATCTTCCTGGCCCAGATCGCCGGGAGACTCCGGGATGTCTGGCCCCGTGCTCCTCTGCTCGTCACCCTGGTGCTCTTCGTGGTCATGGTCGCGATGAGCAAACACCTCCCGCAACCTTCGCGGGTGCCGCCGGTGGACTGGCCCGCCGCCCTTCGAGCGCTGAGAGACCACCCGGTACTTCGACCCCTGGCGAGTGTGGCGGTCCTCCACGGAGCCACCCTGTCGATGTACGACCACCTGTTCGGCCTGCACCTGGAGGCGGCGGGTCTGGATGCCACATTGTTGGCCACCGCGGTCGGCGTGGGCGTCGCGGCAGAGGTGGGGGTGATGGCCGCAGGCGGTCCCCTGCTCCGTCGGTTCGGTTCTCTGGCCCTGATCATCGTCGCCGTGGTGAGCGGCCTGCCTCGGTGGTGGGCGACAGCAGTGGCCACCGATCCCACCACCCTGGTTGCGCTCCAGGCCCTCCATGGCCTGACATTTGGCGCCTGGTGGATCGGCGGGGTTCAACTCTTTGCGGAATCCGCCCCCAAGGGTCTGGAGAACACGAGCCAGGCGATTCTGCTGGCCTCGTCCTTTGGCGTCGGTTCACTTCTCGCCATGCTGGCCACGGGCTTCCTGTTGGACAGCCATGGGACCGCCACCCTGTTTCAGCTGGCTGCGGGGTTCTCCGCCCTGGCCCTGCTGGGGGTCATTCGAGTCGCCCTGGGACCAAGGCAGGGCTAGGACCGTCCCCTCATGACCGTGGATCTCCTTCTCTCCAGTGGATTCCTGGCCTTCGGGCGCCAGGCCGGTTTCCTGCAGGCCATCGAGGACCGTGGGCTGTCCGTGGACGCGGTGGTAGGCACGAGCTCTGGCGCCCTCGCGGGGTCTCTGTGGGCCCATGGCCTGTCGGCCCGGGAGATTCTCGAAGCCCTGACCGAGAGGGCGCCGATCTGGTCCGCCAGGCCGAGTGCAACGCCCTGGAAGGGAGCCCTCAGCATGCGGGCCATCATCGCCGACCTGGCCGACCGGCTGCCCGAAGACTTCCAGGCGCTGAGCCGCCCCTTCGCGGTGGGCGTGATGACCCCAGATGGCGGTCACAGGCTGGTGCGAACCGGGCCCCTGGCCCGAGCCGTGGCGGCCTCTTGTGCCATCCCAGGACTCTTCAGCCCGGTTCCTCTGGACGGCGTGCCCTGCGCAGATGGAGGCTTCACCGACCGGGTCGGCGCCCGGGCCTGGCAGGCATGGCGTGGCGAGCGCCCCGCGGTGGTGCACCTGGTCGACCGTTCCGGCGGCACCGACACGGACCCCGGGATCGACGGACTCGTGGTGGTCCGAACACCGCGGTCCTTCGCACGACTGTGGAATCTCGGAGACGTCGAGGCCCGCTTCAAGGAAGCCCGTCAGACAACTCACGAAGCTCTGGATGCAGCCTTTCAGGCAGGTGCCCTCAGCGGATAATAGGAAGCTCCTGGCGCAGACGAGGTGATCGAGCGTGGTCTTGCTGGTCTCTGCAGTACAAGAGGAACTGGGTGGACATTCCGGGGAACCTCTCGGAATCGGGCCGGTGGTCTCCGCCGCCCGGATGGCCACCCTGCTGCGGGAGCGGCAACCCGAGGCCGTGGTCATGGTCGGTACCGCGGGGGCCTACCAGGGTGGGCCGGCGGTCGGCACCGCGGTCGTGGCCGAACGGATCGGGTTGTCTGAAGGCGTCGCCGTCATGGGCCTGGGGTACGTGCCCCGCGCACCACAACCCCTCCCCTGTGACCACAGGCTGCTCGAACGACTGGAGGGAACCAGGGTCTCGGTCCTGACTGTCTCGGCCATCACCACGGACAAGGTCCTGGCCGGACGACTCTCGGACGGCTGGCAGGTCGAGCAGATGGAAGCTTATGGGGCCGCTGTGGCCTGCAAACAGGCCAATGTCCCCTTTGCCGCCGTCTACGGAATCTCCAACCTGGTCGGCCCCGATGCCCACACCCAGTGGCTCGCCTACCGCCACGAAGCCCAGAAAGAAGCCCTGGCGGTCGTCGCTCCCCTGATCAACAACACCCCTGGAACCTGAAAAATGAACTGGCGCGATCTGCCCATCGTGGCCTTTGACACCGAGACCACCGGGCTGAACCCCCACGACGGGGATCGGATCATCGAGTTTGCCGCAGTCACCTTGCAGACGGACGATGAAGGCAAAGTGGTCGGGACCGAACCCTTTCAGATGCTGTTCAACCCGGGAATCCCCATCCCACGAAAGGTCACCGAGATCACTGGCATCGATGACGACACGGTGGCCGATGCACCGCTTTTTGAGCAGCACGCCGAGCAGATCCGGGGCCTTCTTCAGGGCGCGATCTGCGTGGCCCACAACTTCCCCTTCGACCGGGCCTTCTTGACAGTCGAGTTCCACCGCAGTGCCCTGGTCTGGCCCGAGCCGATCGCCGAGGTCGACACCTTGGACCTCTCCATCCAACGCTTCCAGGGTGCCAGGAGCCACAAGCTGATCGATCTCTCCGAACGCCTGGACATCACCCTGGAGGGAGCACACCGGGCCACCAACGACGCCGAGGCCTGTGGCCGTTGCTTCGCAGAGATGGCCCGCCGCTTCGGAGCCCCGGAGAACCTGGACGGCCTGCTGGACTGGGCCGATGCCCTGGGCCGTCCCCCGGAGAACCCGTACCTGGGTCGCGGAGACACCGGGATCCTGGCGTTTCTGGACGGCCCTCACCTGGGCCAACCGGTGGAACACCACGCGGTGCATCTGCAGTGGCTGACCTACGCCAGGGAGCGCCGGAACGGCGAGTGGGCTTACCGGTTCCCCGAATCCCTGCGGCGATGGGCCGAACGCTTCCTCCGCGTGCGATGTTCCGGACGCGCACGACAGAACCCCAAGAGCTTCGGCCCCGGAGATTGGGCCATCGACTCCAATGCGCTACCTGTGGGTTAGCCCACCAGGGACCGGCCACAACTCACTTGAGGCGCTCGGGAAAGCCCCTGTCGGTCGGACAGAGACGAGGCTTCCTCGACTCCACTCAAGTGATTAGGACATGACCATGCAGAAAAACGCCTCCACCCTTGCCCTTGTCATCTCCGGATTCATCACGATTCTGTTCTTGTACCTGAACAGCACGGTCAGCGACCTGCGAGACCAGGTCGACGAGCTCGAGAGTACCCTCACAGAGATCCAGGCCCGCAGGGGAAGAGGCGCCGGCTCCGGTGCCGCCAAGAACCAGGCAGCCCAGACCAAGAGCACCTCCGACGAGCGCCCCGCCGGCAAGGGCAAGGGCAAGGGCAAGGGCAAGGGCAAGGGCAAGAAGGGAGCCAGCAGCAAGGACCGTGGCGTCAGGATGCAGGAACTCGTCACAGGCTTTGCGTCTGAGAGCGGCCTGGATGCGGAGACCACCACCCAGTTGGAGGAAGCCGCGACCACCTTGAACGACACGGTGAAGGCCAATCAGGCCGCTGCAGGGGGCGAGGTCCAGGATCCCACAGCCATGCGCCAGCAGCGTCAGCAGTTCTTTGCGGAATTCGAAGGCACGATTCGGGACCTGCTGACCGCAGACCAGGCAGAGGATCTGCTGGGACGGATCCAGGCCAGCCGTGGCGGTGGCGGTGGCGGTGGCGGTGGCGGTGGCGGCGCCGAAGGTGGCGGCGGTGGCGGTGGCGGCGCCGAAGGTGGCGGCGGTGGCGCCGAAGGTGGCGGCGGCGGCGCCGAAGGTGGCGGCGGCGGCGAGGGCGCTCCTCCCCGCTGATCGGCCCCTTCAGAGGCCTTCCCGGGTCACATCGTCCAGGGCCAGCACCAGGTCCGGCCCATAGCAGCCAGCCGGTGTCTGAAACCCCGGCTTCCACTCCCCGGCCAGCACCTTCCCCGCAACATGAACGGAAGCGGAAGCCGTCAGCGTGTAGGCATTCGGGCCGATGAGTCGCGCACCCACCACCGTTCCCTCCCCATCGGAGACCTCGGCCACGGCGTGAAAATACGAGCCGGTACGTTCCTCGTCGGTCGGGCCAGGCGGGCCCGCATCGATCCGGGCCTGTAGCCATGAACGAATCGCTGGACGGGCAAAGAACCCCCCGGCCCAGTTCAGGATCTTCGTCCCCCACCGGTGTCCCGCCGGCATGGCCGCGTAGACGACGATGTTGGGCACCCCAGTGGTGTGGTAGGCGGTGGTCACATCACCCCAGGGAATCGTGACCGCCGGCATGGGTCCCGGGCCCTGGAAGTCAAAGCTGCGGGTCCTGTACCCCGAGGGCACCCGGCAGATCTGTCCGTCCCTCCTGACCGCACCCCCTTCCGACACATTCTCCAGCATCGTGGTGGCCGTCCCATGACTGATCTTGCCGCCGAAGAGCAGCCCGATCTCCAGGTGCGTCGCAGTGGGAAGCAGGGCTGCCACGTGGGCAGCCAGGCAATCGGTCGGAACCACGTCGGCCCCTACCCCGGGCATCACCATCACGTCCGCCGCCTCGAACTCCCCATGCCGGGCCGCCAGGGCCTCGAAGACGGCGATCTCCCCCGTGATGTCCAGGTAGTGGGTCCGGGTGGCCAGACAGGCATCCACCATCGGCTGAGCGGTCCGACTGAAGGGACCGGCGCAGTGCAGCACCGCCGTGAACCCCTCCAGGGCACCGGCGGCGTCTTCCAGGGAGAAGACCCGAAAGTCCAGACCCAATTCCTCGGCGAGAAGCCGGACTTTTTCGGCGCTGCGTCCGGCCAGCACCGGTCGCTGCCCCAGCGCCACCGCTCGTCGGGCGATCAACTGGCCGGTGTAGCCATTGGCGCCGTAGATGAGCAGATCGTCCAAGGCCAACCCTCCAGGGATCAAGGGGTATTCACCACGTCCCGATGCCCTGGAAGTTCATAGCGGTACCGGGCCCGGTCCTCCAGTCCACAGCCTCCTGGTCAGATGCCGATGTCCTCGTTCCAGAGGTCCGGGTGCTCGGCCACAAACCGCGCCATGAGTGCAATGCAGCGCGGATCCTGAACCACCTCCAGCTGCACACCCCGGTCTCGGAACAGGTCCTCTGCCCCCATGAAGTTCCGGTTCTCTCCCACGATCACCCGGGGGATCCGGTACAGGAGGGTTGTCCCCGTGCACATGATGCAGGGCGACAGCGTGCTGACCAGGGTGAGCGCAGGCCAGTCCCGGCGCCGACCCGCGTCGCGAATGCAGACCACCTCGGCATGGGCGGTCGGATCCCCCGTCTGCACCCGCAGGTTGTGTCCTCGCGCGACAATGTGACCGCCAGCGTCGACCAGGACGGAGCCGATCGGTAGCCCGCCTTCAGCGAGTCCTTGCTCCGCTTCCGCGAGTGCCGCGTCGAGCCATGCGGGGTCCACCTGCGCATCATGCCACGCCCGCTCCACTCCCGGTCAGCCTCTCAGACCTCACTCCACACGCTGGTAGACACTTCGCTCCCGGGTCATCAGGCCCGCCCCGACCAACTCACGCCGCAGGGTCGCGCTGTCCGGGTGGTGGGCCTTTACAATCCGGTTGACCTCGACCTCGGTGTAGCTGCGCCCCGGCTCGAATTGCTTCACCAGCCAGTCCAGGATCACCGAGCGCTTCTTGCGGCTGGAGGGGATGCTCCTCAGCCGGGACCCGTCCAGAAAGGTGTCCAGGACCTTGTCCTCCCAGGCTCGGGGCGCAATGGTCCCGGTCGCCCGCTCCAGGGTTCCGGGTGCCAGGACTTCCTTGCTCAGGGCCTCGAGCCGACCCGGCACCAGTCGGTAGTGGCGGGTGGTTCCCTCGGCCCGCACCTCCACCAACCCCACCCCGCGGAGACGGGCCAGGTGGTGGGAGATCGTCGGTGGTTTGAGGGCCAACAGGGTGGCCAGTTCATCCACGCTCCGCTCCTGCTCGGCCAGCAGCCCCACCATTCGCAGACGCGACTCGTGGGCCAGGGCCTTGAAGAAGGCGAGCAGGGTCTCGGTCTCTTCGAGCATCATAATTAGACATCCATCTAATTAGATAGATGTCTAATCAATACTCTCAGGCCCCCGCCTCGTCAAGCACGGATCGGGCATCTTCTGGAGGCCCGCGCGGGTCGAGCAGGCTCACCAACACCGCCACCCCAAATGCCACCGCAAAGGACGGCGGCAGCTCTCCCATGGCGCCAAGAACCTCCCCGATCCCCGGAAGTTTCGGGGCCAGGAACTTGAAGAAGGGCACCCCGGCAAAGCCCGCGATCATCGCCGCCATGGCGCCCCGACCGGTCATGGCGGGCCAGAACAACGACAGGATGATCACCGGGCAGAAAGTCGCTGCGATCCCACTCCAGCCAAAGATCACGAACCAGAAGATCGTCCGGTCCGGCGTGGACAACGCGACCCCCATGGCGACGGCCAGTCCCATCACCGCCAGGCCAAAGGTCGCCTTGCGCGACAGGGACAGCAGGGTCTCGTCCGCCAGCTCGGGGTGACGCACCTTCTGGTACCAGTCCCGGACGGCGGCACTCCCCGCCACCACCAGCAGCGAGTCCACCGTGGACATGATCGCCGAGAGCACGATGGCGATGTAGAGGCCGACGATCACCGCGGGAAAGGTGTGCTCGACCAGGGCAGGAAGCACGGCCTCGCTCCCACCAAAGGCCGCCATGTCCCCGCCAGGACCGGACAGGGCGACCCGCCCGACCATGCCGATGAGAACCGCGCCGCTGTCTGCCAGCAGGGTCCACACCAGGGCGACGAGGGTCCCGTTGCGGATCTCCGACTCGTCCCGCAGGGCGATGAATCGCACGAAGATCTGGGGGGATCCCAGGAACCCGAGCCCGATGAGCGCCAGGCCAATGATCTCCGCCGTGGTCACGGCCGTCCAACCAGTCCCTCCGGTGGCCGAGAGCAGATCCGGCGAGATCGCCGAGAGCCCCGAGGTCACCGCACCCCAACCGCCTGCGGCACCAATGGCGACGATGGGCAGCAGGACCAGCCCCAGGAACATCAGGGCGCCCTGGAAGACGTCCGACCACGCCACTGCCAGGAAGCCACCACTGGTGATGTAGGTGACCACCACGGCGAAGCCCACAGCGACACCGGTGTAGTAGTTCCAGCCCAAAAAGCCCTCGAAGGCCTTCCCGGTCGCGTCGATCTGGGCCGACACGTAGATGGTGACGAACACCGTCAGTGCAAAGGCCGCCACGATGCGGATCCGATGGCTGGTGTCCCCGAACCGGGACTCCAGGTAGTCGGGCACCGTGATGCTGTCGTAGCGATCGGTGAGTCGCTTGAAGCGGCGGGCCATGAACATCCAGGCAATGCCCACGCCGAGCACCTCGCCCAGCACGACCCAGAAGGCCTTGGCGCCGATGGCGGCCCCCATGCCAGTCAGGCCCAGCAGCAGCCAGGCGCTCTCGCCGGTGGCCCGCGCTGAAAAGGCCACCGTCAGAAAGCCCAGGTTCTTGCCGGCGGCGAAGTAGTCCTTGATGTCCCGCATGCGGCGGGAGGCCACCACGCCGATTCCTACCAGGACCGCCATGTAGGCGAGCACGCCCACGAGCTTGATCGGTTCCACAGAGGACTCCTTAGTGGGCAGTAAAAGCGGTAATTCCCCGCTCCTCGTCGGTTCCCGGAATGGTGTTGTCCAGGAGCAGGGCCAGGAACGCACCCACGGCCATGCCGGTCTTGCCAAGGGTGTTCAGGACGTTGGCGAGCCAGGACAATCCCTCGCCGAAGTCCAGCGGCGTCGCGTTGAAGTACTCGGGCACGCTCAGGCCCATGAAGAAGGCGAAACCGAGGATGAACAGGTTGCGTGCCGAGTTCAGGTTGACGAACTGCAGGTTCGAGAGTCCCACCGAGGCGATCATCCCGAACATCGCGCAGTACATCCCGCCGACGATGGGCTGGGGAATGGTGGTGAACAACGCCCCAAACTTGGACACCGTGCCCAGCACGATCATGAGGATCGCACCGGCCTGGACCACACGCCGGGATCCGACCCGGGTCAGGCCGATGGCACCGATGTTCTCGCTATACGAGGTCGTGCCATTGCCCGTGCCCATGATGCCAGCGATCAGGCAGCCAATGCCTTCGAATGTAATGCCCCGGTTGATGGTCTTCTGGTCGGGCACCGGTGCCCCGGAAAGCCGGGCACAGGCGTAGTAGTCGCCGATGGACTCGACCATCGAGGCAAGGTAGCCGGCGAACATTCCCACGAATGCAGCGGCGCCGAACTGGGGCATGCCCCACTGGAAGGGCATCGGGACCCGGAACCAGGGCGCATTGTGCAGGTTCTCCATGCTGGTGAAGGAGGGGTGACCAGGCTGGAAGAGGCCGATCCGCTCGTAGCTGCACAGGGCCGCCACCGCCCAGGCTCCGAGAATGGCCATCAGGATCGGGTAGAGCTCGAAAGCCCGGTTCGTTCGCCGCAAGTACTGGCTGAACAGGATGATGAGCACGATGGTCAGCCCACCGATGGGCCAGTGCAGACCGGCCACGGGTGCCCCGAACTTGAACAGGGCCAGCCCGATCAGCGCGATGGTCGGGGCGATGGTGATCGGCCCGATGAACCGCATGAGCTTGCCGATGAGCCCGCTGACACCGATCACGATCTCGACCAGGGCCCCCAGGATGATGGCGCCCTGGACGTGCTGGATGCGAACCTCCCAGCCCTCGTTGGCCAGGGCCGCCATGCCGCAGATGGCAAAGGTCGGCGCCAGGAAGGAGAAGGTCCCGCCCTGGACGATGGGCAGCCGGTTGCCCCAGGTCACCTGGAGCAGGGTGGTGATGCCGCTGACGAAGAACATCGTGGCGATCAGCCAGCCCTTCTCCACCGGATCGGTGAGGCCCAGGGGCTCACTGATGATCAACGGGATGGCCAGCGTGGACCCGAACATCGTCAGGTAGTGCTGCAGGCCCAGCACAGCCGTCTCCACGGGAGGTGGTGTGTCATCGATCCCGTAGATCAGATCGTGGTTCTTGGTGGTCGGCTCAGCCATGTTCAGCTCCGCTCTGGGGCG
>CAZMNK010000043.1:0-37084 GCA_964567625.1 uncultured Enterobacterales bacterium | reverse complement strand
CCAAGTTCAAAGTGCTCCGGGACAATGGCCGAGATCTCCTGGCTCGACACGTTGTAGAAGCGCTCAAAGTCGTTCTCGACGCCTCGCTGGTAGATGCCCTTGATCAAGGAGGAGGGCAGTTCACTGACCCAGATCGCCCAGGTCGCGGCATCCAGGAGGTCGAGATTCAGGTCTCCTCTCAGGAGGCGTCGCCACAACCAGGCATAGCCAAGTCCCTTCGCCGGCATCTTCTGGGCGAGGTCCGGACAGATGAAGTCCACCGTGAAGCTGTCCTGGCCCATCAGGTGCCAGGCCACCGCGTTGTCGATGCGGATGACACGCTCGACCCGTGTGGGCTCACCGAGCAACAGAAACTGGTCGGGATGTGTGTGGTGGTTCAGTCCCAGCCAGGCGAGTCCATGGTTTCTGACCAGGTCTGTCCATGCCTGGTCAGTCAGGTTCTCGGGAGGGAACTTGTAGACATTCGCCGCATTACCGAACCCCCCCAGGTTGGGCACAAAGGGTTGAATGACACCCTGCTGTGTTGTTCCGTTCAGGTTGAGTGTCCTGCGCACGGCAAGAGGCGTTTCCACGCCCACGAGGCGAGCAAGCTCCGCGATGGCCGGAGCCCCATCTGCTGCTTCCTGCCCGACCTTGAAGAGCCAGTCTCGACCGAGCTGGTCTCGCAGCACGACCTTCAACGTGAGGCCCGTGGGGACCTGCTGGGGGGATAGCGTGAACCGGAGGTGCCGCTGCTGCTCCTTTTCAAGCACCAGGGACCGGCCCCACAACTCCTCGATCTCGGCGAGAGAGGTCGAGAGGGTTGGGGCTACGGGAGCTTCACTTCGGGGGGAGGCACAGGCCACCAGCATGGCCATGGTGCTGCCCATGGCGAGGAACCCTCGTCTTGAAAAGAGCGGGAACCTCATGGTGGGGGGGTCAGGCCTCGGCGAGGATGGGTCGGGAACACGTCGACGGAGGGACACAGGACAGTAGCACGGGAACCGGGCCATCCTGGTCCTGCTCGAGGGGCTGGAAGACGACCGGGCGACGTCGCTCGGGGACCCAGACAGGAAGACGCCAACGCCCGAGAACGGCGTCCAGAAGACGTCGAAGCCCCTTGCAATGCCTCTCCTTCGCCTTACCTACACGCCCCAAGTCCAGGAGAGCCCATGTCCAGCGGCAAGTTCATCGACACCATCCTCCTCATCGCCCTCCCCGCCTCTGGCAAGTCCGAGGTCCGCAAGTTTCTGCGCAACCTCCCCCGGGAGACCCGCATCCGCGACTTCCACGTCAGCGACACCGCCCAGCTGGACGACTTCCCCTACGTGGCCTTCCTGGCCAAGGTGGACGAGGAGCGGGAGGCACGAGGCATGGCCCGTGCGTTCTACCGCGCCAAGAACGACCGCTTCGTGTTCCAGCCCGACTGGGGCCTGCTGCTGAGACTGGTTTCCGACGACTACCACATCCTCAAGAACGACCTGCCCACCCCCACCGCTGACTGCCTGGCTCTGTTCGAACGCATCGACGGGCACCGACGCGATCTGGACGGACCCGAAGTGTTCTCGGTGATGTCGACGGCCGCCCGGGAAGAACTCGCCTCGGCCCTGCAGCCCGCCATGGACCACCTCATCCAGGAGCAGTGGGGCCGCCGCGAGGGCTCGGTCGCTGGAAAGACCATCGTGATGGAGTGTGCCCGCGGCGGTGCCGATGGCGCCGACATGCCCCTCGATCCCCCCGCCGGCTACGCCTTCTCCCTGGCCAACCATCGTCCCGAAGTGCTCCAGAACGCCGCTGTGCTCTACATCAAGGTCACCCCAGAGGAGTCCAGGCGCAAGAACAAGGCCCGCTATGTGCCGGGCATGGAGGACTCCGACCTGCACCACAGCGCCCCCGACGTGGTGATGTACGAGGACTATGGCTGTGACGACATCGCCTGGCTCATCGACAACGCCGCCAGGCCCCACACCATCCGTCTGAACGCCCACGGCCGAAACTGGGACCTGCCCATCGCCGTGTTCGACAACACCGACGACAAGACCACCTTCCTGCATGCCGATGTTTCGACCTGGCAGCCCGAGCACGTCCAGACCGTCCACGATGGACTCTACGGTCCCATGCAGGGGCTGTGGACGGCCTACCAGGAACGAATGAACTGACGTCAACCGCAGCGCACTCGCTCACAGCGGTATCGACCTTGAGCCGGACGTCCCGGAACCTGCTGCTCGGTCTCGGAATCGGGCTGGTGGCGGGATTCGCCAGGATGGCGTGGGCTCGCACCCTGTCCGAGTCCTGTGGCGAGGACTTCGGACCCTGGTTCCCGGAACTCCTGGCTGCCCTCCAGGGATGGCAGGCCCCGACACTCGTTGGCCTTGCCGACCCGTGGCCCGGCACCTCAGGTCCAGCCTGACACTGACAGCGAAGCTTCCCGTGTACGATTGAGGCTGGAATGGCCGGGACCCCTCATTGTTTCCCATCTCATGCATCCCTCTTCCCCTGCTCTTCCTGTTCGCCTGTCAGGGCGCCACAACGATCCTCGACATCCAGGACTCGGTCTTCTCGTCGGACTCGACGACGGACAGCAGCCAGGACAGCGCAACCGGGACGCCGGGCGACAGCGACAGCCCCGTCGATTCCGCCAACCCGAATGCCACGTTCACCCTGGCGCTCTTCCCGGACACCCAGGCCTACGTGGAGTCCGACGCCTGGGCCGCGCACTTCGCAGCCCAGGCGCAATGGGTGGTGGATTCTCGTGAGACCGAAGGCATCGATTTCGTGTCCCAGCTCGGCGACATCGTCTCCCACGGCGGCCAGGATTCGACATCGCCAGGCAACGAACTGGAGTGGAATCGTGCGGTGGCTGCAATGGCGATCCTGGATGCAGCAGGCGTGCCCTGGTCCACGGCGGTCGGCAACCACGAGCTGGACCAGGTGGACGTCCTGGGAAGCGGCTACACCGCATGGGCCGCCCGTTTCGGTCCGGAGACCACCGGGCGATTCGATGGCGAGGCGTGGTTCGGGGGGTACACCCAGAACGAACTGAGCAGTTGGCAGACAGTTCGAGCCGGTGGTGTGGACTTCCTGCTGCTCCACCTGGAGTTGGATGTCCCCGACACCACCATTGCGTGGGCCGAGGGGGTGATGTCCGCGCACCCGGGTTGGCCGACGATCGTGTCCACACACTCGCACCGGGGGCCATTCTCCACCCCGTACCTGGGTGGATTCGGGCGGAACAGCCTGGAAGAGGTCCGGAAAAGCCTGTTGGGCCCGAACCCCCAGATCTTCCTGGTCGTCAACGGACACCACGGGGTGGAGCAACACGGCGTGGTGCTGAACGACCTGTGCCACCCGGTGTTGGAGATGTCCCTGGACTACTCCAGTCGCGAGGAGGGCGGAATGGGCTGGACCGGGCTGCTGGAGATCGACCCGGCGTCGGGCACGCTGACCCGCCGCACCTATTCTCCAGTTCTGGACGACTGGGAGGAGGACGCGGACAGCGCTTTCACACTGGAATGGGACTGGCAGGACCGCTTCAGCGGTGAGTCGGCATCCACCGGCGAAGACGACCCGGCGGTCACGGTCGACGACTACAGCAGCGACAGTTCAGCCAACTACACGCTGAGCGACAGCTATGGCACCGGTGGGTCCTTCGAGGTCCGGAACGGGGAGATGATCCTGGTATCGGCCCCCAACAACACCGTGGCCGCAGTCCTCACCGCACCGGACCAGCGAATGGAGGTCGGACAACGCTGGGGTGTGACGAATCCGACCTACGCCAACGTGATGTTCATGGTCTCGTCGGTGCCACACCAGCCGGATGGGGAAGACGAGTACGGCTTCCGGTTCCGGCGAGACGGGTCAGACGTTCTGCGGATCGAGCGCTATGACAGCGGGACATCGCTCAGCGGCGAAACCTCGGACCCGGGTGGCTCGATCACCCTCTGGATCGAGCGGCTCTCATTGACGTCATTCGCATTCTCAGTGACCCAGAATGACTGCGGTAGGCGCGTCGAGATCGGGACCTACGAGCTTCCGGAGCTCGTGGACCACCCGTCGGTCTATGTGGGCCTGCAGGGCTTCAACTCCGAGGGCGGGGAGTCCCGCTTCGACGATTTGCGGGTGGCGGTCGCCCAGGACTGATCAGACAACGAACGGATGGATCCTGCCATCCACGGTTCAGCGCCTTCAGGGTCCCGGATCGACCGGCTCCGAGACGTCTTCCCAGGAGGAGATCTCCTGTATTACAGGGGTGAGAGTCTCCCAGATCTGCAGGACAGCCGGGTTTTCCACGTCGTAGGTGTCCTCCTGCTCCAGGGGGTCCTTCCCGAGGTCATGGAAGCTCCGCTCGCCGCTCCAGGAGTAATGAAGCACCTGGTCACCGAGGTGCCCGGCGATTTCCGACCCAAGTCCACTGAACATCCGGAGGCTCGTGAGCACTCGCTCGGAAGGTGCTGTGCCGACCGCGTGACCCGTGACCGAACCGGGGACCTCCAGGCCCAAAAGAGACAGGAGCGTGGGGGCCAGGTCCGCATGGGTCGTGGGCCCCTGCCAGGTGCCAGGAGCGACACCCGGCGTCAGCAGCAGCGCCGGGACCCGGGTCAACTCCCCGTAGAGCGTGTCGCCATGAAGGAACTTCCCGTGCTCGTAGAAGCCTTCGCCGTGATCGGCAAAGATGAGGACCACGGTGTCCTCCAGCCACCCATCCTGTTCCAGGCGGGTCCATAGCCTTGCCAGCTCAGCATCCAGGAGAGAAACCTCCGCACCGTAGCTCCGGATCAGCATGGCCAGGATGGCTTCCTGGAGTTCCGGGCTCAACCCCGGGAGGACCCCTCCCATGAGCCCGAGGTCCTCGAAGATGGAAAATGGCAATTCGGAGGCCAGCGGTTCCTTGGCCCAGTAGGAAGCGAGCGCTTCATAGGGGTCGTGGGGGTCCAGGAAGTGCAGGTGCAGGTACCTGGGCGGGGCAGTGGGGTACCAGGGGTGCGAATCCATCCAGGTCTCGGCCAGGTCGACCACAGTCCCTGCAGCGCCGGCTTCACTGCCTTCGAAACCATAGTCAGCTGCGTAGAGCACCTCCTGGAAGCCATTGCCCAGGGGAACCCGGTCGGACACGAAGGGGTTCGTGGGAACCAGCGCGGTCTCGTAGCCGGCAACCAGGAGCCAGCTCGCCAGGCCCTCGAAGTTCATCGGGATACCGCTCTGGGCGCCAAACTGCCCCAGCGGCTCGTAGCCAAGGTCCGCAGTCCCCTGGCCGCTGAAGAAGCAGAGCATCGAGGGCAGTGTCCACGAGGCACAGGACCGGTGATCAGCCAACACGAGGGCCTGTTCCGCCAACTCGTCCAGGAAGGGTGTCCAGGAGCCTCCCGAATACACCCCCAAGGCGTCTTGCCGCAGGGTATCGATGGAGATCACCACCAGGTTCCGCGGCCCCGAAGACACGACCGAGTCCGAGTCCGAGTCCGAGTCCGAGTCCGAGTCCTGTGTCTGAGTCCCGGAGCTCGACTCCGTCTCCTCCGTCTCCTCCGTCTCCTCCGTCTCCGGCCCACAGGCAACGCAGAGAGCCGCGCAAAGTGCCAGCATCGGGAGCCCTCGGAACTCTTCTCTCATCAAGCACTCCACTCTTTGAGCACACACTGCGAACAACGGCCTCTCACCGGGCAAATAACCCCGAAAGAGCGCATCGTTCACCAGTCCTTCAGTCCACGGTCACCGCGGCCTCCCCAGTGGAACCCGCTCAGGCGTCGCAGCCTACCCGTTCCGAGGGTGGCCTCGCTGTCCGTCCAGGGTGATCCGGGACAGAGGTGTGCCAGAATCCACTCTCCAGGAGGGTGAGGGCATGATGCGAGCCGACCGCGGGTCGGTGGGTCCCGTGGAGAGGTGGCTCCGGATCGCATTCGCGGGGGTCTCCCTGGCCCTGGTGACGGCACCGGTGCTCCTGGCGATGGCGCTGCTGTGGCCCTGGCGTCTGGCTCGAATCCGCCTGGGACTACGGTACGGTCACCTGGTCGGTACAGTAGGGGCTCGCATCCTGGGGTTCCGCTTCGAGATCCAGGACCGACAGCGGGCCAGGGCGAACGCACCAGCGATCTACGTGGTCAACCATGCCTCTGCACTGGACCTGTTCCTCGGAATGGCCATGGTCCCCAGCGGTGCCTGTGCGATCGCAAAGAAGGAGATCGTGCGAATCCCGTTCTTCGGCCAGGTCTACCTGCTCTCCGGGCACCTGTTGCTGGACCGGAGCAGCCATGAACGCTCGATCGCTGCCATGGAAGAGGTCGCAGACGTGATGCGAAAGCATGAACTGGGAGCCTGGATCTGGCCGGAGGGCACCCGCAGTCCAGATGGCACCATTCAGCCATTCAAGAAGGGCTTCGTTCACCTGGCGTTGGCGACCAGACTTCCCGTGGTGCCGATCGCCATCCTGGATGCACCGGCTCGTTGGCCCGCCAGGACCCTGGACTTCAGGCCTGGCACGCTACGGGCCCAGGTCCTGGAGCCCATCGACACATCGGGGTGGAACATCGAGACCGTGGCGGAACACGCCGAGGAGGTGCGCCAGGCAATTGCGGCCCGACTACCGCCGCACCAGCAACCTCCCTCTCCCTCCTGATCGGCCGCGGCGATCTCCGGAGTCGCTCCTGCATCACGGTAGACTCCCCGCTGGAGTTGCCCATGCTGCGTTCCTTCCGCTCGCTTTCCCTGCTGCCTCTTCTCTCCCTCGGTCTGCCCGCCTGCGGTGCCAGCCAACAGGTCCAGGGGGTCAGTCCTCTCCAGCTGAATCCGCCGGTTGAGTTCTGTGGGCAGATCTTTCCAACAGACAGCGTGAAAGTGGAGTGTGACTCCGCAGAAGTCACTGACCTGAGCCCACTCTCGGGGCTTGGTGGACTCACCCACCTCTACCTCAGGAACACCGCTGTGAGAGATCTGAGCCCGCTCGCAAGGCTGGACAATCTCACCGAACTGGACCTTGGTGGGACCCAGGTCACAAATTTGAGCCCGCTCTCGCGACTTCACGTCCTCGGGCTTCTCTACCTCTCAGCCACCCCCGTCTCCAACCTGCGTCCGCTCTCGGGGCTCACAAAACTCACTGGCCTGGACCTCAAGGACACCATGGTCAAGGACCTGGGGCCGCTCTCCGGGCTTGACGAGCTCATCGAAGTGGATCTCAGGGGCACCCAGGTCACAGACTTGAGCCCGCTCTCCGGGCAACCGGCTCTCAGCGAGCTCTTTCTCTCCAGCACCGCTGTCACAGACTTGGGCCCCCTCTCGGGGCTTCACACGCTCTATCTTCTCGATCTCTCGCACACCCCCGTTACCGATCTTGGCCCGCTCTCCGGGCTTGACGGGCTCAGTTTTCTCACTCTCTCCGGTACCCCTGTCACCGACCTGACTCCGCTCGCGGAACTTGACCCGCTCAAGCGTCTCGTTCTCAACGAGACCGAGATCACGGACCTGTCTCCCCTCTCGGGTCTGAGCGGTCTTACCGAGCTGTATCTCCGGGCCACCAAGGTCGATTCAGCCGACATCATCGCATTGCAACAGGCGCTTCCTGGCTGCGATATCAAGGACTGATCCTGCCCCTTTGTGGCGTCGCGCCATTCTTCGGAGGAGCCATGAGCTGCTGGCACCCGGCTCGGCACCGACCGGCTCAGTTCAGCCGTACCAGCCCCGATGGCGGATGAAAGGGCAGCACGTGGACCGTGCTTCCAAACGCCCCCTTCTCCCACACACACAGCTCGGCGGGCTCCCACCAGGGAGTACGCCGGTGGGACTGCGGCTCTGCCCAGACATCTGCTGGCTCGGAGGAGTAGTAGGCGTCCCGGTAGAGGGACACGAACCTGGGGGCCACCTCGGAAGGCAGTCCAACCCCGGCAAAATCGGCGAGCTGGGGGCGCCTGTCCGCTCGCTCCTCCAGCTCTCTGGGCAGGTTCGAGAGGGCCACGACAGGCACGCCAAGCTCGGCGGCGAGGTGCTGAAGCTCGACCAGTACCCGGCTGATCCTCACGGGCTCCCAGTCGTCCCTGTTGTAGCCAAAGAGAAGCTGGATCCAGTCGAAAAAGACAGCAGAGATGGGGGTGTCTGCCGCAATGCATCGTACGTGGCTGACCAGGGTCCCGGCACTTTCTGCCCAGGCGTCCCAGAGCCTCAGGGGCAGGGGAGGCATGTGGGTCCGTTCGAGAAAGCGCGCCGGCTCACGGACCTGGCCCGCGATGGAGCGAAGGCGGCGCTCGGCATTGCCATGCATGCGTCCAAGGTCGAAGTAGAGGGTCGGCGCAGTGAATGGTCCCGCTGACGGGCTGCGCGAGTCCACCGGTGCCTGGAGCGCGAGAGCCAGGTTCAGCGCAACAGAGGTGCATCCCATGGATGGCCGTCCGCCGAAGATGGTGAGCTCACCAGGACGGCAGAAGTCATGGAGTAGCTCGACCGCATCGACCCGAGGTGGCGTGGTGGACTCAACTGTCGATACGCTTCTCATGGGGCCCCGTCTGATCGCTGGAGACTCCAGCCTAAGCTCAGAGTGCCTGGTACAGAGGCCAGAAAAAGACCGGGCATTCACGGCGGGCTCCAGGCTCACTTCGTTCGAAGCAACACCAGGGGGCGCCAGGGACTCAGGGGCCGGGACTCACCGGTGTCTGGTCCGGAATCAGTGCCTCGACTCGGAGCATCTCGGCCTCGAGCAACTCCCACAGCGCGATCACCCGGTCGTCCTGGCTGTCGTAGAGGTCCAGGGTCTCCGCGGGATCGGCTGCACGGTCGTAGAAGCTTCGCTCACCGCTCCACTCGTAGTGCAGGGTCTCCGAGGGGGTCTTGATCGCCTGGACCGGCCCCTGTCGGGTCGAGGCCAGCAGGTAACGAGGGGCATCGGGATCCCGCTCACCAAGCTGCCAGCCGGAAGCGACCGTGGCCGGCGCCAGTCCCAGGGCAGCGAGAATGGTGGGTTGCAGGTCCAGGAGGCTGGTGGGTGCTGTCCAGCGCTGCGGTGCCAGCCCCGACCCTGCAAATGCAGCCAGGGCGGCATTCTCCTCGGTGAACAGGTGATGACCGTGGCCGGAGGCACCGTGGTCGTAGAACTGCTCGCCGTGGTCGGTCCACAACACCACGAGCGTGTCCTCAAGCGCCGCCTGGACGGTCTCGTCGGCCATCAAGGTCGCCAGCGTGTCGTCCAGGTAGCGCAACGCCCCCTGGTAGCGCACGGCAATGTGGGCTTCGGCCAGAGCCTGGGTGTCGGCATCCAGGCCAGCCCAGGCATCGCTGAGGTCGATGTAGCCCTGCTCAGTGCCCAGATCCCAGGCGATCGGGGCCAGGTCCACCAGGCCTTCCAGCCAGGCTTCGGGCGGGGCATAGGGCGTGTGGGTGTCCATGAAGTGGAGATGGAGGAACCAGCGATCGTGGCCGGTCCGCAACCGGCCGAGGTGTTCCAGGCCGTTGGTCACGACTTCTTCGGCATGAACCTTGTCCAGGTAGAGGCTGTAGTCGTACCCAGCGTCGGTGTTCCAGCGCTCGGACAGGATGGGATTGGTCGAGATCAAGGCCGATTCGAAGTCGTTCTGGGCGAGATGCTCCGCCAGCCAGGTGCTCTCATCCGGGACCGGCTCCCGCAGATCGCTCTCACCCCTTGGCAACCAGCCGACGTCCACGGCGGACTGGCCCCCCAGCGCGCAACTCAACGCATGAAAGGTCCAGTTGCTGCAGCTCATGTGGTCCTCGAGAACGACCGCCTCACCCAACCAATCGTCGAGCCCAGGGGTCATCTCGCCACCGGAGAACCAGCCCAGATGGTCTCGACGCACGGTGTCCAGCGAGAGCATCAGCAGGTTGCGGGGGGCGCAGGGGGAGAACGACAGGGGCCCGACCTCGCCCGCCTCACAACCCGTGTCCTGACTGTCGGTGGGCGAGTCGTCGCCACAGGCTCCAAGCAGTACCAATCCGAGCGCCAGCATGGGTCCAGGGTACCCTCGCCGTCCGTGGGAGGCAGACCGCGTGAACCGGGCCCACCTCCTGAATGCCCTGGGAAAGATCAGCCCTGGAGCAGCCGGTAGGACTGTTTCCCGTCGTCGGAGAGCAGCGCCCAGCCGGTCCAGACCGCAAGGGCCGTGCCGAGGGGCACGTTGAAGAGGTGGAAGAAGCTGACCAGGAGGGCGAGCGCCGGGGCCCAGGAGCGCCGCTTGAGCAGGCCCCAGCCAGCGAAGATCTGTACCAGCGAAAGGGTGCTCACCACCACGGCAGCGATCAGGATGAGCAGGACCAGCACGCTGGAGACGGCCAGTCCAGGGGTGTCCACCACAGGGACGACCAGGCCGATCAGGGCCACCCCGCCCAGGCTCATGGCCACCAGCAGCACAATGCCCCCCATCGCGCAGAGCACCCCCATGGCCAGGTGAATGGTGCCCAACAGGTCGAAGTGCTTGTCGAAAGACCCGCTCATCTTGTTCTCCAGGCGGCGGTGGATGACGGCCATGGCGGGTGCAGCGAGCAGTGGAAACCTGCAGGACTGCCGAGAGTCGCATCGCAGAGAGGTCGGGCGACATCGCCGGGCTCGGGCGGGACCGTGATCATCCTATTCCCCTCCCAGGACCAGCGCCCCTGGGTCCCCAGGGCCGGCGACACAGCGGTGATCGGGAAAGCGGCAATGCCGTGCGCTCGACACCTCGAGTGCCATCCCGCGTGGGGGACGGAACGACCGCGGCCCGGTCTCCTGAACTCCCTGAGCGGGGCTCCGGGAAACCCGTCTGTATACTCGGACTACTCGGTGCAGCGGCCTTGATTTTCCTGTCCCCCACCGGGAGGAATGCATGCCTGAACCGATCAACACGATTCCCTGGGGACTCGGCTGGGCTGCCCGCCTGGGAGGTCCCAACCTGACCCAGGAGTTGCCCCCGGCCCAGGCCTACTCTGTCGTTCTCTTCTTCGGCATGATGGCGCTGAGTGTGCCGGCGATGATCCTGGGGGCAGCCTCCATCTTCCTGCTGGGGGGGAATCTGCCAGGTGCGATCGCTTTTGCGTGTGTCGTCCTGGTCAACCTGGTGTGCCTGGTCGTCGTGGCGACGAATCCCAGTTGGTTCCGTCCCACGGTCTGGCTGGTCCTGTCCGTACACGTGCTCGTGAACCTGTTCATCACCTACTTCGCTGGCGGAGTTGTCTCTTCCGGCTTTCAGCCCCTGTGGTTGCTCATCGCGCCGCTGACAGGGAGCCTGCTCCTGGGAACACGGGATGGCTTCTTCCTCACCCTGATGGCACTGGCCGCCGTGACCACGACCCCCTTCCTCCACGTGGTCTTCGGCCCGGCGCCTCCGCAAGCTCCCATGCCTGTCGAGGGGACCCTGGGGAGCCTCTGCACCTTTGCCATCTGTCTCTTCCTGACATTGAACTGGTTCACCGGGCAGCGCCGCATCGTCGAGCAGGAGCTGGAACATGAGCGGGCTCGTGCCGAGGAACTGCTCCACAACGTGCTCCCCTCCGAGATTGCCGCCCGGCTCAAGACCGGCGAGGCGGTGGCCCGCTACCACGAGGAGGTCAGCGTGCTCTTCGCTGACGTGGTGAACTTCACGACCCTTTCCCAGGAGTTGAGCGCTTCACGCCTGGTCAAGCTGCTGGACGGTCTCTTCGGGGAATTCGACGCCCTGGCCGAGCAGTACGGACTCTGCAAGATCAAGACGATCGGGGACTGCTACATGGTGGCTGCGGGTGTCCCCTCACCGGTGGATGACCACGCCGAGCGCCTGGCCCGCTTCGCCCTTTCCATGCGAGATGCCATCGCCGACCGGGACAACCTTTCCCTGCGCATCGGGATGGACACAGGCCCCGTGGTGGCCGGCATCATCGGCAAGAAGCGCTTCCTCTTTGACCTGTGGGGCGACACGGTCAACACCGCCAGTCGCATGGAATCCCATGGTGAAAAGGGCCGAATTCAGGTCACGGAGCGTATGCAGCGGCGGTTGAGCGCAGATTTCGCTTTTGAGGAACGTGGCGAGATCGAGGTGAAGGGCAAGGGACCGATGCGGACCTACTTCCTCGAGGCTTCGCGACAGCCCCCCAGCGGGTGAAGTCCCGGGTTCTCAGGTGGGCCCGAAGAACACAATCAGTTCGATCCCGGTGACGGTCAACAGCGCTCCGGCCACGATATTGCGCGTGACGCGCTCTATCTTCCTCAACAACAGGAAAGAGAAGGCAATGGCGAAGAGCGGACCGGAGGCAAGAACAGGCGCCACAGTGGAGACATTGCCCACCTTGAGGGCGGTCAGGGTGAGCACAATGCTGACGCTTGTGCAGCAACTTCCCATGACGAAGAACTTGAGAGCACTACGGTTGTAGGTCAACTCTCGCCGCTTTCCAGAGAACTGGAGGTAGATGCTGAACACCAACAGTGCCGCCACTGCAGTGGAGGCGGCCGCCAGGATCGGGTTTGGAAGGATCCCGCTGTCCAGACCATGCCGGCGCAAGTTGGCGGCCACACCCGACAGCACCGCGGCTGTCAGGGGAAAGAGCAGGTCCACCTTCCTCCAGGTTGGCGCATCCCTTTCCGAGCGTTCCTTGCGGGTCAGGAGCAGGGCCCCGGAGAAGATGGCGACGGTGCCAAGGATGATGTGAGAACTCAGTGGCTCGCCCAGGAAGACGATCGCCAGCAAGACCGCGAAGAATGGTGTGAGGGAGCGGACTGGCGCTGACCTGGACACCCCCAGCCGGTCCACGCCAATGTAGGTCAGGAAGCGAACCACGGGTGGCGCGAACAACCCGATGGCTGCGAAGTAGGCGATGCCTCGAATGCTGTACTCGTCCCAGGGCACAGCGATCAGCGCGAGCACCGTGAGGACCGGCGCACAGACCACCAGGGACACGAACATCCCCGTGACGGGGTTGGAGTCGACCAGGCCCTTCTTGAGGAGGATCCTGGAGAACGCGGTGATTGCTGCGACACACAGCGCGATCAGCGGAGCGGACATCCTGGTCTCACCTGTTCCCTAAGCTGCTCCCGGACATTCCAGCGATGCACGATGAGTCGTTGGGTCATGGGTCCTCGAACAGCGACATCAACGTACCACGGGGCCAACCACACCAATCCAACGCCCCACCCCGAAGGGAACCCACAAGAAGCGTTGCAGAAGCCCTGACCGGCGGGCGTGACAATGCCGTTATGCTATCGGCAGGTCCAGTGACCGCAAGAGCGGGTGAATCCAGAGATGTACGACGATGTTCCCAGGCTGGTGAGGTTTGAAGACCTCTGTGCTGCCGTGGGTCGAGGCTCAGGCCTGGAGGCTCTTCCCGCCAACCTGGTCCAGGCGATGCAAGATGCTCCGAAGCCCGTGGTCCTCTGCGACTTCGCCGGACGCGACAGTGTCGCCGCCGCCATGGCATGGATGGAGCACCACCCGGTCGGCACCCTGGTCCCGGTCGGAGATCTCGTGCCCACCCGGTTCGGCAACTGGGAGGTCTACGAGTCCAACTGGCTTTCCCTGCGGGACCAACTCAGCCGCCGCTTCCCCGACGTCTTCCTGGCCCCCTGGTTCGTGTTGGAGGATGTGGACGCCTGGCGACTGCTCAACGGCCGCTACATCAACGAGCTGATTGCGGCTTTCGGCTTCTTCACGCCCTGCCTGGGCTGCCACCTGCACTTCTACATGATGCGGGTGGTGCTTTCCGAGGTCCTCGGCGCCGAGGTGCTTCTCTCCGGGGAGAAGGAGCTTCACAGGAACGGCAAGCGCAAGGCGAACCAGACCCAGGAGGCCGTGGACGGCTACTCCCGGTTCAGCGAGGCGCACGGAGTTCAGCAGCGCTTCCCCATTCACAAGGTCACCTCCGAGGAGGAGATGGGCAGACTCCTGGGAGATGGATGGCAGGAAGGCGAGCGCCAGCTTCCCTGTGTCATGAGCGGCAATGACCAGGGCCTCGATGGCGTTCTCAAGATGACCCCCGACCAGATCCGGGCCTACATGGATGGGTTTGCCGTTCCTCTTGCCACCCATCTCGTCCAGTTCAGGCACGAGGGCTTGAGCGGCTCGGCCCTCCAGTCTCGGGTGGATGAAGTCGTGGTCGGCCTTCTCGAGGCCGTGTCCTGACCGACCAGTAGCGGGATCAACCGCCATTCTCGCGGTGCAGCGCTGGACTTGGTTAGTCATGCGGTCACCGCACAGCGGCGGAAGACCGATCCCATGGAAAGAGCCTGCCTTGAGTAAGACCCGAGACCTGACAGTTGTTGCCATGGGTGGCAACTCGCTCATCGACGAGGACATCGGCTCCTCTGTCGAGGACCAGTTCGACACCACCGCCAGGGCACTGCGCCCCGTCGTCGACCTGATCGAACGGGGCGAGCAGGTGGTGATCGTGCACGGCAATGGCCCCCAGGTCGGCTTCATGCAGCTTCGATCCGAACTGAGTCGCGACGACATCCACGAGGTTCCGCTGGATTCACTTGTCGCCGATACACAAGGGTCGATGGGGTATATGATCCAGAGAGCTCTTCGAGAGGAGCTTCAAAAACGCCAGGTTGATCGCCCCATACTGGCCATTGTCACCGAGGTGGAGGTGGACCCCGAAGATCGGGCCTTCGAGGAACCCACCAAGCCCATCGGTCGTTTCTACAAGCAAGAGGACGTTGCACAGCTGGAGACCGAGCGGGCCTGGAAGATGGTCAACGATTCGAACCGTGGCTGGCGGAGGGTGGTTGCCTCCCCCTCTCCAAAGAGGATTGTGCAGCTGGACCTGATCCGGACCCTGGTGGACAAGGGTTGGGTGGTGATCTGCTGTGGGGGCGGTGGCATCCCCATCGTGCGCGATGATTCCGGCGACATCCGGGGAATGGAGGCGGTCATCGACAAGGACCGCTCCTCCACGCTCCTTGCGGTCGCCCTCAACGCCCATCGCTTTGTCATCACCACCGGCGTGGAGGCGGTCTACCGCGACTACTTGACCGAACACCCGGTTCGACTGGACGAACTGGACGTGGAAGAGGTGCGCACACTGGCCCGCGAAGGGCAGTTCCCGCCGGGGAGCATGCGGCCGAAGATGGAGGCCGGGATCTACTATTGCAACCGCGTCCCGGGTGAAGTCATCATCTGCCGACCGGAGGATCTCGTGAACGCCATCGACCGAAAAGCAGGCACCCGCATTCGAAAGGTGAAGAAATGAGTCTCCTCGCCACGCTGGACGGCGCCATCATCCAGGCACTGCACGGGAAGAGCCTGATGGTGACCCAGGACTACTCCGTAGAGGAATTGCGAGCCCTGACCACCGTGGCGCAGACTTTCAAGCGGCTCGACGAGGCCGGGGTCAAGACACCCCTCTGTCCCCAGGAGTTGGCCTACGCGGTCTTCTTCGACAACTCCACCCGCACCAAGAGCGCCTGGTCGGGTGCTGCGGCCCGCCTGGGCATGCAGCCAGTGATCGTCGACGGTTCATCGACCCAGGTCTCCCACGGAGAAACAGCCGCCGAAACAGGCGCGATGCTCGGCATGAACGCCCACGCAATGGGCATTCGTCACGATCTCATTCTGGGAGAGGGCAACCGCTTCATCCGAGATGTCCAGAGAGGGATCTCCGACTACCTGGCGGCCACGGATGACGCTCGGAAAGTGCCCGTCGTAAACCTGCAATGCGATGTCGATCATCCCACGCAGGCCCTTGCCGACCTGCTCTGGTTGAAGGAGTATTTTCCCGAGGGAATCGCCGGGAAGAAGATCGCGGTGAGCTGGGCCTATTCCCCTTCCTATGCCAAGCCCCTGTCGGTTCCCCAGGGACTCATCACGCTGCTGTCCCGCTATGGAGCCGACATCTGCCTCGCCCACCCGGAGGGCTACCGTTTGGTCCCCGAGTGTGTAGAGACAGCCCACAAGAACGCGGCTGCAAGCGGCGGTTCCTTTGTGGTCACCGACCACATGGATGAAGCCTTCGAGGGTGCCCACGCGGTGTACCCCAAGAGCTGGGGCCCCTATGACCTGATGTTGGAACGGGTGGCCGCCAACCGCGCCGGTGACACGGCCGAACTGGCCCAGATTGAAGGCAGATGCCTGGCGCGAAATGCCCAGTTCACGGACTGGATCTGCGATGAACGCCGCATGGGCCTGACCCACGGTGGTGATGCGCTCTACATGCATTGCCTCCCCGCAGACATCGGGGATGAGGTGAGCCCCGGGGTGATGGCAAGACACACCGTCAACGTGGCCCGTGAAGCCAACTGGAAGGTCTACGTCATCATGGCCATGCTCGCCACGGCCAAGGTAGAAGACCTTGGCGCCAGACTCCGTACACTCGCCGCTCAGATCAAGGAATCGTAATGGGTACTCTTGACAGTCGAATTCCAGCGCTGAGCGCTCAATACCTGCCACTGGGCCGCGAACTGCTGCAAGAGGTCATCCGCATCCCGGCTGACTACGTCGACCGGCCGGCTGACCAGGGTGGTGACCCTTCCTGTGGCCTCAGCAACCATGAAGGGCCGCGCCTGGAGTACCTCAAGCGTCGCATTGTGGAGATCGGCGCGGTTCGTTCTGCCGACAATGTCTGGTTTGACGAGTATGGCAACCTGGTCTGGGAAGTCGAAGACCCCACGGACGGCATCCCCCGCTCTGCAAAACGGGTGATCTACTACGACGGGCACACGGACACGGTCAAGGCACTCCGTGACCAGTGGCAGAGCAAGATCGGCGGCGGCGTCGACTGCTACGACGGCCTGGTCGATCAGAGCCGGGTGGACTGGGACTTTCTCCAGGACGAGCTCGGCCAGATCCCCTCCGAAAATCCAGAAGAGAACCTGATCTTCGGTCGCGGCGCAGCGGATCAACTGGGCGGCGTGATCGCACAGGTCATCGCCACGAAGATCGCCCTGGAGCTGGCGGATGAGGGCGCGCTGAAAGGCGTGATTCTCCGGGCGTACGCAACGACCGCCGAGGAGGACAATGACGGCGCCGGGCCCATGTACGTGATGCAGCGTGTGCTTCCCGGTGCCTCGGCGGATGTGGTGCCCGATGTGGTCATCCTCACCGAGGGGACAGGCGACTCCCAAAAGGGTGTTCTGGGCATCTACCGGGGACAGCGTGGCCGCATGCAGATCCAGGTGACGGTGACCGGCCGTTCCTGCCACGGTTCCATGCCCTGGGAGGGCCTGAATCCCCTGGAATTCGGAGCCGGGATCATTGCCGAGGCTGCCCAGCGCTACAACACACGGGACGGTTTCAAGGATGACGCCTTCCTGGGCCACGGAACCCGCACGGCCTCCTGGGCCAAGCTGGAAACCCCCAGTGACTGTGCCGTTCCTGATCGATTCACGTTCCGCTTCGACCGCCGACTCACCGTGGGCGAAAGTCCGGAGGATGCGGTGGCGGATGTCGCCAACATGGCATCCGTACAACACGCACAGCAGGCCGGTCTCACCGTCGACGTGGCCGTCCCGATCTACGAGGAGCCCACCTGGAAGGGCTACAAACCCGGCAATCCCCAGGTCTACATGGGGTGGGCGACCCCGGAAGAGCACCCTGCGATCCGGACCGCCATCGACGCCTATTCACGGGTCGTCGGCCCCCACATCGGCCCACACAGGGAGTCCGTCGGCGGGTTCAAACCAGACGCACGGGTTGACCGGTGGATCTTCAGCACCGATGGCGTCGGGTATCCAATTCCAGCTGCGGACAACAGCATCGCGCACACCCAGGCCAAGGACTGGGTTGTCGCCGGTGCCTACAAGCACCCGCCCATGTTTGGCTTTGGCCCCGGCATCGAACAGAACACCCACAAGATCGGCGAGTGTGTGGACCAGCGCGAGCTCCAGCACGCCATCTCGTTCCTGGCCCGGTTCCCCAGCCTGTTTGCCGAGCGAGGGTAGGACCGCCCGGTCTGAGCGCCAGCCCACCTCCGATCCTCTCTCCCAGGCCTGACCCCTACAGCAGCGCCGACGGCTCCAGGTCGAACCAGGAGTACCCGATCAGCAGTCCATGGGGCGGCTGGCCCCCGTCCGACAGGGGGACAGGCTCCGGCTCCTCGTCGAGAGTCGAGGTGAGCGCCCCGTCCTCCATCTTGTAGCTCATGGTGAACGCGACCTCGTGTGCGGCCAGCTGGCTGGTCGCGTCGTCCCAGAGGCCCACGTACATCGAGAAGATGTAAGGCGCCCAGTTCGTCGCCCAGTCATCTCCGGAAAGCTCGATCAAGTCCTGGAGCGAGTCCTTCATGGCTGCAGAGGACGGCCCGTAGCCCAGGCCAAAGAAGCCCTGCTCCATCATCGTGGTGGGCGTGGGCTCCCCCCACACCCAGGGGTCCATGTCGTAGCAGTCGGTCTCGAGCATCTGCAGGCTGATCGCATACCCGAGCCACAGGGAGGGGTCATTCATCGTGTCGACACCCTCGACGGTGATCTGCCCGACCCACTCGCAAGCGTAGTCCTCGTTCCAGGTCGAGAAGTACCGGTTGTCGGCGAAGACGAACATCATCACCGGCGGCAGGGTGCTGGCCGCATTGCCGGGCTCCAGCATGAACTCGTCGAGAATGTCACCGTCGTAGGACGCATAGGCATAGACCATGACCCTGTCGGGCACAAAGGCCACGCCGTCCAGGCGGGGATCGTCCGGGTCGTTCTGCCACCACCCGGTGTCACCGGCCCCGAGGCCCGTGCAGCCCACCGCCAGGAAGCAGGAGGCCAGGACGGAGCCGTGTCGGAGGGGAACCTTCATGACCTGCACCATGCCACCGAAACCGCCACCTCGTTCGAAATCACCCTGCCCTACCCCTGTCTGAGCCTACTTCAAGACCCGTGGATCGCGGGAGATCTTCTGGACGGGCGAGCGTACCGGCCAGGATAGAATGAGCCCTGCAACGCCTGGGGCCCAGTGCGCTGCAAGAGTTGAGGGGGTCTGTAAGGACTGTGAGCCAGGTTGCCACCGACATCGACAGGGAAGACACCGCGGGTTGCGGCTTCCCTGTTCCGACCGCGCAATCTTCCACGAACCGGCCAGGCGCCCGGCTCATGTTCCGGCCCCTGCTTCTCGCCCTCGCCACCCTCTCCCTCGCCTCCTGCGGTGAGGATGAGAACAGGGACTCCGACAACGATGGGCTCAGCGATGCCGAGGAGTCCCGACGGGGAACCGATCCCCACAACGAGGACTCCGATGGGGACGGGATGAAGGACGGCTGGGAGGTCTCCCTGGGCCTGGATCCCAGCGACAGAGACACCGACGACGACGGTGTCGACGATGGGACCGAGACCCGGGACGAGACGGACCCTCTCAACCCGATTCACTACGCCTACGAGCAGGGCGACTACCCCATCGGCGCCTGCGAGGTCCATCCCGACAGCAAGGAGGCCGGCCCCACCGGCCTGTCCTCGATCGTCTACCAGGGCACCACCGTCGAGTGGGCGACCTACCAGGTGGGTGACCTGGTCGATAACTGGGCGTTCAGGGATTCCTATGGCCAGCAGGTGTCGTTGTGGTCCTTCTGCGGCCTGAAGACGCTCCTCGTCGTGGGCACCGAGTGGTGCGCACCCTGCCAGGAGGCGGCCGCAGCCCTGCCGGACCTCGTCGAGGAGATGGCCGACTATGCCTGGACGCCCATCGAACTGCTGACCGAGGACGACTTCGCCGACATTCCAGACGTCGACACCCTGGCGGACTGGCGAGACACCTACGACCTGGACACCATCCCTGTGGTCAGACCGACCAGCACGACCCAGGCAGGAAAGCTGTTCGCCTTTGACCTGGATGGCCACGTCCCATCGTTCACCATCATCGACTCCGACCTGACAGTCCTCGCGATCGACAACGACGACGCCCTGGAGACTATCGAGGACTACCTGGACCAGTAGGCACCCGGACAGGCCGTCCGGGGAAGACTCGTCAGGGGATGGAGGCCCCGAGAGCGTAGACTGGTGCCATGACCCTCTTGTTTCTCTCCGGTTGCCTCTTCCGCGGTCCCTGGGGGCTGTGGCTGCTCCACTCCGAAGGCGAAGTGATGCCCCTGGAGATCGACGACACGGTGGCAGTGGTCGACGGTTCCGGGAACGTCTACTCCTATGACGACATCAGCGTCGCCCTGGGCGAGGACCCCGAGGAACTGCAAGCCTGGCACGATCGCATCGTGGTCGATGGCCAGGCCCTGGCGGTACACCTGGATTTCTCCAACGACGTGGCCACCTTTCTGGAGTTGGACGGCACCGTGCGCTGGCAGGTCTCCGACTTCAACATGCCGAGTACGCCGATACGCGCAGAAGCCCAGGACCTGCTGGGGCTGGGCATCGCAGCGGACGGGGGGGTGGTGATGGTGTACCTCCATGGCCAGGAGGCTGACCCGAATTTGCGGGTACACCGCGAACAGGACGGGTCCTGGACGACAACGGATCATTCACTCCCGGACTCCATCCACATGAACATGGAGATCCTGCGAGTAGCAGCCTGGGGGGAGCAGGTGGCCCTCACCGATGGGGACTGGAGAGGGCTGTCGATCGTCGATGGGGTGGCCACGGATCTCGGTCACTATGGCGCCCTACAGGGCCTGGCCTATGACGCTCAGGGCCGTCTCTTTCGCCTGGAGGAGGGCGGGGAGGGCGGGAACGACCTGGTGGTGCAAACGGACACCTGCGTCTCCCGACCCCTCGAGGAACTGGAAGGGTGGATTGGGGCCCTGTACACCGAACCGGACGGTGGCGTGGCATTGCTGATGATGGACGACCGGGGAGGTGCCGCTCGCCGGCCGGTGAGTGCCTCCTGCGAGATCGGGGACCCCGACCTGGAGTGGCCAAGAGGCTACACGGAAGACCCCACTCGTCCCCTGATCTGGGGAGACACCTTCGCCTTCGTGCAGGTCTACGACGTGGACCCACTCTACGACCACCCCAACCCCACAGAGGACCTGTACTACCTGGAGAACGCTCAGACCCGAAATACTGGCGACACCGGGTACTACTAGTGATCAGGAGAGCGCCCTCGGGTCGATGACCGGCGCCGGAAGACCCCGGGGGATCACTCCCTCTCGGTAAGCGTCAACTGCACCATTGCCCCGGTGCCACCTTCCTCGTCGAACCAGGGCGTGGCGAGCACGCTGGGAATGACCGGGGAGCGGTCAGGGAGCCAACGGGGTCTCCTGGGACCGTTCAGGGCCAGCGCCGGTTCACCGGCAAACAGGTCCGGTCGCAAGAGCACCAGGGTGGTGCCTCCGGCCAACCCGACCGTGGCACCGATGGTGGTTGCCAGGGTCGCAGTGCGAGGCTCCCCGTCGATGGCGATGCCCACCAGGCCTCCCACGACGGCACCCCCCAGACCCATGCCATCGACCAGGGCCACCTGTCGGGGGTCCAGGGGCCGCACCAGGCTCCCCGCCAGGCCGGCGACCAGGCCGACCTCTCCAGCGATGAGCATGTTGCGCAGGTTGTCCTCCGGGGAGGTCTCCAGGAGGAAGCTCACCCAGTTTCCATAGGCCGATCCCCAGGCCCCGGTGCTCAGGGGGGTGACCGTGTGGGTGGGCTGCAGATCGACCAGCGCCGGAAGAGTCCAGGCCAACGCACTGCCCAGCCCCAGGCTGACGGAGAACAGGCCCATCTCGGTGTGTCCCCCCTTCGAGGCCATGTCCGCCCAGATGCTCCAGCCCACTGCCTGGTAGAGAGACCAGGTCTCCAACCCTCCGACCAGGAGAAGACTGGTCTTGTCCGCCTGCCAGCGAGGCGCGAGCCAGGCGCCGACCAGTTCGCCTCCAAGGGAGCCAACCAGCACACCCGCCGCCTGAGAACGATGGGTGGGGTAGTCCAGGAACAGGCTGCTGGTGCCAAAGCCGATCAATCCGCCAATCCCGAACCCTGCGCTCTGTCCGGCAATGCGCCGGTGCTGCCCGATGCCCCAGGGCGTCAACGCCATTGCGGCGGCGGCACCGAGCCCGGTGCCAATGCGCACGGAGCCGACCATGTGGTCCACAATCGGGGTCTCATCGAACAGGTAGGGCACCCAGGCGCCCACAAATGCGCCCTGTGCGACGTAGAACGCGCTGAGCTGGGGCGTGGGAATCGGCCTGCCGGTCTCGGCAAGAACCCAGGCGCCCAGGCCGTAGGCATAGCTGCCGGCAAGCTCCAGGCTGGCGACCAGTCGGCGATCGTCGCTGCGATCGAGCTCCATCAGGTTCGCGAAGCCCCCCCCCACCTGCCAGCCAAAGGCGCCCGCACCGAGGACCAGGCCCGAGACTGCCAGGTCGGGGGCTCGTGTGCGGAACAGCACGGCGAGGCCGGTGGCGCCCACACAGGACAGGGCGCCAGCAGCGGCCGTGCGCTCTTCGGCGTATTGGCCGTCCTTGGAGATGATCAGCCGCGCCAGCTGGTAGCCGGTCCAGGTGCCCCAGGCGCCCCCTCCCCAGATCAGGGCGGCCTGGTCTCGGGTGTAGTCCCGGTTCTTGAAGTAGTAGTTGGCACCAAGGGTGCCCCCCACCCCGACGAGGATCCCTGCACCGGTGTTCTCATCCAGGCTGTATCCATTGAGCATCGAGCCCAGGGACGCGCCCAGGTAGTGCCCGGCAAAGCCACCGTAGGCGACCAGCAGACCCCGGCCCGCTCCCGCTTCATCACTCGGTGCCTGGCCCATGCGTTCGAACAGGTCGCCGTCCCTGTCCAACTCCTCGGCGGCGGTCTCGGACGCCCCTCCCTCCTCGGGCCCGGTCGGGTCCTGAGCCCAGGCCAGGCCCCATAGCATCAGCCAGAGACTCATCGGTGGGTCTCCCGCTCCAGGGCGCTGAGCTGGAGCATGACGCCCACATCGCCGTCCTCGTCGACCCAGGGGGCCGCCATGGGAAGAACCATGAATGGCACCCGGGACAGCCGCGGTCGCCGCAGGCCCGGGACGAGGGACAGCGAATTGTCTTCACCCACGGGCTGACCGCGGACCACGGCCAACACCGTGCCGCCCGCCAGTCCCAGGCTGGTGCCCACCAGGGATGCGAAGCCGACCGTGCGCGGATCCGGCGAGGCAAGAACACCCACCAGGGCACCAAATCCAGCGCCCGCCGCACCAGCCGCGTTCACCATCCCCAGTTGACGCCAGGTGGGATCGAGACCCAGGTGGGAGCCGGCTGCAAAGCCAAGCAGGGCGACATCCCCCGCCGTGAGCGTGCTCACCCAGGCCTGGTCTGGTTCGAGCTGAAGGAGGTAGCCGGACCAGGCGCCATACCAGGTGCCCCAGAGGCTGGCACTCAACACCATCACGGACTGCTGGGAGGAAGCATCCAGCACCGCCGGCAACCCCCAGGCCAGGGCCGTTCCGAAGCCCGCAGTGGTCAGGACGAAGCCCGCCTTCCGCCGAGTCCCCATGTCCCTGGCCTCCGCCCACGAGGCCCAGCCCGCCATCTGGTACCCGGTCCAGGTCGACAGGACCGCGATCATCAGGGGATCCCTGCTCGTGAGGCGGTAGTGGGGTTCGACCAGGGTGCCGACCACCTGTCCAGCAGCGCCGCCGATCAGCATGGGAATGACCGCCATGCGTGGGTAGCCCTCGTGGCGCAGGCTCAGGGGCACTCCGGCGCCGACGAGTGTGCCCACAGAGAAGCCCAGGCCCTGGAGGCCCAGCAGACTCGGAGACGGCTCCATGAACGGGGTGACCGCGAGGGAGGCCAGGTAGCCACCGGCCATGCCAATACGCAGTGAGCCAGTGCGCTGGGCTGCTGTGGGCTGGTTGCTCAGGGCGTAGGGAAGCCACCCGCCATACCAGGCCCCCTCAGCCAGGAGCACTGTCGTCCAGACGGGGTCCGGTAGCGGCAGACCGCGATGATGGGCATAGGCCAGGCCCCCGCCGAGGGTGTAGCCGAGTCCAAGCTCCAGGCCGGCCCGGGAACGGGTCTGCTCCGCGGGGTCCAGTCCTGCCAGGTCCCCGATTCCGGCAGCCAGTTGCCAGCCAGCCGTGAGCCCCAGGACCCCGCCCGCCGTGATCTCCCAGGACGGAGCCTTGTGAGCCAGCCCAATGGCCAGGCCGGCGCCCGCCAGGTTGCCCAGGCTGCTCATGGCCTGGAGGCGTTGACCGGCGTTCTTGGAGTCCGGATCGCCGACCACCCGCGCAAACTGGTAGCCGGTCCAGGCCCCGGCGATCCCGCCACCGACAAGGAACGTGGCCTCGTGAAGGGAGGGCTGCAGGGTCGTGCCGTAGGCGAGTCCACCGACAGCACCGATGGGTGCACCGAGAAAGAAACCGGCGGCTCCTCCCCCGCCTTCGCCGGTCCAGTGCGTGCCAAAGGTCGCGCCAATCTGGGCGCCCGTCAGGCCGAACCAGGCTCCTGTGATCGCGGCGGTCGGTGGGATCCGGCTCCACAGGGATGGTGTCGAGTGCCCGGCCTCGGACGGGCTCTCCACGGGCTCGGCCTCCTCCTCCGCGAGCGGTTCGGGGGCTTCCGTCCACTCGGGCACCACGAGCACGTTGGTGGGGAGTTCGGGGCCCTTGGGCGAGTTGGTCGGGACCTGGATGGGTTGCCAGGGGCGATCGAGGGAATTGAGCAGCTTCTCCTGGAGGGGATCGACCAACTCATCCTCTGCTGGTTCCAGGTCCTCGGCCTGGTCTTCGTCCTCGCCCTTCTCCTGGCTCCCTTCGTCGGTCTCGGGCGGGTCTTCTTCGACGTCCTGGGCCCAGCCGTCCCCGCCGACGAGCAGCGCAAGGATCCCCAGCAGGCCCGGGCTAGGGCGCGCCACTGACCTGTCCTTCCGCGTCGCTGCCCCAGCAGCTCACGCCACCATTGGCATCCAGGGCACAGCTGTGGGCACCGCCCGCTGTCACCTGGACCCAGCTGCCCTCCGACGGTGTCGCCTGGCCGTCGCTGTCGTCCCCCCAACAGGTCAGCGTTTCGTCCAACACCACCGCACAGGCGTGTCCCGTCCCGGCAGAGACCTGGGAGAAGTCCCCGTTCGGGGCGTCGTCAACCTGGCCATGCTCCTCATCGAGATCCGTGACCTCCCAACAGTGCACGTCCTGGTCGAACCAGACTCCACAGGCGAACTGGTATCCGGCGCTCAGGGATTGGGAGTAGGTCCAGGTACGGTCGGTCAGTTCTCCTGAATTCCAGCAGTACGCCGTGTCCTTCTCGGTGAGGCCACAGTGGTGGTCACTGCCTCCGGCGAGGTGGCCCACAATGGGTTCCTCGGGTTCATAGGCCACGAAGGTCTCCTCTCCCCAGCAGTCCAGGGTCCCCGAGGGCCCGAGGCCACAGGTCACTGTGCCGCCCGCCGCCAGGTCGCGGAAGACCCCGGCGGGTGCCGTGGCCTGGCCGAGATCGTTGGCGCCCCAGCAGGCGGCAGAGCCGTCACTGGCGAGTACGCAGCCGTGATGATCACCCAGGGTCAGGAAATCCCAGGACCCGTCCGGGGTGTCACTGACCAGGCCGCTGCTGTCATCTCCCCAGCAGCTCACTGCGCCGGTCGCATCGAGCAGGCAGGAGGCGTTCTCGCCAGCCTCCACCCAGGGTCGGCGGGGGTTGGAGACCTGTGAAAAGGGTGGTGGAGGACCCGTATCCAGGGGCTCACTGGAGTCCACCATGGTGGGGGAACGCCCGCTGTCCCACACCGAGTCGTGCTGTTCGCGCTCGACGTAGATCAAGAGACCGCAGCCCCAGAGCGCTCCAAGCGCCAGTGTCATCACTGCGATGGTTCTTCGGCCAGGTGTTCAGAAAAAGCGACTGTGCTCGCCCGAAAAATCCGGATCTGCGCGATCACTGCCCTCAGGGACGACCCGCCGGACAGGTCCAGGTCAGACTCGAGGTGTACCCGGCCGTCCTGGCCCAGGTAGGCCCTGCTGAACCGATGACGGGCGTTCCAGTCGTTGAGTACCTCGAGCGCCACCGGCTGTGATGTCGTCCAACCCGCCCACAGCTGCACGGCACTGCATGCGGTTCCCTCACAATCGCTCAGGAACAGCACGGTCTCCGTCCCGCCAAGCTGGAGGGACCAGGCGGGGCTGCCGTCCTCCATGTAGGCCCGGGAGTGCGTCAGCATCATCGCGTCCAGCAGCGCGGTGACGTCCGCCGGGCTGACCGCGGTGTAGAGGGTGCCGATTTCGGGGTCACCTGCGATCGCCGGTGAGGAGGACAAAGCCAGGGTCAACATCAGCATGGCCGGCACGCTATCACGGAGGCTTGGTTCCCTCGGTGGGGAGAGGGCCCCGGTCGTTCGGCAGCACGCAAGAACCCGTCCAGGGCAGACCCCTGAGCCTGGCTCCAGGACCCGCAGCCCTGTGAAACCCCTGCGAACCGGTGCAGAATGCACCCGAGAAGGTCCAGGACACTCGACCAGGGGCATTGACGGCCCCACCCCCTTCACTCTCGACTGCGACCAGGATGACCCCAGCGAAGCCAGCCATGGAACGGACTCGAAGAGTCGAACTCACCAGGTCACTTCTGGCCCTGGCCCGACTGGTGAGCCTGGGAGTGCTCTCCTCGATCGGACCGGGCTGTGCCAGTGGCTGCCAGAGTGGGACTCAGGACGACAGTGCCACGAGTGGTGGCACGGACAGCGCAGACAGCGCAGACAGCGCGGTCCCGCTGGTTTTCGAGGTGTCGGCCATTGTCAGCGAGGTGATCCCCACCGTCGTCACGGTCACCTGGACCACCACTCTCCCCATCGACGAACCGGTGGTGGAATTCGGACAGGACGAGGACTATGGCCGACAGGCCCCTGCCGTAGACCAGGGGAATGGCTCCTTCTCGGCACTGCTGCTGGGTCTCAAGCCCAGCCAGACCCTCCACCTGCGGGCCTGTGGCCAACACCAGGGCCAGGTGGTCTGCAGTGATGACCACCAGGAGACCACCGGGCCGGTGCCTCCCGAGCTGCCGGGTCTCCTGGTGCCGGCCACGGAGGCCACGCAATTGTCCGGGGGGTTCCTGGTCACTTCCCTCGTCTCCAAGCCGCCCACAGCGGTGATCCTGGATCGCGATGGCGACTATGTCTGGTGGTACCAGAGCGGCGAGGACTCCTACCAGATGACCCGGGCGCAACTCTCCCGTGACGGACAGTGGATGTTGTTCAGGGTGGACATGAGCAACGGGATCTCCTGGACCCAGAGCCGGGTCCGCCTGGATGGTTCTGAGGAAGAGCAGCATCTCATCGAAGACCTGCACCACGACTTCGTGGAGCTACCCGATGGCACCCTCACCCTCATTCGTGGTGACCAGCAACAGGTCGGCGAGGAGCTGGTCCTGGGCGACAAGCTCACCGAGCTTGGCAGCGATGGCTCCCTGAACGACTTCTGGAGCCTCTGGGATCACCTGGAATACGATCCAGAGGTGGTCGCCGAGCCCGCATGGGATTGGTCCCACGCCAACGCCCTGGACCACGACGAACAGGAGAATGTCTACTACGTTGCCTTCCGCAAACTCAGCACCCTGCTCAAGATCGACGGGGACAGTGGAGAGGTTCTGTGGCAGTTCGGCGGACTGGAGAGTGACTTCGAGCTGACCTCCGGGGAATGGCCCGTGACCCAGCACCAGTTCCAGATCGATGGAGACCGGCTGCTGCTCTTCGACAATGGTGCAGACCGCACAGAGCCGGCTCGGGTCGCGGAATACCAACTCGATGAACAGAACTGGCTGGCTGAAGAGACCTGGAGCTACGCCCCCGAACCGCCACTCATCTGCCTTGCCCTCGGAGACGTGAGCCGACTTCCCAACGAGAACGTGCTGATCACCTGGAGCGGCCAGGGCCAGATCGACGAGATCACCCCCCAGGGTGAGTTGCTCTGGCGCCTGAGAACCGAGAGAAGTGCCTTTTTTGGCTACACCAGCTGGGTCGAGTCCCTGTACCCATCCGACTGAGAGCCACAGGCGACCCTAGAAACACGCCTTTTCGGACACGAGCAGACCCCAGGAGATAGCTTGCCCCGGTCCTGACGGAGTCCCTCGATTGGGAACACCCTTCGATCGCCTGAACCAGTTCCTCCTCCAGCGGGCTGGGTTCGAACGCCAATGGCTGGACACCAGCGAGGGGCGCGTGCACATGCTCGTCGGTCAGGGCCAGGGAGACCTGCCCCCCGTCGTGCTGATGGCGGGCCTGGGCAGTCGAGGCACGCACTTCCGCCGCTGTGTGAACCACTTGCGACCATGGGTCCGCAAGGTGATCCTCCCCGACCTGCCGGGTCACGGGCACAGCGATGTCCCCGACGATGGCCTGACCGGCCCTTCCCTGGAGAAGGGCACCACAGAGGCCCTGAGCCAGGTTCTCTGCGACGAGCCAGCCGTGCTTCTCGGCAACTCGCTCGGCGGCTTCATGGCCGTCAGACACGTGCTCTACCACCCCGATGATGTCCTGGGCCTGATGCTCGTGTCCCCGGGCGGGGCCTGGATAGCGCAGGACCAGATCCGACCGTTCTACGATCGCTTCCGCCTGAAGAGCCACGGCGAGGCCCTTCAACTGGTCGATGCAGTCTTCGCCCGCTCCTACGGAATCCTGCGGCACGTCCTGGCCTGGGGCACCCGTCGCCAGCTGGGCCAGCCAGCCCCGCGGAACCTGATCGACACGGTCCAGCAGGAGTACTCTCTCACCCTTGAAGAGCTGGGGCGGATCATGGTGCCGGTGCGCCTGCTCTGGGGCACCGCGGACGGCGTCGCCCCCGAAGATCAGTTCGACCACTTCCGGCGAGGTCTGCCTTCAACCACCCGGATCGAGCGACCGGCCAACTATGGCCACTCTCCCTACCTGGAGGAACCCCGAGACCTCGCCGAGAGATTGTTGGCGTTCATCCGGGAAGAAGTCGTGCCCGCCACCTAGCGTCCGGCACGGCACGATCAGAAGGTGACCGGGGTCTCACTCACCGCGACGATCTTGGCTGGACCGCTGCCCGCGACCTCGGCCCGGATCGCCTCATAGAAGTCCGCAAGGCCGGCGGCATCCCGCACGGGGCCCTCGGAGATGCGCTCAGAGGTCTCGCTGGCTGTTCCCTTGCAGTCGGCCTGCAGGGTGTAGGACCAGGAGGCCACAGCGCCTGGCACGTCCAGATCCGCCAACCAGGCCTTTCCGGACTCGACGACCTGGGATTGGTGGAGCACGACCTGGACCTTGCCCTTCTTGCAGGTCGCCTTTTCGATCACCACCAGGCCGTGGTGCAGTTGACCGTCCTCCCAGTAACGATCCCGGTAGTAGGCCCCAGCCAGCTCCCCCGCCCGGTCCCCGGCGCCCAGGGCTTCCAGCGTGGTGGCCGCCTGACGGAGCGCCCGTTCAGGCAGTTGCGGGGCCATCTCGAAGAGCGCGGCGATCGCCAACCCTGCGGCCTCTTCGTCCCGACCATTCATCGAACCAACCCGGGCAGCATCGGCAAAGGCGTTCACGATGTAGGTCGCCTCTTCCTCTCGCTCGTTCATGATCAGGAGGGTCTTGAGGTAGGGAATGGCGTCAGCGCCCAGGTTGCGGGCAAAGACCTCCAGGACTCCAAGGAAGCGGGAACGATCCCCCGACGGCTCCTGGACTTCCTGGCGCAGGAGTTCCTCGACTTCGGGTCGGTGACAGTCTCCCAGCGACCGGTACCAGCGCTGGGTCCAGAACTTCTCACCGATCACCTGCTCGGTGGAAACCAGGAAGTCCGCCACGACCTGCTCTTCCGAGCAAGCCGCTCCGAGAGCGGAGAGAGTGCTGGACCGCTCATCCGAACGAAGGCCACCGATCCAGGCACGAACCTCCTCCTCCAGCCCCAGGCTGAGAGCATCGACCAGCATCGGGGTGGCCTCGTCTCCGGCGAGAGACCGGGCGATCGAGGGCGGGCCCAGCGGGCCGGCGGCCTCGGGATCGCAGGTGTAGAGGGCATGAAAGGCACCGGGCACCGACATGGGCGACGCTTCTTCCAGCTCCCTGGTCAAGGCCCGGACATCACAATCCTGGGCATGGACAGTCGAAAGGGCAAGGAAGAGGGGGATCATGGACGGGTCCTATTCTACCCCCATGGATCGCGAATCAGTCTCTGCGGGATGGCCGAGGCAGACCGCCTCATGACAAGGCGTCAGGTCGGTGGCCCTTCGAACCTGAACCCGGCAGGCATCCCTTGAGACCGCCTATTTGCCTCCTTGCCGTGCCTCTTCCAGCCCTTTCTGGAACCGCTCCTTCTCTCCCTTCTTCTTCCCCGTGGCGTGCACCAACCCCCTCACGAAGACGTCCATGGCCTCCTCGTACCGGTCCTGGCGCAGCAGGAGTTCCCCCAGTTTTGCGTGGCGGGAGTCCGGGCCATCGTTGATCCTCACCGCCAGCCGGTAGGAGACGATGGCGCCATCCAGGTCCCCCTGGCGAAGCAGGTCCGCGCCTCGGTAGCGATGGAAGTCATAGGCCGCCCCAGACTTCAGGGGCACCAGCAACACCAGGAGGGCAAAGGCGACCTGGAGTACCAGGGTCTGGCGTTGGGGAAACCGGCCAATGGCCGTCCCGAGCATCGCCAGGCCAATGGTCAGGGCCGCCAGTCGGGAACCGGGCATGGGCAGGAACCAGACCAGGGCCACGCTCACAAGGGTGCCGCCCCAGACCCAGGCCCTGGTCTGGACCGGCTGTCTCATGGGCTCCCATGACTCGCCCTGGAACCAGGCCTTCACCGGGGCCAGGGGCCGTGCCAGCCACTTCGCCGAAGCCGCATACCAGTTGTCCGGGAACAGCAGCAGGTAGTAGAGCCCGATCATGTAGAAACTGAACCAGCGGATCTCGAGGCCAATGACCTCCACCATCACGTGGAAGAGCGGCCCGGTGATGCAGGCGAAGGGGGCGCAACCGGGGAACCAGGAAGCTCGCCGCCGCCAGGGCCTGCCAGATCAGGACCGAGTAGGACACGATGGCGTAGCCCCCCTGCCCGTCCATCCCGGCAAGGGTGCCGAAGTTCTCCACGAACTCCCGCAGGCCGGGGGTCCCGATCTGTTGCTCCAGGGCCCAGCCGTTCAACCAGTAGGGGTCGATCTTGGTGACCGCCGTAAACAGGTAGACGATGCTCACCTGGGCATAGAGCAGACGCATCCCCACCCCGCCGAGCCTCTCGGGGGTGTCCATGCCCGCCTGGATGCCAGGCGCCTTGTCAAAGGGCACGAACAGGCACAGAACCAGCAGCCAGGCCATCAGGTAGTGGTGCTGGTAGCCATCCAGGAGGCTGGAGAAGTAGGCGTAGCCGTAGAGCACCGACATCAGGACGAGGCACATCCGCACCGCGATGCCTGCAGCCACACAGAAGGACAGGAAGGCCGTCACCAGGTAGGCGGCCGTGTGGATCGTGGCGCTGGTAGGGCCGAGCAGGGCGCCCAGCCAGTCGAACTGGGCCACGTTGAAGCTGGTCGCACCATAGCGCCACCCGTGGGCCGACATCAGCGCAAGCTGGTCGAGGCCGAAGAGCGAGAACACCACCACCCGCAGAACCGCCAGCCGTCCCGCCTCCATGGTCCCTTCGAACCAGAAGCGCGACCAGGCCGCCACTGCCCCGGACTTCAACTCCCGCACAGGTCCTCCGTTGCAGGAATGGAGCGGGTGATGGTCCCGTCAGGCATCTTGCAGCGAATGTCGACGGTGAGGTGGGGGTCCCCTCCCCTGGCTCGCCGCTCATCACATCGCCAGGTGGCGAACTGCCGTACCACCCGGGTGTGGCCTCGCTTGAGCCAGGTCCGCCAGGCATCTGGCAACTCGGCCTTGAGGTTCACAGGGGTGGGCTCGAACTCCCGGTCGGTCAGGGTCACGGTGCAGGTCACCATGCGGGTCGACGAGAACATGCGCCAGGCAAAGCGCTCGTCCAGGGGATCGTCCCGCAGGTAGGTAGTAGGAAAGCGGCGCGCCCAGTTGCAGGATCAGAAAGCCGAGCAGGCCAAGGTGCGCAAGCCTGCGTCGCCCTGGCGTCATGTCTCCTGCACCCTCTGTCTTCACCTGGAGAAGTCTCCCGAGACTTCATCCATCGGACGGGTCCCCCATGAAACAGTCAGAGACTACCGCAAGCGGAGCCAGGAGACCCAGGGCCGGGAGGCCTCAGGAGAGAGGGCCGGCGCCCGGGGACTGACGAGGGCAGGCAACAGCAACAGGGCCGCCAGCGTCGTGCCTCCCCAGGCGCTGTACTGAAAAGCCAGGCTCTGCTCCAGCATCAGCGTCGGCAGTGTGGTGAGGGCGATGGAGACCAGTGCAAGTCCACCCGAGCGACTCCCCGGGCCACTGCGCCGGAGGGCCACCGCCTGGGCAAAGGGCAAAAAGGCGAAGTAGTGGTGCCAACCCGGCTGGATGGACAGGGTCAGGGCCAGCATCCAGATGGCCGCCCACTCCGGCGCTCTGTGTTCCCCGGTCCTTGTCTCTCGCAGCGCCCAGAGGACCAGGAGAAGGGCTGCGGCGGGCAAGAGGACCTCTTCGGCGAATACCGCCGCCCAGCCCGACAACTGGAGGATCAGGGCGCCATGGTCCAGGGGAAGCCCTGTGTGCTGCCCATCCAGGAACCAGCGGGTGAGCGTGGGGGCAAGTGCCTGCCCACCCATCCCGGCAGCCCCAGCGGCCGGTCCCCCACTCCACAGGGGTCGAAAGAAGGGCAGGGCCTGTTCCCAACCGATCATCACAACGGGGACCGCGAAACCCAGCAAAAGGGCCAGGCCTCCCGCCATGGCCAGCAAACCAGCCCGGGCTCGAAACAGCAGCGGCAGCCCGTAGAACAGGGGGTAGACCTTGATCGCACCCAGTACTCCCAGCAGGGTGGACCCTCGCCAGCCACCTGCCACCAGGGCCCAGATACACCCCACGGAGATCGCCAGGCTGACCTGGCCCCACTTCAGGCTGTGCAGGACGGGGAGCGAGAGGGAAACCAGGGCCAGGGCAAGGCCCCAGCTGAGCCGGGGTCCTGCAGCCTTCAACTGGGTCCGGCAGAGGGCGGCCAGCGCCAGGGCAAGGACCAGGTTGAAGCCCGTCCATAGCGCCGTGGCGGTCTCCGACGCCATCCATGTCAGTGGCGCGAGAAGGATGGCCAACAGCGGCGGGTAGTACCAGCCCTGGACCAGTCCAGGCTCCCCGCTGGCGAGCCGCCTTGCCTGGGGCAGGTAGTGCCGCGTGAAGTCACAGGCCAGCTCGGGACAGTTGTCCAGCTGGGCCACCACCACCTGGGGCCAGTCCAGGCCCTGCATGCCCCAGGGCAGGGCGGCCAGGACCAACCCACACCAGGCCAGGCCACGCCAGCTCGGGCTCAGCAGGAAACGCGCCATCACGGGATGGGGACGAACTCCTTTGGACCGTGGACCCCCAGGTAGTAGCCCCAGATCCCCTCACAGACTTCGCTGTAGCGACAGCCCTCACAAGAGGTCAGGTGCTGCTTCAGGTCGTGTCGTTTTCGCTCCTGCCAGTTGAAGCGGGCGCGCCCTCCTTCGAGCTTGGCGACCCCCTCTGCACCCTCTGCCCGAATGGAGCAGTTCGTGTCCAGGTCACGGTATTCGCCCAGGGTTCGCTGGAGCAGGGAGGCGTTGGCCAACAACTCCGTGGGCAGCACACAGGGCGGAAAACCGCCAAAGGTGAAGTTCTTCTTCCAGTGGAACTCGTTCAGCAGCAGGGTCTTGACCAGCACCGGGACCACCTGGCGATAGGTGGGGGTCAGGCTCAAGTCCTCTTCGGCGTAGCCTTCGGTTCGGATGAAATTGGCCCGGACATCGTCGATCCCCAGTCCGAAGAAATAGCGGAGCATCTTGGGCAGGACCGCGTAGTTCCAGCCATTGATCACGATGTTGATGGAGACATTGTCCCGGAGTCGACCTGCGTCCCGTGCCTGGACCAACAGCTTGAGCGCAGCCTGTTTCTTCAGGAAGTTGCCGGGAACCCGGGTCAGGCGGTCCTCCAACTCGGCGGTGTGCCCGTGGGTGCTGACGGTCACCCGGGTCAACCCCGCCTGGAGCAGCCGCTCCATGTAGTGCTCCAGGCGCAGCCTGGTGCCATTGGTGGCGATGGCGATGCGGGAGTAGCCGAGCTCCCTTGCATGGGCGATCGAATGGGGAAGCTTGGGGTATGTGGTCGGCTCACCACCCAGAAAGCCGACCGATCGGGCCCCCTTTTCGTACCAGTATTCCAACTCCCGCTTCATGTCCTCGAAGGCCATGTAGCTCCGGTCTTCAGCCTTGGGCAGTCCATCCAGGCAGAAGACGCAGCGGTTGTTGCACGCCTTGCCCACGTTGATCTCGACGTTGACCCGACGGTCCCGCTGCACGGGGGCTTGAAAGGTCCGAGTTGTGGGGATTGAGACGCTCATGAAGCCTCATCATACGGGACCCGAGGGCATCGCGCTGCAGCCTTCCTGCTCAAGAGCCTGCCCTGGAGTTGACCACTCGTCACTCACGCCGTGTAGCCCAGAACGACGCCGGCGAAGCACCAATGTGCCGAGCACCAGGCCCGTGAGCCAGCCCAGGCCCAGGGTCCCGCTCACCCTGCAGCCGCAACCCTCGGACCATTCGTCAGCCAACTCCGGATCGGCGGGCAACGAGCCGTCTTCGGCCTCGGGTTCCGGATCTGAATCCGTTTCGGTAGCCGAGTCCGATGTCTCGTCCGCCGTGTCCAGGGACCCGGTCTCCTGGGGCTCGGTCGGCCCGGTGCCGGTATCCTCTGGCTCCTCGACCGGATCCGCGCAGCCACCGCCATCGGCAATCAGGTCGGCGTAGGCACCATGGGCGTCCTTGGGATTGCCATCGGCGTCGAGCAGACCCCAGGTGAATTCGCCCCAGTCATAGGTGTTGGGATCGTCGACCAGGTCGTACCAGAACAGCTTCTCCAGCTCCGGCCAGGGCTGGTTGGCCACCCCGGTCAGGACACCACTGCGCAGGGCCTCGGCCCCCGCAAATGCGGCGGTCAACTGGGCCGCGGCCTCGGCGGGACTGAACTCCCCTCCAGGGGTCGTCTCCTGGCCGAACTCGGTCAACCAGACCGGCTTTCCGGGTGCCTCGGCGTCGGTGATCTCCTTGAGCCCATGCATGTACTGCACGATGAGCCACTGACCCTCGACCAACTCGGAGAGCCACTCATCAGCCGTGTCGCTGTACTTGTGGTGCGTGACGATGTCGATGTGGTCTCCAGCGTCCTTCAGGATCTCGCCCAGGCTGACCTCCCAGCCATTGAAGATGCACTCGCCGGCCACACAGATGCCTTCATCGGAGTCCCAATTGGCCTCCCGCAGGTTTGCCAGCTCAGGCCCCAGGACCAGGCAGTCGTTGCAGGTGTCGTGAACAGTCTGGGCGCCCGGCACCAGGATCCGGTCGACCCAGCCTTCCCGATCGCCATCGTAGAAGTGCGACAGGTTCGGCTCGTTCCACAGGCCCCAGTGCTTCACCCGGTCGCCATACCGGTCGACGGCGGCGGCGACGAAGTCGGTCCAGTCTCCCGTGTTCGCCGGGGGCTTGTTCAGGCACCAGTTGACCTCGTTTTCATCGGCGTTGTTGCAGGCCTGGCCGACCGCCCAGTCTGGCGTGTAGGCAACGGAGGCGAAAACCTGGAGCCCCTGGGCGGTGGCACCATCGATGAAGCGGTCCGCCACCGACCAGTCGTGGCTGCCCTTGGCCGGTTCGAACTGGAACCAGTTGAAGTCCATTCGCACCCAGGGAATGCCTGCAGCGGCCGCCTGGGCCAACTGAGCATCACTGGCCTGGTGCGCGTTCACCCCGTAGGGGCAGTCCCCGTCGAGGGCCAGAGCTCCGGAAACAAGTGCTGCGACGCAGAGGGAGATCGACATGGTCCCAAGGCGGTGCTGGGCGGCACAATCTCACAGAAAGGCCCGGGTGACGTCGAGAGGGTGTCAAGCATGGGGGACGCGATCGCCGTGACCCGGCCACGGAACCCTCACCCCATCGTGCAGGGAGAGGTGGGTTCACCCGACCGGTCTGGGGAGTCAGGCCAGGAACGAAATCACATACAGCTCGATTCCCGTGAACCCGGTCAGGACCATCGCCCACATGGCAATGGGGCCCCACTTTCTGTGGGTCTTGCTGAACTCTCCTGGCTGCGGTGGGTTGGGAAACCGGCGCCAGGAAGTGATCAACAGCCAGCCCCACAGCACCGCGGTTGTGATCGCCAGGACCAGGTGAACGTAGAGCGAAACATCCATCAGCCACGTCCCTGCATAGGAGCTGTGTTTCGCCAGTTCAGAGAATCCGCCGGCCATCCGGATGTCGATTTCGAACAGCAGGACCACGACCGCCAGGGTGCTGCCCAGCGACACCATGAGGTTTCGATGGTGGGTGTAGCGCTCCCCCCGGGCCCAGACCCGGGCGAGCCACATCATCGGGAGGACGACAACAAGAGAGCAGACCACCAGGTCCATCAGGATGTCGGCGCGGGTTCCGAGAAAGCCTGGAGGCAACATGGCGGTTCCGGAATCGAGGACGGGCTTCTGGCCGAACGTGAAGGAGTATGCCACCAGCGCTGCACCAGGCCAGCGAAAGAGCCACGACGGCGGCACCTTCCCGGCTCTGGGCACGCCCAGGTCTCAGGTCCTGCTCTCCACCACCCCCGGCAAGGCCGACCCGGGGACCCGGCGAGCTTTACGGTAGACTCCTCATGCCCCGGCACATGGAAGCGTCATGAAGACCCTCCCTGCGGCAGGCGTCCTGTTCGGCCTGCTCCTTCTCCCGTCCTGTCGCAACAAGGAGCCCACCCTCAACGAGACCGGCCTGGTCGATGGGGTCTGCAACTTCTACGAGGACCTGGACGGCGATGGCTGGGGCTCGGACGTGGTCGTCCAGGGATGGTGTGCCGACCCCCCGCTCGACGCGGCGGAACAGGACGGCGACTGCGACGACGGCAACAGCGCGGTGAATCCCGGCGAGGCCGAGGAGCCCTATGACGGCCTGGACAACGACTGCGACGAGCTGACCCCCGACGACGACCTGGACGGCGACGGTGTGGGCGTCGACGAGGACTGCAACGACGAGGATGCCGCCGTCTACCCGGGCGCCACCGAGATCTGCGACGGCCTGGACAACGACTGCAACGACGAGATCGACGACGCCGTCGGCAACACCTGGTTCGCCGACACCGACGAGGACGGCTTCGGCGACCCCGATGTGAGCACCCAGAGCTGTGATGGCGCCACCGGCTATGTCGCCGACGCCACGGACTGCGATGACGGGGACGGGGCCGTGAACCCCGACGCGATCGAGGTCTGCAACGGCCTGGACGACGACTGCGACCTGCTGGTCGACGACGACGACCCCACGGTGTCCGACCAGTCGACCTGGTACC
>CAZMNK010000042.1:26157-37170 GCA_964567625.1 uncultured Enterobacterales bacterium | reverse complement strand
TGCAACGAGCACAGTGGCTCGGTGTGACCCGGGCCCCTCTCCCCACGTTGCTTCAAGGAAGGGACCTTGTGGCCCTGGGGGTTTCACCTGGCCCCCAGGTGGGCCAGTGGCTCGATTCCGTGCGCGAGATCCAGTTGAAGGGCCAGGTCTCCACCCATGAGGAGGCGCTGACCTGGGTGACCAGGAGGATAGGATGCGCCGTCGATGCCCTGCGAACCGAGGACGAGCCCCCTCCATGACCCGCTCCACCGCCTCGCTGCTTCTGGTCTCGGTCCTGGTCCTGGGCGCAGTCCCGGTGTGGGCTCAGGAGTCGCCCCGCGATGAACCCACGGAATCCAGGGCGGCCAGGACCCAACCGGTACTCAGCGTCGATCTCCGCCCGGAGTACCTGGCCGGTGAGCCGATCCTCATCCGCTTTGACCTCTCCAACCCCACCCAGGAAAAGACCTCCTTTGCCGACCTTTCCAGTCGGCCTCACCTGGTGAGGTTCGAGCTCACGGATCCGAATGGCAAGACCCAGGTACGGTTCAACACACCGCCCAAACAAGACCCCAAGAAACGATGGGAGCTCGGTCCTCGCGGGCGACGACAGGTCCTGCTCCAGATTCCGTCCAGCGCCATCTTCAAGCCCGGAACCTGGTCTCTCACCATCCGCATCCTGGACGACGCTGGTGAACGGGTCCTTCCCGCACACAGCTTTGTGCTGGCCACCCCCAGACCCGTGGCGGGAGCCCTGGTCCATGACGCCCTGGGAAGCGAGCGGGCCGGACACCAGACCATCTGGCTGCACAGGGCCCGCCAGGGCTACGACCTCTACCTGCATCACTCCCCCGGCAAACGACCCCAGAAGACCCTCGGGAATTCCTTCCTGGTGCACCTGGACGAGCCCATCGAGCCGGTGCTCACCCACAGCCGCCCCCTGGACCGCTCAGGACGCTTCGTCACCTGGCAGGTCGACCCTCGGACCATCGCCGCCCTGCAACTGGACGGCAAGAAGGCCCGGGGAGGCGTCCGGACTTTCCAGGTGCCCTGGCCCAAGGTCACCCTGCTGGGCCGAGGGGGAACAGATGCCCAGGGAGGGCTTCACATCCCGATCTGGGTGCCCGCTCCCCGGGGAAGCGGCGGCGAGATCCGCATCGCCTCCCTCCACGGACAACAGGGGACCCACTTTCGCTCCGTGGCACGACTCTCGCGACCGCCAGCCTGGGTGGAGTCCACCATCGACGCCTCGGGCGCCCTGCGACTGCTGATCGCACACGATGGCTTCCTGGACCTCTACACCGTGGGAGCCACCTCGGATCTCCCCGCGGTGGGACAGCGCCTGGATGTGGAGATCGCCCCCAAGGTCGCCCGTTTCGGCCACCTCCCCGACCAGGACGACATCCCCGGGGGGCTGACCATTCTGGGGCTCACCCCCACCCCTGAGGGCCTTGTCGGCCAGTGGATCAACCTGAACGGACAGACCGTACACCGGTACGTCCCCGTCCAACCCCCTGCCGGCGGAACCCTGGTAGACCTGCTGCCCCGAGGCCTCGCACCCTTTGCCGCGGTCTACCAGCCCAAAGAAGGACCCGCAGTCCTGGTCACTCCGGGACGAACCCCGCAGACCCTCCAGGGGAAGACAGACGGCATCCTGTTCGCCAGCCAGGACGAAGAGGTGTTCCTGCGACGACTGGCACCCGGTGGGCCCATCGAGACCCGCCAGTTGTGGGATGGCGCGCTCTGACCCCGCGCGAATGACCCGGGATCAATCCGCGTCGCCACACCAGCGACTGTTCGGGTTCTCCCGGCAGTAGTCTGCCGGACCGGCCCCATCACCGGAGATGTCGTCCTCGGCCGCCCCACAGGCGTAGCTCTCGATGGTGCGGAATCCGTCGAGTTCATGGAGGACCATGCTGCCGTCCTCATTCAGTTCCGGTGCATCGTCACGGGCATAGCCGTATTCACCCTCGCCGTCCCAGGAGGAATGGGTCCGGGCCTCGCCGGGCAGGGTGCACTCGTTGAGGGGAATGCGACCCGCCAGGGTCTGGCAATCGGTGTCCACAACCACGTAGGCATAGGTCAACAGGTCGTCGTTCAGCGGCAGGGAATAGGCCTGCATGACCATCGTGTACTCGACACCCGGGTGGGCCGAGGTGTTGACGGAGCAGTACTCCACGTGGCCACGGCCGGCGTTGCCGCCCTCTCCACCGTAGTAGTCGGCGATCGTGCACTCGTTGAACTCGATCTCGACCTCGACGCCCAGTTCGTCTTCATAGGTGGCCTGGAAGTCCCCGAGATCCAGCCCCGGTGTGCCGGTGTAGTAGGCCGACAGACCCGCGGACAGATCCACATCCCCGTCATCCTGGAAGTTGTCGGGCCAGGTGTAGCGCTCATCCGCGTCCTGCAGGGCCACGGACTCGGCCCAGAAGACCGACTCCGGGTCGACCACCAGGCAGACGGTGTCACCGGTTCCCGTAAAGGTCGCCGAAGCGCCTCCCAACACGGACGCACCCGGCGGCCCCACCACGTGGTAGTTGATCAGGTCCTCCCGAATCGCGGGGTCCAGAAAGTCGTCGATGGGGATGACCTGGATCTCTCCCAGGTGCACGATGCCCGGAATGTCCGGGTGCGGATCCTGGTCGAAGGCATCCTGGGAGAGGTTGCAGCCTGTGGTCAACATGAGAAGCAGCATGGGCTCAGTTCTCCAACAGGTAGTCAAAGGTGATGGAGGCCTGCTCGGATGTGTTCCGCCAACCGTCGGCATCCTCGGCCTGGGTGATGTACGGATCCTGGACCAGGTAGTCCCCCGATCCGATGTACTTCTGGGGGAAGTTCAACAGGTCTTCGTAGTTGGTGCCGTACTCGAAATCATTCGCGTACTCGGTGTTCCGCTGGCCTTTGTCCGGGTCACAGGTGGTGAAGTTGAAGTCCTCACCCGGGCTGTCCATCCAGCCCCAGATCTGCATCTTCGGCTGGTAGGTCACCTGCCACAGGTCGAACTCGGCCTGGAAGTCTCCGTCCCCGTTCTCTTCAAAGTGAAGGCCATTGCAGCCTTCGCGGCCATCGGGGCAGGCGACGAAGCTCAACTCGTAGTCGTCGGTGAAGTTCAGCAAGTCATAGCAGTAGGACCGGAAGTAGTCCGGGGAGTCCACCTCTGAGCCAAAGTCATCGATGATGGGCTCGTTGATGGTGTCGTTGAACCACTCGATCATGCTCTCGAAGTCCGCAAAGCGCCCGGTGTTGACCTCGCAGACCAGGCTCTCGAAGCAGGCGAAGTCAAAGCGCCCCAGGGACCCGCCGCCATAGGGGTAGGTGTTGCCCGAGGTGGCTCCAATCACCGGCCCGATTTCCGGGTGGGGGTAGCCATAGTTCAGGGAATCCACCCCGGAATAGGCCCCCATGAAGATGGGCCCGATCCAGCGCGAGTCGGTCACTGCAGTGACCTCGCCCGTTCGCTCATCGACCACATCCCGGGTCGCCGCAGCACGAGGCACCACCAGGGTGCCATGCACGTCGACCTGGGGCAGGTGCTCATCGTAGGCGCAGCCATTCAAGGCAAGCAGCAAGGGAGTCAGCATTGGAAGGCTCCTAGAACTTGTACTGCAGGCCACCGCTGACGGTCAGCGGTTCCTGGCGGCTGTAGATGACCCAACGCGGCTCCCCGTAGCCGACCGAGTAGTAGGAATCGGCCTGCTGCTGGTTCAGCACGTTGTAGATGAACAGGTTCGCGACAAGGTCACCCTTGCGCACGTGGATCTTCTGCTGAACACCGATGTCGAAGTACAGCACCGGCTCGCTGCGGGCATATTCACCCAGCGGGCTCTTGAGCTGGTAGGCCATCTGGTTGGTGTCCGGCGTGTAGTAGTACCGGGTCGTCGGCCTGCCCGAGTAGTACTCGAGCATGAAGGCCAGGGTCGTGGTCCAGGGATCGTTCGGCAGGTCGTAGGAGCCACCGGCCTTGATCTGGTGCCGGATGTCCGTGGACAGGTTCCCGTAGAGGTACTCGTACTGCGGCGGGACCGAGAGACCGGCGGTGCTGGCACTCTGGGTCGTCCCGCGGGAGACCGTGTAGGTGTAGGTGGCCAACAACTGCCAGCGATCGGAGAAGTTCTTCCGCAGCTGGACGTCGGTCTGGTAGTAGTCCCGGCGGGCCTCGTAGGGCGTCCGCATCCGGAGAAGCACGTCCTGGGTGCCATCGGTGGTGCCGATGGTGTTGTAGCCGTCCTCGTCCCAGATGGCGTTGAGCTCATCGTAGGTGTAGATGTTCTCGGTGAACTTGGCCGTGAACGTCACCCCGAAGACCAGGTCCTGGATGATCTCGCGCTCGGCGCCGATGACGAACTCATCGGAGTGCGGAGCCGACAGATCTTCAATCGCGGTGTTGGTGTTCTCGTAGTCGTACTCGTTGGCGTGCTGCTCCGCAGGGCTGGCGAAGTTGCCGAAGAGCTCGCCGACGTAGATCTTGTAGCCAAACCCACTCTGGTTCTGGCTCCCGGCGATCGACAGGGTCCCCAGGTCGTTGAAACGGCCATAACCACCGAAGAACTTGGTCTTCTCATCGCCCCAGGGATCCCAGATGGCGTAGAAGCGTGGGCCAAAGACACCGTTGTTGATGACACTGTCCTGGGTGTCCGACCTCTGGATGGCGTGGTCATACCGGACGCCGTAGCGCAGGGTCAGGTTGTCCACGGGCTTCCAGACGTCCTGCAGGAAGAAGCCGTAGTGCTCTCCGGACTGCTTCTTGTGGAACGGGGCCGTGGACTCGACCCAGTAGTAGTTCATGTAGGTGTCGGGGTCGTAGGCCGACTGGTTGACGTCGTAGTAGTAGTGGTTGCCAGGAAAACCCACGACCTGGTCGAAGCGCACGACATCGACCTCGACACCAGCCTTGAGATCGTGGAAACCGATGAACTCCCGCTGGAGCAGGCTCACCTTGGACTGGGCCCGGTAGCGCCAGCGATCGTCGATGTAGATGTAGTAGTAGTTGTCCCGGTCAAAGGCCAGGTTCTGACCCATGCGAGCCGGGGTCTCGAAGTCCAGGCTGTTCTCGGGCTCGTCTTCCTCACAGGGGTGGTAGCCCAGGTTCTTGTCGTGGGTGCAGGGAACACCGGTGACGTCGATGTAGCTGTTCTGGTAGCTCACGACGGTCTCGACAAAGAGCTCGGGGCTGATGAACCAGTCCCAGGTCAACGCACCCAGCACACCACCCTGTGCCTGCCGTCCCTGGGCCTCGGGCTCGATGAAGCGGCTGTTCTGCTCGGTGTTGTCGACGGTCGTGGGATCGGACTGGACCAGCACCTGAAACCGGTGAGACGGGTTCGGCTGGGTGGTCAGCTTGGCCATCACGTAGTGGCCCTCGTAGTCCCAGGGCAGGTCCACGCCGACGTTGGTGTACTTCCGCTGGACACGGGAGTAGCTGATGATGAACCAGGCCCGGTCGCGAATGATCGGACCGGACAGCTTGGCGTTGAACTGGGTGTACTGGTTGGAGGTGTCGAAGCCGGTGGGGGCCAACTCAGCCCCATCCGCCGCGTACCGGGCGTCGATCTTGGGGATCAGGGCGCTGGTCTCGTACCAGATGCTGGTGTCGAACTCGAGCTGGTTGGTCCCGGTCTCGGTGACGATGTTGATGATGCCGCCGAGGCTCTGGGGGTACTCGGCGTCAAAGGCACCGGTCAGCACTTCGATCTGCTCGATGGCATCGAAGTTGAAGTTCAGGGAGAAGGTGCCTGTGACCGGGTCGGTGATCTGGACACCGTCCAGCAGGTAGGTGTTCTCGTTGTACCCAGCGCCGCCCACGTTGGGGTTGCCACCGCCGATCACGCCCGGGGTTGCGCTGACCACGCTCTGGTAGGACCGCCCCGAGGGAACCTTCTCCAGGAACTCCTTCTGAAGGACCTCACCGGTGGACGCCTGTTCCGTGTCCAGGGTCGGACGACTCTCCTCGATGATGTATTCCTCGCTGGCCGTGGCCAGGGGAAGCTCGATCGTCAGGTTGACGCTGCGGCCGATCAACACGTTGAGGTTCGGCTTCTCCAGCCGGGAAAAGCCCGGCTTGTCGAACTTGAGGTTGTACTTGCCTGGAGGCAGCTGAGTGAACAGGAAACGACCATTGCCGTCCGTGCTCTGCTGCTGGGCACCGCCGATAAGGGCGGGGGAGGTGACCGTGACCAGCACGGCGGGAATTGCCAGTCCACCCTCGTCGATGACGATGCCCTTGATGAGACCGGTCGTCTGGGCATGGGCCTGGGAACTCGACAGGGCAAGGGCCATGACGAAGACAAGGGCAAGGGCGCGAAGGCAGCGGGTCATCTAGACCGTCCTCGGAAGGAGCCAGCGAGAGAAGGTGTCCAGGTCTCGGGGAGAAACGAAAACGCCCCTCGCGCGAGGACCAGAGAGCAGGGAGCGGGAAAGTACGCGGGCAAGTGGAGTGCGTCAAGCATCGGTAGGCAGGAAGTTCAGGGGCGTGACAGCCCCTTTGCAAGGCAATGAAGTGGCGTGGACTCCCAAGAAGTTCACAACAGGCTTCCCCGCACCTGCCAGCCTTGTGTAAAGACCGCCCCAGGAGCGCAAGCCCGGTCCACCCCCCCCTTGACGGCGCTCGACCTTAGCAACTAAGAAGCTCGACGCACTTCTCGAACTCTCTAGTTGAAGAACCTGCGCTCACGCGCGAGGGAAATCCATGTCGGGCAACAAGATCCTGCTCCTTGCCGCCATTTCCGCCGCTGGATGGCTGCTTCCGGGTACCGCCAGCGCCACCTCTCTGAGTCCGCTCACCATCGAGCAGATGACCGACGCGTCTGAATTGATCGTCCACGGCGTCGTCAACGAGGTGTGGGTTGAACACGATGATCGCGGCAATCTCTGGACCCGTGCCAACGTGGAGATCACCCGAACCCTGAAGGGAGACACCTCCGTGGATGCGGTGACCATCGACCAGATGGGCGGCATCCTGCACGACGAGTTCCAGCTCATCGACTCGGTCCCGCGTTTCAGCCCGGGCGAGGACGGCCTGTTCTTCCTGGAGGTCCTGGGCAATGGCCGCACAAGCGTGGTCGGCTGGCAGCAGGGCAAGTTCACGAACCGCCTCGACCCGGACACCGGCGATCGCATCGCAGTCCAGTTCACGGTCCCCTACACCAAGGCCTATGACCACCGCTTCATCCCTCACCCGGATCCCGAAGATCGGATCCTGATGGATGACATGGACAACCGGATCCTTTCTCGGGTGGCCACTGGCTGGGATGGCCTGCCCATCCCGGGGGCCGACCCCGCCAGGCTCGCACGCATCAATACCGTGCAGCAGGGGGTGACGAAATGAAGCGCCAACTACTCCCCGCCGTTCTTCTGGCAGCCCTGGCAGTCTCGGGCACCGCACACGCCTACAACGTCCTTGGCTACATGTGGGATCCCGAGGAGTTCCCTGTCGAGTTCTGGGTGACCGAGTACCTGGAGGACTCCCTGCCCCAGACAATCGATTCCGAGACCGGCCTCTACTACCAGGAGGCGGTCATGGTCGCCTCGTTCGCCAACTGGTTCGTCGCCGACTGTGCGGTGCTCGACTTCGAGTACATGGGCCTGCACCCGGGCAATGGTGGCGCCGCCAACGACGGCATCAACAAGGTCTTCTATGACGATCCTGGCGACGACCTGGGCACCGGCATCAACGCGGTGATGACCCCTCGCGGGCGCACCACCGCCACCGTTGTCAAGAACATCGCTGGAGAGTTGATCTTCAAGAACATCGACAACGACATCACCTTCAATGACAACATCGACTGGGGCACCACCGAGGACATCGACGAGGGCCGCTGTTCCTCCGGCGAGATGGCCATCGAGTCCACAGGCACCCACGAGATCGGTCACCTCTGGGGAATGGGCCACAGTTGCGAAGAAGGCGAGATCTGCGTGGACGAGTCCTACCGCTCGGCCACCATGTTCTGGACTGGTGGCTCCTGCGACACCAGCCGGGCGCAGATCAACTCCGATGACATCGCTGGCATCACGGCCCTCTATGGACCCTTTGCCAGCTTCGAGATCTCCGATGACACCCCCACCTTTGGTCCCACACCGCTGGGCATCCAGTTCGAGCTGGTGACCGACGAGGAAGTGACCGACGCGGACTGGAACTTTGGTGACGGCACCGACGGCTCCACGGAGCTCGAGCCCTTCCACGAGTACGAGGTCCAGGGGCAGTTCACCCCCTCCGTCGTGTTCTCCGGCGAGAGCGAACAGTGCGGCACCTGGACCTTCGAGTCCAGTCAGCTGGCCGCTGTGCTGGCCTGCGAGATCCCCGAACCGGTCTTCTCTCTCCAGGCGACCATGAACGCTGGCTACGTGGACCTCGACGAGGATCTCATCGCCTACCAGGTCATCAACCAGACCGATGTGTCCACTTATGGCTGCATCGACACAGTCGCCTTCCAGATCGAAAAGAACGGGGAGCCGGTTGGCGAACCGGTCGGAGCCTGGAGCCCGGTGCTCCTCTTCGACGAGGAAGGGGACTACACCGTCCGCATGACCGCCGGTGGACCGGCCGGTCGCGCCGAGGCAACGCTGGACCTCTCCGCCGAGGCGATGGGCGGCTGCGCCAGCACCGGAGCCGCTCCGGTCGGTGGCCTTGCCGGTCTCGTCCTGGCCCTGGTGGCGGGACTGCGTCGCCGAGAAGACTGAGCCCCCCCGAGGGCGTGTTGTCCCGATCTCCCATGGGAACATGGGGCGCAGTGTTGTTCGCCCTGTTCCTGGTCCTGCCTGCCGGTTGCGGCGATCCGCCGCCTCCGTCGGCTCGACACGACACCGTTCCGCCGCTCCTCCTGGCCCGACACCCCGAGGCCCTGGTCGCGCTCTCTCTCCCGGAGACCAGTCGTCCCGGTGGGGTTCCCGCTCCAGAACAGATGCCCGTGCTGGGCCCCTTCAAGCTCGTCCGAACCACCCGTGGGGTTCAGACCTGGAAGGCACCCCTGCCCTTTCGATCCAGGAAGCTCTTCTACAGCCATCCTCCCCCAGGGGCCATCGTCTACCGCGGCGATGCCAGCCTCCGATTTTCCAATGGTCCCAAGGGCGCCAGGAACATGGACACCTGGGACTTCACCCAGGACACGCTGATCCTCCGTCGGGATGCGTCGCTCGGACCACCTCGGGACACCGACTACACCCTGGCCTACCCGCGGGCCAGTGAACGGGAGGACGGCCTCAACCTCGACCAGAGCGGACTGGAGGAGCGGGATTTTGCCCTCCGGTCCCTTCAACTCGACGACAGCACCCGCACCGGGGTCTACCTGCCAGCCCCGGGCCTGGCAGCCTGGGAGGTGGTGATCCCCCCCGATGCCGTTCTCGCCCTGGACGCCACGATCCTTCCCCCCGAAGCCCGGGTGGGGGTCGTCTCCGATGGGGCCACCCTGGTGGTGGATCTGGACCAGTCCGGGACGATCACCGAGGTGGATCGCATCCCCCTGCAAACCGACGGCTGGTCACCGATCCAGGTAGACCTTGGGGCCTGGGCCGGCCAGCGGGCTCACCTGCGCTTGCGGACGGAGCCCGGTGAGTCCTCGGACCTGGACTATGTCTTCCTGGCCGAGCCCACGCTGTACACGCCGGTCTCCAATCCTCGCCGGATGCTGCTGGTGTTCGTCGATACCCTGCGCCAGGACCACCTGGGGATCTACGGCCACGAGCGGGACACCTCACCGCGGCTCGATGCCTGGGCCAGGAAAGGTGCCGTCTTCGAACAGGCCCGCTCGGTGGCACCCTGGACCCTGCCCACGACGCGCACCGTGCTCTCTGGCCAACAGCCCGAACAGTGGCGATCGACGCCGCCTCTCCAGGAGCGCCTGGCCGCAGCTGGCTGGGCCACCGGGGCTTTTGTGGGCAATGTCTACCTGTCGACCAATTTCGACATGGCCGATGGTTGGACCCAGCACCACTGTGTGAACTGGCCCCCTGCCGAGGACGTCATCGAACAACTGGATCACTTCCTGGACCGTCACCAGGACCGGGATGCCATGGCGATGCTGCATGTGATGGACATGCATCTGCCCTACAACGAGCCCAGGGCCTATCGAACGCTCTGGGCCGGCGATCCTCCCGGGGACTTCGACGCCTCCAGCGCCACACGGACCAAGATCCTCAAGGCTCACAAGACCGAAGGCGCAGCCCTGGAGCAGTACCTGCTCGATCGCTACGACCAGAACCTGCGGTACCTGGATGACCAGTTGGGAGCCCTTCTTGACCGATTGGGGCCCGAGGTCACAGTCGTGCTCTTTGCCGACCATGGCGAGGAGTTCTGGGACCACGGGGACTTCGAGCATGGCCACTCGCTCTACGACGAGCTTCTCCGGGTTCCCCTGATCCTGCGGGGCCCCGGTGTACCCGCCAGCCGGATCACCACCCCCGTCTCGCTGCTGGACCTGGCCCCGACCGTCCTGGACCTGCTGGGCCTGCCTGCCCAGGATCTCCCCGGTCGTTCGCTACTGCCCCTGGCCCAGGGGGATCCGACAGCCGCAGCCTCCCAGGAGACCCGCCCCCAGTCCGTGGGACGGCCCCTGTACGGCGCAGACCAGTGGGGGGTGGTCCTCGACGGCAAGAAATGGACCACGAAAGCAGGCAGAGAATCGCTCTACGACCTGGTGTCAGACCCGGACGAACAGGAGGACCTGGCCCGGAATGGCGCCGACACCACGGCCTGGCACTCCAGGCTGGGAGAAGGACTGGGCACCTGGTCTGGACCGGTCCTGCGCCTGGAGTTCGGAGCCGCCAGCCGAAAGCCGGCTGCACCCCTGGTGGTCGAGCTTTCCAACGATGCTGGATTCACCAACGCCTGGCTGGGAGGCGACCCGATGAACCGGGCTCCTGCCACGGCAGAGGTCACCGAGGCAGGGATCGCCCGGATCACCTTTGACAAGGGCGCCAAGGGCCGACGGGAGGCCTATGTCCGGGCCAATGGCGATCTACTCACCCTGGCCGGGTTGACCCTGCGCTTTGTGAACGGCGACACCGGGGAGGTCCTGGCCACCCACGAGCGAACCGCAGAGA
>CAZMNK010000042.1:0-26147 GCA_964567625.1 uncultured Enterobacterales bacterium | reverse complement strand
GAGACCCTGCCAGAGCCGGACGGTCGAAAGCACGTGTTGCTGCGGGGAGCAGGCGGACGCCGGAGTGCCACTGTGACCTATGGCATCGTCGCCGACCCCCCCGCCAACGCCGAGGCGATCCAGGCCTTCGACAGCGAGGTGGAGGAGGCGCTCAAGGCGCTGGGGTACGTGGAATAGAAGAACACCGTTCGGAAGAACGTGATTTCAATAATTTAAAGGTCTAAAAAGGGGCCGAAACCGGCCCGAATCGGCCCAAAGTGGGCACTGTGCCCGCTCGGGAAATAGCGATTCTGACGGCGGTGAGACGCATCACGATCCGAACGCCGACGAGGCCGAGCTTGATCGGCTCGCCAGTCTCTCAGCCCTTCAGTTCGAACGTGAACGTGAGGCTGCGGCCTCGCCGTCCTGCCACACCTCGACGAGGACGGGCATCTCCTCGTCCTCCTCGATCTCCTCGGGAATCTCGAAGCCGGCTGCCTCGATGAGCCCCTTGGAGGCCGCCACCTTGTTGCTGTACTCCACTAGCGCCAGGATCGCCCAGTTGTAGATGGCGACCTCGTAGTACTCCAGGATGTTGTCCGTGATGTTGAGGATGATGTAGCTGATGGTCATGGTCACGTAGACGTGGCTGACCAGCTTGACCTTCTCGTCCAGCCTCGAACGCAACAGGCGTAGAGCCTGCTTCATCATCGTCACGAGCACCCAGGTGAAGGCCGCCAACCCGACGATGCCCGTCTCGTAGAGCACGCGCAGATACCCGTTGTGGGGACTCGTCCAGACGCCCATCAACTCACGACCGAACACGATGCTCGATCCGGTGCCGTAGCCAAACCAGGGCCTCAGCTTCCAGTCCTCGATCAGGTGGGTCCAGAAGAACAGCCGCCAGCCGATGGAGTTCGAACGGTCGAGCAGGTTGTGGGATCCGAGGGCGGTGTCGATCGCGAGCACCCGGTTGATCAGCGGTTGCGCGAACAACGGTGCAAACAGGACTGCTGCGAGCAACGCGGTCAGCAGGTAGCGGACTCGACCATAGGCCCACGACAGGTAGACGAAGCAGACCAGGGCAGCCAACCAGCTGATGCGGGTGTAGGTGCTGATCAGCAGGATCACGATCGCCGAGAGGTAGAACAGCCACGCGGCCTTGTTCATGGTCCGCCTGTCCAGGAACGTGGCGTAGGCCAGGCAGAACAGGAACAGCAGGTACATGCTGAAGTTCGCGGGATGATTGAAGCAGCTCTGGACACGGACGAACCCGGCCGTGATGGTATTTCCCGAGCCCGTGAACAGCTCCCAGTAGCCGTATAGGATCGGCACGGCGGAGGAGAGGTAGAGCGCCTTGATGACCCTCCGAACCATTCCGCGGTCCAACAGATCGGAGATGATCAGGTAGGTCACGAAAGGGGCCAGCAAGCGCGTGACAAACCGGATGCCCTGCCGGAAGTCCGGTGCCCAGGGCATGGAGATGGCAAACAGTCCCCAGAAGATCAGGTAAGGCCAGGTCAGCGAGCGCCCCTTGAAGGGGTTGCGCCAGAGGACGAGAAAGTACACCGCCCCGATGAGCGTGGTGATGACATTGACCAGGCCTCCGAGGTCGAAGGTCAGGATGCCGACGTCGATGCGCTCACCGCCGGCGACCCAGTCCCGCATGGCCACGACGACGAGGAACAGGAGGATGAAGGCGCGGGTGTTCGCAAGGAACAGCATGCCGAACATCGCCAGGAGGGCGAAACCGACCATGTAGTGGGGTCCACCGAAGACCAGCAGCAACGCGAGTGGCACCACCAACGAGACGGGGATCCAGAAATCTCGCCCGACGTCGGCGCCTCCCCACTGCTCCTGGCTGGACCCGCTCGAGTTCATCACACCACTTCGCCGAGGGCAGCTCGCGGATCGCCCGACAGGTCGAGGAGGTCCACCGCCGAGGCCCGGTCTGCCTCGGCGGTGGTCCACCGTGTCGTCGGCAGGTCAACACCAGGCAGGGCGGGCGCCCTCACCAGCCCGCTCTCAGTCCATTGATGACCCGTTCGACCTGGTCGTCTCTGAGTTCCGAGGACAGGGGAAGGGCCAACACCTCGCTGTGCAATGCCTCAGAGACTGGAAGCGCCCGATCACTGGGCCACTGGGTAAGGTGGCAGGCGTTGAAGTAGCGTCGTGTCTGGATGCCCCGGCTCTCGAGGGCGGCCTCCAAGGACTCCCGGGCCCTGACCACGCGAACCACGAAGTGGACACGGGCACTACGGTCCAGTGAGTGGATGGCCTGGACTACCAGTCCGTCGATGTCTTGGATGGCGCGCTCGTAGGCCGCAGAGATGTCGCGGCGCCGTTCGACCATTGCCGAGAGATGGGGGAGCTGGTCCAGTGCTGCGATGGCATGCAGTTCTCCCAATTCACAGGATCGGGTCCACCCGGCCTTGGGGTCGAGCACAATGCCAGGGGGGAGCACGACGGCACCCCCCGCACCACCGGCGGAGAGGACCTTGGCGAAGCTCATCGAGAACGCGTGGGCGTCAGCCTGGGTGCCGAGGGGCCGTCCCCGGCAGGTGCTGCCGAGGCCCGCTGCGGAGTCGGCCACGAGGCTCGCACCGTGCGCCCTGCAGAGGGAGAGAAGCGCCTCGTAGTCCACTGGAGTGCCAAAGCAGTCCACGGCGACGACCAGTCTGGCCGGTCGCTCCGACAGCGCCCGCTCAAGGTCGACGGGGCACAGGTTCCAGGACCGGGGGTCGGCGTCGATGAACCGTAGCCGGTAGCCGAGCTGGACGAGCACCTCCGCGGTGGCCGGGAACGTAAAGCTGGGCAGCAGCGCCTCCTCGCCCGGCTCGGCCTTGCCAGCCGTGCAGGCGACTGCGAGGCGCAGAGCCGCCGTGCCCGAGACCGTGAGCAACAGCCGAGAGGGGTCGGACAGCGCCAGGACCCGGGCGAGCTCCCCGTGCAACTGCTTCGACCAACGCACGCCGGCCTTGAGGGTGCCTGTCCGGAGCGCCTCCCCGACGCGCTCCAGGACGACATCGAGCTGATGCGGGCGGGGTGGGATGACCACGGGAATGGCGGGCATCTCGGCGACACTCATGAGTCGTCTCCGAGCAATGGTCTGCGCCCCGTTCCCAGGAGTTGCTTGCCGGAGTCCGCCAGCAGCGATTCGGCCATCCCGATGCGCTCAAGGGCAAGCTGGCCGTCGTAGTTGGACTCCAGCCGCCTCCGAAGACCCTCCCGCCCGTGTGCTGTGGCCCCCACCAGCACACCGGCCACCTCCACCTCGGCCAGCCCGGCCTCCAGCAGAAGACACCGAAGGCGGCCTGCATCCAACAGGTGGAGGTCAGCCGAGAGGCCCTCCTGCTTCCACACACCCCTCCTACTGCGCAGCCGCAACTCGGCCTCATCGTCGCGACCTGCTGCCCAGAGCTCCAGGACGAGTGCGAGCAGCGAGTCGACGAGTACCACTGCACGGCCTCCCGGTCGCAGCCAGGAGGCGAAACGCGCCAGGGCGGCGCCCGGTTCGAGGGTGTACTGGAGGGAACCCATGGCCAGGACCAGGTCCGCCTCACCTTGGCAGGGCTCGACCTCCTCCATCGAACCCTCGAGCACAACGAAGCGCGGACCCAGGCCCCGCGCCCTGGCACGCTTGATCATCTCGGGTGCCTGTTCGATGCCGATCACCCGGTGGCCCATGGAGACCAGGCGGCTCGCCCATCGCCCCACCCCGCAGCCCGCGTCGACGATCAGCCCGCTGGCAGAGGGAAGCAGGCGCTCGACGTGTTCCCAGCAGAGGTCGTCGTAGGCCCTACGGTGGGGCGCAGAGAAGTGGTCGTCGTAGGTCGCCGCAAGGGCGTCGTAGAGGGGGATGCTCGTTCTCAAGACACTTCCGGGACGAGGTGGAGGCGGCCGAGCCTCCAGAACGCACCCTCGAGGTGGTTGCGCGGTCGCCAGCGCAGGTTGAGGGCGTAGTTGCTCCCGCATCCACGGCACTGCTTGCAAAAGAAGGCCGCATGGCGCTCGCGGTAGCGGGGGCCGTCGACGATCTCGGCGATGCGGTGGGAGCGCATGTCGTGCTCGGGCTCGTGTCCCCAGCAGCCCCCGACTCCACCTCGGCTGTCGATCATCAGCTTGAGCTGGGACTCGGCGCACGGCACGGCAGCCTGGAGACGGTCGACAAAGTGAGTGCGCAGGTAGCGCAGCTGTGCATAGTCGGGCAGGTGTCGAGGATTCCCCCGAGCACGGGGCTCCAGTCGTCGCAGCATGTCGTCGATGTGGGACTGGTCGACGCGGGCGAGTTCAGAGGCCTCCGGATCGCCGAACAGGAAGGGGCTGTCCCTGGCGAGGTTCAGGTACAGCCGAACGCCGAGGCGGGAAGCGAGGGCGGCCATGGCCGGCACCTGGTCCAGGTTGTCCTTCATCACCGTGAAGCAGATCCGAACCGCGATGTCGGTGGACTCCCCCTCCCGCAGGAGCGCCTGCAGGTGCGACAGGGTGGTTCGAAAGGCGCCCTCCCTGCCCCGCAGGGCGTCATGGGACTCGGGATCGGGGCCGTCGAGAGAGATGTTGAAGCTGCGGATCCCAGCCTCGAGCACCTCTGCGCGGCGGCGGTCGGTGAGCAGGATGCCGTTCGTGTTCAGGTGCAGGTCCGGTACACCGAGGTCCCGCGCATGGGCCATGAGCTCCGCGGCGTCTTGGCGGAGCAGTGGCTCCCCGCCGGTGAAATTCAGCTTGATGAAGCGAAGATCTGCGAGCTGCTCGATCACCTGGCGCCAGTCCGAGGTGCTCATTTCCTCCCGCGTGGTCTTCCTCCAACAGGCGCAACTCCTGCACCGGAGGTTGCAGTTCTCGGTCAGGAACAACTCACCGACCAGCGGACGCACGTGCAGTCCGGGCACCAGGTGCTCCTTGATGGCAAGCCTCCCGAAGAAGCCCACCAGCCGGGTCATTCGCATCAGTTCCGCTCTCATCGCCGCTCCAGGGCCAGGAACAAGTTCGCACGGGAGAACAATCGGCCGTCCCAGAGCACCAGCCGCTCCAGCCCCCTGCGCAGCAGCCCACCGGTCAGCAGGGCTGGCACCTGGAACCACCGCCAGAACAGGTTGGCCCCGCCGCGATCGACCACCTGGAAGCCGTGGCCCTCCAGGCACTCGACCAGCTCCCCCGGGTGGTAGTTGGTGTGCTCCTTCCGCTCCACGGACATGTCCCCGCGGAGCCCGTCGTCCAGGTCGACAAAGCGCTCCTGGTAGACCTCTCGGCCGAACCGTGCCGAGTAGACCCATCGATGCAGTCTCGGTGCACGGAACTTGGCGTTGTCAGGGTCCAGGAAGCTGAAGAGATGGAGCGCGGGAACGCTCAGGACGAGCAGGCCCCCCGGGGCCAGCACCCTCCGGATCTCACTCAGCGTGAAGTGCTCATCGGGCACGTGTTCGAGAACGTCCAGCAGGCTTGCGGAGGAAAACGATGCGTCGGGGAACGACAATCCAGCACGGGCTTCGAGGGGGTGAAGGTCGAGGCCCGGATACGCGGCAGCCGCCTCGCGAAGGTACCCCTCGTGGGCATCCACACCGACACACTCCAACTTCGTCGTCCGGGCGAGCGCACCCAGGAATGCCCCCCGGTTGCAGCCGAGGTCCAGGTGCCGACCGGTCCGATGATGGAGCTGCTCCCAGGCCCAGGTGTACCGTCGAGTGGGGTGTTCGTGGAAGGGATTCACGGGATCCACCGTGCGCAGAGGCTGTCGAGCATCTCCACCATGTCGGACCCGCTGATGGGGTCCGGGAGGGGCCTGCACATCAGTCCAGCCTCCACCTCCGGATGCCTCTCGACGACCTCCAGGAGACGACCACTATTCCACACTGCCACCACTCGGCTACGAGCTTGCTCATGGCGGAGATAGTGGACTTGATGGTCGTTGCCCATCTCACCGTGGACAGCCGCCCGGGCCATAACCACCGGGACCTTGCCGAAGCGCTGAACCAGGCGCACGGTGTTGCCGGCGTGGGTCACGATCACGTCAGCCGACCGCATCCTCTCCACCATCTCGACGTAGGGGATGAAGTCACGGCACTCGCAGGAGAGAGGCACTCGGGACGTGCCTGTCTGGGCGAACACCTCGTGACGGGTACACAGTGGAGCGACGGCTCGCAACAACCGGTCAAAGGGCCAGCGTCCCATGCCCACCGTCACGACCACCCGCATCAGTACAACTCTCCGATGACGACTGCGCCGGGGTGCTGGTCGAGCATCGACGGGCGCTGTACCAGGACCTCCTGGGCCAGCCGAGCACAGATCCGGCCGGAGAGGCCGGTGCTCCCAACCAGGTTGAGGGTCTCAAACCAGAAGCAGGGGACACGGAGCAGCCGGGCCGCGATGAAGAACCCGATGGAGACGCCGGAGCCCGAGGAGACCACGAGATCGGGATCGGCGGCACGCAGTGTACGCAGGGCTTCGAGGACTCCGGGAACCACGCCCCAGGGTGCCCTGGCTGTCCTTTCCCGGACCCAATGCACGTCCATGTCGGCCAGCAAGGAGAGGGTGTCTACCGCCTTCACGGTCGCCCAGCTGACCCGGTGGCGGCTCCACCACGGCCTCAGGGCCAACAGGTCGAGCAGCACCCCGCCACTGCTGGAGACCAGGAGCACGTGAATCCGTCGCCCCGCCGTCCCGGGACCCCGCCCCAGGTCCTCCACCTCACCTGTCAATACCGGCCCTCCGTCGGTGGCGTGGAGCGGTTCGTCGAAGGGCTCTGCCGCCACCTGCCGAACCATGGCATCGGAGCTTCTGTTCTGGCCCTCGACCGGACCTACGAGCGGCCCGGCGAGGTCTTGCCCCACCACGAGATCCTCGACGGCATCCCCGTTCGCCGGGTGGCCTACCGGCGCGTCGGTACCTACTTCCTCGCACCCGGAGTGCTGCGCGCACTCGGTCGTCCCGACGTGCTGCACGTCCACAACACCGAGTTCTTCCTGGATGCGGTCCCCTGGATCCGCAGATCTCTCCCCGGCGTGCCCGTTCTGTTGACTCCCCACGGTGGCTACTTCCACACGCGCTCGCTGTGGAGACTGAAGCAGTTCCACTTCCGTGTCGTGATGCCCCGGCTCCTCGCCCATGTCGAGCGCGTCATCGCCGTCTCGGTGCCCGACGAGCGACGATTCCAGGGGCTGGTGGCCCCCGAGAAGCTGCTGCGAATCCCCGTCGCCGTCGATCATCATCGCTTCCGCAGCATGCGGCCCGCGAGCAGTGGTGCAGGCATCCTGCACCTGGGGCGCTACTCCCCCAACAAGCGTATCGATCGACTTCTCGACCTGCTCGAGGATCTGCCTGCGGTGGGCCCGCTTCACCTGGTGGGTGACCTGGTGGGCGCCCACGCGGACCAGGTGATCGACCGGATCGGTCGGGGTGGCTCCCTGGCCGGACGAATCTTCGCGCACGGATTCGTCGCCGACGCCGACCTTGCCGACATCGTCGCAAGGTGCCGCTTCGTCGCGTCCAGCAGCGACTACGAGGGCTTCGGTATGGCCCTGGTGGAGGGCATGGCCGCCGGTCTGGTGCCCCTGGCCAATGCCGCACTCCCCAGTTTCCGCGAACTCGTTGATCCCGACACCAGGGGATTCCTCGTTCCCTTCGCGTCTCGGAGCGACGCGGCCGAGGCCGTCGCCGAGGCCGTCGTCGCCACCGACCTCGCGGAACGGAGTGCTGCCTGTAGACGGTTCGCTGCGGGATTCGACCCGGATGCCATCGCTGCCGCCCATGCCTCCCTCTACTTCGAGGTCCTGCAGAGGCGAACCTGCTGAGCCACAGACAGGTTCTGCAGGCGGGGGTGGTGCCAGTCGAAGTCCGTCGGCAGGAGGTCCCAGAATTCGCCCACGGTGTCCTCGATGGTACGCATGGCACTCAGGGCGAGCGAGTCGAGGGCTCGCTGCGCGCTGACACGGTAGCTCCGCACCTCTCTCCGGCGCTGGACACTCAGTTCAGTCCGATGTCCACGAGCCGCCAGTGCCTGTTGGACCTGTTGGCCGACCTCGAGGATGCGGAAGTTCGACTGGGCGAGGTTGACGATCCCATCCAGTGGTTCTGGCCGCTCCAGGGCATCCTTGAACGCCTGGGCGGCGTCCGCGACGTGCAGCAGCGGCCTCCAGGGCAGTGGGTCGTGCACCGTGATCGTGTTGGAGCACAGGCCGGCTCGGGTCATGGCGTTGACGACCAGGTCGACGCGTAGCCGTGGCGACCAGCCGTGGAGCGTGCCCATGCGAAACACCGTCGGCCGAAAATGAGCGTTGGCAGCTGTGAGCACGACGGCCTCGGCCGCCCCCTTGGTCTTTGCATAGACCCCCACCAGACGCGTCGGCGTGTCCTCGGTGACCAGGTCGTCGGAACACTTGCCGTAGACGGAGCATGTGGAGGCCAAAATCATGCGTTGGACGCCCATCTCCAAACAGCGGGACACGACCCGGGAGGTGGCGCCGACGTTGTTGCGCCAGGCCGAAGTCGGGTCCGTCTCCGACATGGGGTCGTTGGAGAGTCCGGCCAGGTGGATCACCGCGTCCACTCCCTCGTACCAACTCGGTGAATCTTCCATGAGGTCGGCCTGAATGACCTCGATGCCTTCCGGCAGGTGGCAGCCGAACCAGAGCAGATCCACCACCCGGACCAGGTGTCCGGATCGGTGCAGTAGCGGAGCGAGCACCGAACCGAGGTAGCCGGCACCACCGGTCAGAAGAACCCTCACTGGGTGCCCCTTCCCGCAAAGACAAGGTTTGAGAGGGAATCTGAGCAGGGGAGAAGCAAAGCCCTCTCGCGAGGCACACCCATCATTCTACGCCGCCCCCAGACAGACCGAGGGACAGTTGGGAAACCAGGGACAACAAGGCAGCCAAAAAGACAGGACACACGGGCAACTCCAACCCCGAGCCTACCCCAGCCACTCTCCGCCATTCCCTCAAACAGCCTCTCACAGCCTTCTACGCAGCGTGGACCGACTCACGCCCAGGATCTTCGCCACCTCCCGCTCAACCAACCAGGGCCAGCAGGACCCCCGCTGCGACCGCCGAACCGAGCACGCCGGCCACGTTGGGTCCCATGGCGTGCATCAACAGCACGTTGTTCGGCGAGGCTTCCTGGCCCACCCGGTTCACGACACGGGCCGCCATCGGCACCGCCGAGACTCCCGCCGCCCCGATCAGGGGGTTGATCGGCACCCGGGAGACCCGGTTCATGGCCTTGGCCAGGAGCACCCCGGAGGCCGTGCCAATGCAGAAGGCGATCAGTCCCAGGACCAGGATCCCCAGGGTCGTCACCGTGAGGAAGTGCTCTGCCCCCAGCTTGGAGCCCACAGCCAGCCCCAACAGGATCGTCACGATGTTGATCATCTCGTTGCGGGCGGCTCCAGCCAGGCGGTCCACCACCCCGCTCTCGCTGAGCAGGTTGCCGAACATCAACGCTCCGATCAGCGGGCAGGCCTCCGGAATCAGCGCAATGCAGAGGCCCACGACCATGAGGGGAAAGACGATGCGCTCCCGCCTGGAGACCGGTCGGAGCTGTGCCATGGGGATTCGTCGTTCTTCGGCAGTGGTCAACGCCCGCATGATCGGCGGCTGGATGATGGGAACCAGGGCCATGTAGCTGTAGGCACTGACGGCGATCGCCCCGAGCAGGTCCGGTGCCAGCTTGCTGGCCAGGAAGATCGCCGTGGGGCCATCGGCGCCGCCAATAATCCCGATGGCCGCCGCATCGGCCAGGCTGAAGTCGATGGCGCCGGTGAGCTGGGACAACCCCAGGGCCCCGAGCAGGGTGGCAAAGATCCCAAACTGGGCCGCAGCCCCCAACAGAGCCGTGCGGGGGTTGGCCAGCAGTGACGAAAAGTCCGTCAGGGCGCCCACCCCCATGAAGATCAGCAACGGAAAGAGTCCATTGGACACACCGGCCGCGTACAGGATGCCGAGGAACCCGCCCTCTCCTGCGATCTCCGCCACCGGCACATTGGCCAGGATGCCCCCAAAGCCGATGGGCAGCAGCAGCAGGGGCTCGAACTCCTTGGCGATGGCCAGGTAGATCAGCAACAAACCGACCCCGATCATCAGCAACTGGCCAACGCCCATGCTGGCGAAGCCGGTGATCTGGAGAAGAGCCTCGAGGCGTTCCATGGCGGGTCTCAGGCCAGCGTCATCAACACGGCGCCTGCCACGACCTGCTGACCGGGGCTGACCGCGATCTCTGCCACAGTGCCTTCGCTGTCCGCATGAACCTCCATCTCCATCTTGAGGGCCTCCATCCGAACCAGGGCATCGCCCTTGGTCACCGACTGGCCCACGGCCACGTGGATCTGAAGAACCTTGCCTGGCACGCTGGTGGCCACCGGGGAGCCTGCTCCATTGACCGGGGCCGAGGAGGATTCGGCTGCAGTTCCATTCGAGTCCGAGTCCGAGGCCACTTCCACCCCGAACCGCTGGCCGTCCACCACGGCCACCTCTCCGTCGAATCGAACCTCGTAGGTCTGACCCTCGACGGTCACCCGGTAGGCGTCCGGCCGGTCCCCACCGGCAGCCGGCTCAGCCGCATCCGGAACGTTCTTCCGGACCATCACCGGGCGATCGCCCTGCAGGAACCCGATGCCCTTTTCGCCCAGGCTTGCGGCGATGAAGACATTCTCGTCAGTGACCGGGAGGCCGGCCTCCTCCAGCTTGCGCGTGGCCGCCTCGACCCCCTTCTTCGGATCCTCGTCGTTGATCTCCCGGGGATCCCGTTCGGTGACCTCCAGGCTCAACTGGTCCGCCGCCAGGGCCACGATTTCCGGATCCGGGGGCACCGGGGTGCGCCCGAAGTACCCCAGGACCATTTTCCCGTAGCCCTGGGCAATCTGCTTCCAGGGCCCGAAGACCGCGTTGTTGAACGCCTGCTGGAAGTAGAACTGTGAGACCGGGGTGACCGAGGTGCCAAAGCCCCCCCGGATGACCACCTCTCCCATCGCTGCGATCACCTCGGGGTAGCGATCGAGCATCCCGTTGTCCCGCATCATCTGGGTGTTGGCCGTCAGCGCACCACCGGGCATCGGGGAGAAGGGAATGATTGGCTCCACTGCCCTGGACTCCGGAGGCATGAAGTAGTCCTTCATGCAGTCCTTGAAGACCGCCTCGGCCTCCAGGACCCGGTCGATGTCCACATCCAGGTCGAAACCACTGCCGCGAAGGGCGTGCCACATGGTCACCACATCCGGCTGCGCGGTACCACCACTGCAGGGCGCCAGGCCCAGGTCGATGCCATCCGCTCCGGCACTGAGGGCTGCCTGGTACTGGAGCACACTGATACCGGCGGTCTCATGGGTGTGGAGCCGAATTTGGGTGCCCTCGGGCAACCGAGGACGGGCCTGCTTGATCGTGTCGTGGATCACGGCCGGCGTGGCGGTGCCCGAGGCATCCTTGAAGCAGACCGAGTGAAAGGGCACCTCGTCCTTCAGGATGTCCTCCAGGACCCCCAGGTAGAACTCGGCCGTGTGGGCACCTGTACAGCCTGGCGGCAAGGCCATCATGGCCACCACCACCTCGTGCTTCAGGCCGGCGCTGGCGATGCAACGCCCGCTGAAGCTGAGGTTGCGGATGTCGTTGAGCGCATCGAAGTTCCGGATGGTGGTCATCCCGTGCTTCTTGAACATGCGGGCGTGCAGGTCGATGATGTCGCTGCTCTGGGAGTCCAGCCCCACCACGTTGACCCCTCGGGACAGGGTCTGGAGGTTGGCGTCCTCGCCCGTGGCGCCTCGAAAGGCATCCATCATGTCGAAGGCGTCCTCGCCACAGTAGAGGTACGGCACCTGGTAGCGGGCACCGCCACCGGCCTCGAAGTGCGTGAAACCAGCGTGGACAGCCGCTTCGACCGCCGGCAGGAAGTCCTGGGTGAAGACGCGAGCCCCCACGCAGGACTGGAAGCCATCCCGAAAGGCCGTGATCATCACCTCGACCTTCTTCATGCCATCTCCCTCGCCCGTCGAGCAGCCGCCACCGCGACGGCCAGCCTCCGGGCCTCGTCCCCTGTGGAGACCTGTGCCAGGAGCCGTGTGGAGAGGTGCATGAGGCCGACGAGCAGGACCAGGAAGACAAACACCGTTGTCATCCCGATCCCCATCAGCCAGGCGCCCTCGACCAGCATCCATGTCTCCCTGTTGAAGGCATGAGTATGGCCCATGTGGCGAACCAAAGTGTTCTGTTCCCCGGTTTTCCCGGTGGCCAGGCCCCTGTCAGGCCCTCCTCCCCACAATGGAGAAAAGTTGGTTCAAACCATTGTGATGGTCTACATCGGCCAGGATGTCCTGCCTCTGGCCTCTCCCGAAATCAGCCCACAAAAAGATCCAAAATACCGCGGTCTCACCCCTCGCAACCGCTACAGTGAGACGTGCTCAGCCTGCTGCTTCTGCTGGGCTGCCGACCAGACCCCGTCGAGCAGACACTGCTGGTACCCGGACCGGCGACGAACCTCCTCGTGATCAGCATCGACACCCTGCGCAGGGACGCCCTGACCCGGTACGGCGGGACTGGTGACATGCCCTTCCTGGACAGTTGGTTCGACCAGGCTGTCGCCCTGGACGACCACCTGTCGTGCTCGAACTGGACCTATTCCTCCATGCTCTGTGCACTCACCGGTACCACCCAGCTGGAGGCCGGGTTCCTGCCCCTGAATGGTCAGGGACCCCAGCCCTGGCCGGCCCCGGTCCCGTTGCTCGCCGAGGAACTCCAGGACGCAGGGTTCCTGACCGGCCTGGTCAGTGGCAGTCGGTTTCTCTCCCACGAGGTCGGAACGGCGAGCGGCTACGACGAAGACCTGGTGGATCCCGGGGCCCCGGCCAGCGCACTGGTTCCCGCTGCCCTGGATTTCCTTGAGACGGTCACCGAACAACAGAGGCAACGATGGTTCCTGCACCTCCACGTCGTGGACCCACACAGTCCCTATGACCCCCCGTTGACGGTCCTCCCCGAGTGGACAGGACCGGGAGCGTTGAACTGGGACCTGCGGGATTCCAAGGACTTCATGGCCATGCGAAAGGCCTGGCCGGACCTGGACGAGCAGACCCGGTCCGAGGTTCAGCGCCAGGTTCGTCTGCTGTACGCCGGCGAACTTCGTCAATTGGACCGCGATCTCGAAGACCTCTGGACCCAGGCACAGAACCTCGGGGCGCTGGAGGACACGCTGGTGGTGTTCTTTTCCGACCACGGAGAGCAATTCGCGGAACATGGGCACTGGTCCCACGGCGCCACGCTCCATGCCGAGGAGATCGAGGCCATCGCCGGATTCTCAGCACCCGATCTCGGCCCCATGTCCGTCCCCCTGCCTACCTGGCACGTGGATCTCGCGCCCTCGATCCTCCAGGCACTCGGCCAGCCGGTCCCAGAAGCGGCCACCGGGGAAGCGGTGGGACTTGGCTCCGTGGATCGGATCCGCACAGCCCTGCGTTTTGACCGGAGCCTGTCCCCGAGACAGCTCCTGGCCGAAGGCGAATGGCGCCTGCACTACAACTGGAACGGCAATGAAGCCCTCTATGACCGGTCCAACGACCCCACCGAGACCTCGGATCAGTCCCAGGACGCTGTCCTGGACGCAGCCCGTCTCTGGGTAAACCTGACTCCCTACGTGGCAGACCTGGAGGACCTGCAGGACCAGTACGTGCCGGAGCCGTCCCAATAGGGAGCGACGCTACTCTTCCGGAAAGGTCAGGGTCCCACTCACCAGGAGATCGGTAAAGAAGATGGTCATCGCTCCCGAGAAGGTCACGGTCCAGCCGTCAAAGGTGGCCGCGCTGTCCAGCAGGCTTCCCGAATAGCCGTCCTCAACGGTCCCCTCGAAGAGGTAGACCTGGGCCCAGCCATCCCCGAACACCAGGCCTCGCAAGCCGGGCTCCAACGGGATCCATCCGCAGATCTCCTGTTCGGAGGGCATGGCCCAGTAGAACTCCGTGCAAGCGGGGCACTCCGCTTGCAATCCTGCGAGTTCTTCGACCGATGGCGCTTCCCCCGTCTCGTGGACGAACTCGTCCACACAGTCGTAGTCCTCTCCCCAGGGGTCGTAGTTGAAGATCAAATCTGCGTCCCAGACCGAGGTGTCGGGGACCGGCTCCGGCGGCATGGTGTCTTCGGTCTCGGCCGCCGCACCGGTGTCGTCCGTGACACCTGGGTCGTCCGTGGCCTCGTCGAGGACAAGGGTGGTCGGGGGGGTCGCGCACCCCAGGATGCTGATCACACTGAGGACAACCATGGTCTCTTCCCTCCGTCCAGCTTCTTAGCTCAGAAGCGATGGCCCACGCCATAGATAAGCGCCAGGGTGTCCCTCTGTCCGGCATAGGCGGACCCGAAGTACATGGAGAAACCCGTGTTCGTGTGAATGTGCAACCGGGCCACCGCCATCGGGAAGAAGACATCATCCACGGAGTGGTTGATGGTTCGACCGAGCATCAGGCCCAGCTGGGGCTGAATGGTGGAATGTTCTCCCAGCTGCACCTGGAAGGGCACATAGGCACCACCGATGGCCACTGCCGCCGCCGTGGCCTCCTCGGAGTAGCTGCGGCCATCGTCGCTCAGCACCCGCACCGGCCCCGTGGGCAGGTTCAGGATCCCGGCCAGGATCCAGTGGGGGCGTATGAGTAGTTCCGCCAGCATCAAGACCGAGGGCACCGGCAAAACCCGACTGCTCAACACGGCCGAATAGCCATCGAGCATCGGCTGCTCCACGTAGAGCAGGGAGGAGCCAAAACTGAACTCCATCAGGTACTTGGGCTGGGCCATCCGGCCCCGCTCGATCTCCATCTCCAGACGGCCGGTCTGGGACTCCTTCTTCGGCCGGGGCTCGGCGCCCCAGGCTGGCAGTGAGCAGAGGGCAAGAGAGAGCAGCGTCGTGAACATCGAGGGCCTCCGGGGGTGACCCCCCCATCATCCCAGGAGTACGTCGCAGTCAGCCCTTCTTCACCAGCGGTGTCATGCCGCGACTCTCCAGCCTGGAGGCAAGCTCCTTGACCCGGCGAGGATCGATCACCATCTCGGTGTCCGAGAGCCATCCCAACACAAAGTCATCCAGAGGCAGCACGGCGCGGATCTCGTCGAACACGCTTGGTTCCTCGACCTTGAGGACGGCCACATCTCGGTGGAGAATCGTCTCTGCCACGTCAGTCCCTGGTCTCGATGATGTAAGCGTAGCCCTGTTCGGTCAAGAACAACTGCCGCTTCTCGGCGAAGCGCTGTTCCTCGGTGTCTCGGGTCACGATGCTGTAGAAGGACGCGGAGTTGTCGCCCTTCTTGGGCCGAAGAATGCGTCCCAACCGCTGGGCCTCCTCCTGCCGACTGCCCCACGTCCCGGAGATCTGGATGGCGACCGAGGCATCCGGAAGGTCCACGGAGAAATTTCCGACCTTGGAGACCGCCATGGCACGGTTCTCCCCGGAACGAAATTTGGCGAAGAGCTCGTCTCGCTTGGACTGGGGCGTCTGGCCGGTGATGAGCGGGAGCTTCCAGCGACGAGAGATCCACTTGAGCTGATCCAGGTACATGCCCAACACCAGCACCTTCTCCTGGCCATGATGGTCCAGGATCTCCTGGACCAGCGGGCCCTTGCGAGCGTTCGTGGAGGCGATTCGGAATTTTTCCCGATCATCGGCCACCGCATAGCGAATTCGATCCTCGCTGCTCAGACCCACCCGGATCTCTCGACAACTCGCCTTGGCGATCCAGCCCTGGTGCTCCAGGTCCTTCCAGGGCATGTCGAAACGCTTGGGGCCAATCAGGGCAAAGACGTCCCCTTCCTTGCCATCCTCTCGCACCAGGGTCGCCGTGAGACCCAACCGCCTCCTGGCCTGGAGTTGGGCCACCGTCCGAAAGATCGGTGCGGGCAACAGGTGCACCTCGTCGTAGATCACCAGTCCCCAGTTCGCCTGGTTGAACAGGCTGAAGTGCACGAAGTCATCGGCTCGAGACCGCCGCCAGGTAAGGATCTGGTAGGTCGACAGCGTGATGGGCCGGATCTCTTTGGATTCGCCGGAGTACTCCCCGATCTGGTCCGGCTCGATCTGGGTCTTGTCCAGGATCTCCTCTCGCCACTGGCGCAGCGCCGTCACATTGGTGCACAGGATCAGGGTCTTCATGCCCAGGCGGGCCATGGCCCCCAGTCCCACAATGGTCTTGCCGGACCCACAGGGCAGCACGATCACCCCTGATCCTCCGCGGACCCTCCCATCGCCCAGGAAGCTGTCAATGGCCTGGGTCTGGTACTCCCGGAACCCGAAGGGCTCCCCGTCCTGCGTCTCCCCGCGCAAGACAAGGTCCAACGCCTCGCCGTCCACGTAGCCGGCCAGGTCCTCGACCGGATGTCCGGCCCGGGTCAGGGCCTGCTTGATCTCTCCCCGTCGCCCCGGATCCAGAGCAGAGGTCCGATCATCCACCGGTTCTGCCAGCAAGAGATGAACCGTCTTGAGGTGGCGGACCTCGGTCATCAGCACGGCTTCTTCCGCAACCAGGTGCAGACGATCCCCGGCTGCGATGAGCTTCAACCGACCATAGCGCCCCATGATTTCCGTGACGTTGACCGGCACATTGGGCGGCACCTCGTACTTGGCGAAGCGGGTGAGGGTATCCAGGACATCTTCGAGCCGGACCCCGGCTGCCGCCGCGTTCCAAAGGGACAACGGCGTGATCCGGTAGGTGTGCACATACTCCGGGCTCTTCACCAGCTCGGCAAAGGGACACAGGGCATCCCGCGCCGCCTTGAAGTGGGGGCCCATCGTCTCCAGCAGGAGCGTCTGGTCGGACTGGACGATGAGCGGATTTTCCGGCTCGTAGTGCATCCCTGCAGGCTAACGGGTGAGGTGCCATTTGCCCGCCAACTCCAGGCACTCGCGCTCTGGCTGGAGAACACCCGACCCCTATGGCATCCCCAGCCATTCAAGTGCCTGTCTCTTCCCTGGGAGGCCGAACACGCCGCGGTGGCAGCCTGGGCCCGGTCCCTCCACAAGGACGCGCTGGAGGCCTTTGAAATCCACCCCACGGGACACCCCACCTGCCCCCCCGTGCTGAAACAATGGGCCCGGACCAACCAGGACCTCTCCAGCTTGCCCCAGCATGTCGTTCGAGACCTTCCCTGGCGGACCGAGGACACCCGGTGGGTCCAGGCTCGCAAGTGGGATCAACTCACCCTCCTTGCCGGCACCGTGGTGCCACTGCTCGACGAGGTACCTCATGTGGTCGACTGGTGCTCGGGCAAGGGACACCTGGCCCGAGGACTGGCCCAGTGGTCAAGTCGGCCCGTGGTCGGCATCGAACGACGGGCCACCCTGTGCCGAGAGGGCAACCGACTGGCAAGGCGCCGAGGTCTGCCGGTCATCCTTCGCCAGGGGGACGTGCTGGCCCCGGAGTCCACCCTGCCATCGGTCCAGGGCGGTGCCCTGGTGGCACTGCACGCCTGCGGGTCCCTGACCGATGCCGCCCTGACCCATGCCCACCAGGGAGGCGCCCGACTTACCGCCGTTGTCCCGTGCTGTCTGCAGGCACTGGGAGAGGGCCTCTACGGACCTCGTTCCATCGCCGGTCGAGGGACCGGGCTGAGACTGGAGCGGTCCGACCTTTACCTGGCCATGGGTGAGGAACAGGTCGCCAATCACCAGGTTCGGCGCAGACGCCGCACCGAGCTTGCCTGGCGATCGGCTCTGGACCTGATCCTGAGACAGGTGCTGGGACGGCCCACCTACACCCGCCTACCCTCCTTGCCCCGCCGCACCTGGGACAAGAGCTTTGCGGCTTTCTGCCAACAGATGGACCGGCGGGAAGATCTTGGGCTCCCCAGTGGGCTGGACCTGGAAGCCTTCGAGGCCCTGGGGTGGGCCCGAAGCCACGAGGCGCGGGCCCTGGGGATCATCCGAGGGGTGTTTCGAAGGGCCATCGAGGTCTGGGTGGCTCTGGACCGGGGACAGTGGTTGGCCGAACAGGGCTGGTCGGTCCGGGCGGGAACCTTCTGCCCGCTCAAGGTCACCCCTCGAAACGTGCTCCTGCTCGCCCAGCGCTGATCAGGCAGCAAGGGCACGCAGCCGGGCACCTTCCCGGACCAGTTGACGGTCCATGATCCGCTGGAAAACCGGGGGCACAAGGGCGAGCAGGATCATTCCGGGGTAGCCCGTGGGCAACCTGGGGGCCCGGTCGTGGTGTCGGAGCAGCGGGTAGGGCCGGGCCGGGTAGGCATGGTGGTCACTGTGCCGGGTCAACTCGAACAGCAGCACCCTGCCCAGTGGGTGGTTGCTGTTCCACGAGTGCACAGGACGCACCCGCTCATAGCGGCCACCGGGAAGCTTCTCTCGCAACAGCCCGTAGTGCTCCACGTAGTTGACGGTCTCCAGCAACAACACCCCGAAGAGCGCCGCAAACAGCCAGGCCACGAGTGCCTTGGGTCCAAAAATCACCGCCACCAGGACGAGGGCCCCCAACTGCACCACGGTAAACCGCACCATCTGGTTGGCCCAGCTGGCCCAGCCCTGGCCGTTCCGACCCAGGCGACCCTGTTCCAGGGCCCATGCGGAGCCAAAGCCCCCTGTGATGGATCGCCACCAGAAGGCGTAGACCCCTTCCCCCTTCCGGCTTGTTGCGGGGTCCTGGGGCGTCGCGACACGCCGGTGATGACCCCTGTTGTGTTCGATGAAAAAGTGCTGGTAGAGCGTGGTCAACAGCATCAGCTTGGCCAGGAAGCGATTCCCCCGGTCCGCCCGGTGGCCCAATTCGTGCCCCACGTTGATTCCCAGTCCCCCACAGAGGATGCCCACGCTCACGATCCCACCCACCAGGTCCCAGCCCACCAGGTCCGGAGCCCGCCAGAAGAGGGCAAGCACCGCTGTGACCTGGGCCCCGGCCGCAGCGTAGATCAACCCGTCAAAGGCCCTGATTCGACTCCGGTGGACTTGCTGGTCCGCATCCGGATTCCGCGGGCTGCCCGTGACAAGAAGCTCGACCAGGGGGATGAACACAAAGACCACCACGGGCAAGGACCAGGACCAACCACCACGCCAGAGACCGACGGCGGCCAACAGTGGAAGCAGCAGGACGGTGGCATGAGCGATCCATGGCATGGTGATCTCCTTATTATCTACCGATCGGTAGAATCTTGGGATCGCGACGAAGACGCAAGTAGATCCTGGAGTTGGAGTGCTACCTTGCGGCCATGCCCCCTCAAACCCTCCGCACCTTCTGTCGGCGCCTGCTGAAGCCCGGGTCCGAGCCCCAGGGGCTGCGGGGGCTGGCCTGGCGTCTCGTGTCCAGGGTCCTGGACGGCTGGGTGCCCAAGAACGAGAGCGGCAACAACAGCTCCGTGCGTTGACCATGGCCGAGGATCTGCGCGCAGGGATGAACCGGTTGCCTCAACAGGGCCGACTGGCCTGGATCGGGCTTTCCCCCGGGCCAAGGGAGCCGATCCGGACCGTCGACAACGTCGAGGTCCGAGTTGGCACCGGCCTGGAAGGGGACCGCCACGCCCTCCGCGGCAGCGGAAAGCGCCAGGTGACCCTGATCCAGGCCGAGCACCTGCCCGTGATCGCCAGCCTGGCCGACCGGGCGGAGGTTCGTCCTGAACAACTCCGCCGCAACCTGGTCGTCTCGGGGATCAACCTGCTCGCCCTCGAGAACCAGCGCTTCCGGGTGGGACAGGTGGTGCTTGAGGGCACGGGGCTGTGCGATCCCTGCTCCCGCATGGAGGAGAACCTGGGGCCAGGGGGCTTCAACGCCATGCGAGGTCACGGCGGGATCACCGCCCGGGTCCTGGAGGGTGGGTGGATCCGGATCGGCGACGCTGTGGCGATGGAGACGGTGAACGACGGACCGTGAATCCGGGCGCCAATAGGGGCCGCTCCCCTCAGCGGGGCTGGAGCAGGACCTCTCCCACCACGGCCAGGTCCATTCCCAGGTCCGAGCTGGTCGGCGCCGCCTGGTGTACCTCCACCGCCAGCACATTGACCCCCGAGACCAGCGCATCGGTGAGCGCGCTGTAGTCCGTGTAGTCGGTCTCTCCACTTCCCGAAGCCGTCCGCGTCGCGTAGGTGTCGGCATCCAGCTCGCCGCCCGGCAGGCCCACCCGGAGAACCTCGGTTCCATTCAGGTAGACCGAGGCCCCGTCGTCGACCATCAACTCCAACCGAAGAGCGTCCAGGGCATCCACATCCGAGGCCTCGAAGGTCGTCCGAAAATAGGTCGTCGGGTGCTTGTCATCGGCGTCGGACCCATAGGACAACTCGGTGACCTGGTGGTCGTCGCCGTACCCCAGGGGGGCGAGACCACCCGCCCAGGAACTGTCATCGTATTCGGGCTCCCGCCAGTCAGTCCCCAGGTCCACACCCTGGTCGTGGTAGCGCCAGGCCGACTCCGCGGCGAACAGCGGCACCTCCTCGACCTCCGGCAGCAAATTGCTCTCCCCCGGTGTCCCCCCGCGCACCGAGGACCAGCAGATGACGTCCATGCAACAGTCCGTGTCTCGGGCACGAGACATGTCGGAATTCCATTCATCGATCCACTGGCCTGCGTCGACCCACTGCCCCTCTGGACCGTACAGGCTGATGGTGCCCCCGAAGTAGTTCAACTCAAAGCCCAGGTGCTCCGGTCCCAAGGACGTCTCGTCATCGGCGTAGAGCACCAGAAAACCGAGGCCAGGCACCGTCAACGCCCCCTCGAAGACATGGCGATCCGGCTCGCTGGTGTCGTCCGTCAGACTCCACCCCGCCAGGGAGACATCGGACCGCTCGGGATTGTGCAACTCGATCCAGCTGGGTGTGGCGCCCGTCTCGTCGGTGAGCGACTCCCGGTTGTCCTCCATGATCTCATTGATGCACAGAGCGTTGAGCCCTTCCCCCGAGTGTTCCGTCTCCGTCGACCCACTGTCATCCGGCAGAGCCGAGTCCGGTGTCGACGTCGTCGTGGATTCCCCGCCAGCGCCGAGGCAGGCGATCAACCAGGGCAGGACAGGGAACCTCATAGGGGGCCACCTTAGCCAAGGCCTTCCTTCACGTCGCCTCTATTCGTCGAGGGAAACGACGGACCCGATGTTGGCGAACCGGCCAGGCCTTGCCCTCGGGCTCCTCGTCAGTAGGAGATGACCAGCCAGGAACGCATGCGAATCGTGGCCGATCCGGTGTAGTCCTTTCCGCTGGGGGTCAGGCCACGGTAGGCGATGGATGCGGTCTCGCCGGCCACCACCTGGTCCGTGATGTCGTGAACCACCGTGGGGACTTCCTTGCCCGGACACCATCCCGCCCGGCCATACCACCAGGTCCCGTACTGGTTGGGCACGGTGCCCTCGGAGACCTGGTCCATGCAGTCCTCGGTGCTGGTGGACTCCGGGAAGCAGCGCACGATCTCCGCCGACTCATCCCCATTGAACGTGAAGTGATGGCACAGGTCGCAGAACTCGCCACAGTTGTTGCCGTCCGCCCCATGCTGGCTGATGACGGTGGCCAGCTCGACCCGGGTCGCTTCCGCGGGAATGTCCACCTCGACAGCCTCCCTGCCGTCGTTGTAGCTCTCGTTGATGGTGCCGCCTGAGAACAGGTAGCTCGTGGTCTGGGGACGCTCTGCCTTTCCCTGGTTGGAGAAGCGCAGGTCCAGGGAGACCTCGTAGGGACCATCGGTCTGGTAGCTGAAGGTCTGCTCCCCCCCGTCTGCCAGCAGCGGAATCATCGGGCTGATGTCGTAGACCCAGCGTCCCTCGCGGTGGTAGGTCGTGATCCAGCGACCGATCTCGGTGTCACAACCGCAGTTCAGATCGTCATAGCCACTCCCATCGGCCTTGCAGCGGTACTCGACCTCTCGCAGGGTGTCCCCCGGATCCCAGCACTGTCCCCCCAGGGTGTCGGCCTCGATCGCGTCCTCGTGGCCCACACAGGCCACCGTTGTGCCCTTCTCACCCGCACAGTCCTCGTCGCTGGCACAGGTGGTCTTCGTCGGGCTTCCATCCACCCAGCAGGCCCCGAGCACCTCGTCCACGGCGGGCTGGCAGGCGGTGGATCCATGGGGGTTGTCCTCCACGGTCTCCGAGCAGCGGAACACATAGGCCATGTAGTCCCAGGCAGGACAGTCACCGTACTCCCCGCTTCCCACGCATTCGTGGGTGCAGTCCAGGGTCAGGGTGTCAAAACCCGCCAAGGTAGCGGCATCCGGCAGCTCGGCCGTCAGGGTGTGGCTGTTGTCCACGGTCTCGCCGGTGAACACAGGCACCACAGTCGCGTCTTCAGCCTGCATCCAGTCGTCTCGCTCGGCTTCGAAGTTGTAGTAGCGAGGTTCATTTGCAGCCATGGCCAGGTTCGGCTCGAACCACTCGGCGCTGCTGCTGTAACGGTAGAGATCCGCGTAGCTCCCCACGTAGCGCAGGCGCTGGAAGCGATCGATCCCGGTTCCCCACCCCGGATTGAACAGGGTGTCACCGACGGGATCGGCAATGGAATAGGCCCGCTCAGTCACGTAGTGAATCCGGTCACGCACCGACTCCTGCTCCTCCGCGGGCAGGTCTCCGATGGCGTCGTTGAACTCCGCTTCCAGCAACCCGAGAAACTCCTCCCGGTCCGAGGACTTCGAGTCCACCGATGTGAAGAACACGTGGGTGTTGGCTGGGAGTCTCTCCAGGAACTCCGCATGGTCCCGTTCCCAGACCGGTGTGGGCCAACCCCGCGCCTGTTTGGGTTCGTCCTGCAAGAACAGGTAGGACTCACAGCCGGACCAGTTCTCCTTGAAATTCCACGACCCTTCGGTGGTCTCCACCGTGAAATCAGGAACGACGGCGTAGAGGGCGTCATCGACTTCGGCCCCGTCGGTGAAGGGCCTCACGGTCAGACCGAGCGTCTCACAGACGTCCTCGGCGACAGGAACGGTGCTGTCGACCGTCTCTCCCCCCCCGGAGTCGGTTCCAGTGCCTCCACCACAGGCAAGCCACAGACAGGTCGACAGGATCACGGGTCACACTCCATGTGAGGTTCGCAATCTACCGCAACCCCATCACGGCAGTTGGACTCGCAAATCGCTGAAGCGGAGGAACTGTACCTGGCGCACCACATCCACGCCCCCAGGCCCGTCCACGATCCATGAACCATCGTCGGCCTCCGTCAGGGACCCCAGGTCTCCATGGTCGTGACAGTAGACCACCGTGTCCGTCCCCTCGCCGCCGTCGATTTCATTGCTCCCGGCGTTGCCCCGCAGGGTGTTGTCCTCGGCATTGCCCACCAGGTCGACGTCATTGGAACCGGTCAGGGTGACATCCACCAGGTACCGGGACTTGTGGGTGTAGGGCTCACTGGCATCAAAAACCAGGGAGAAGGTCCCCTCGAGATCCTCGGCCAGGCGCGCTTCATACCCATCCAGCGTGGGCGGCAGAAAGGCCTCCAGGAGCGCCATGCCCGAAGGGTCCAGGCTCTCCATCTCCTCCCGGGTCTTGGCGATGTAGATCCCCCACATCCCGCCTTCATCCTCGTCCCACGGCCCCCAGAGGCCGTAGTAGCTGTCGATCACCGAGGCGATGTACTCCTGGGCCAGGCTTCCTTCTCGCCGAAGTTCCTGGATCCACTGGGTCACGCCGGGGTCGACTGGAATTCCCCAGCGTCCATCGTCCAGGGCCGCCTCGGCCTCGGCCAGCAGGGCCGCCTGGTACTCCGGACGGGCCCCCGGCAGGTATGTGCCGATGCCCGCATCGTGGACCAGGTGGAAGATCTCTTCAAAGGCCGCGTCCCGGTGCTGGTAGTCGTTTTCCATGTACCAGGAGGAACCCTCCACAGGGGTCTCGTCCTCGAACAACCACTGGCCCTGGACCCGGGGCTCCCGCCCTTGCCCATCAGCACCGTTGATCAGGGCCATCACCGCGCCGTTGTCCGCCATCTGGTCGAAGACATCCGACTTGTCCGCCCCCCAGGTGGACTGAGGCACGTCGGTCAGGAAGAAACGCAGCAGGTTCCGGGCCCGCAGCACCATCCCATCCGTGAGGTCTGACTGGGCATAGAGGCGGAGTTCACCGCCCCCTGGAGCCTGGATTCGCGTGACCCGATCGAAGCCCTCGGACAGGTAGTTCCCCTCCTCCGCGGGAGTGACCTCCAACAGGCCCTCATCGTCCAGGCAACTGGCGTGCGGAGCAGACTCCGCTGTCGTCTCCAGTCCCTCCTCCTGGCCGCTGTCGTGAATCCGACCCGATGTACAGGCCGAAAGGGACAGGACCAGGACAACCAGCACGACGACCACCAGGGGAATCCTCCTGGTATAGCCCAGGCCTCCTGGGGCAGGAGGAACTGCTCAGCGCCCCGATCGGAATTCCCGCCAGAACCACAGTTTTGCGATGCCGGGAACACCCCTGAGACTCGGAGATCTCCCGCGGTAGACTCCCCAGCATGTTCCCCTCCTTGCTCGTACTTCTCCTCTCCGCGTCCCCCCCGTCGGCCGTGGCTGCTGAAGGAGTCGTCCTGGGGAGCCTGGACAACGCGGTCGTCAACCAGGTGCTCGAGAAGAACAACGACAAGGTCCGCCGCTGCTACGACCGTGCTCGCCAGGGTGGAGACACGCTTTTTGGATGGGTGAACGTCCGCTTCGTCATCGGTGAGGAGGGCACTGTCCTCCAGGTCAAGACGAGAGAGTCGACCCTGAACGCACCCAAGACCGAGCTGTGCATCGAAAACGTCGTCAACGGCCTGGTCTTTCCCAAGCCACCCGGCAAGAAGGCCGTGGTGGTCACCTACCCCTTCACCCTGGTCCCCCAACAGGACCCCCTGCCCGAGGGCTTTCAGGCCGGGGTCCAGGCCTGCGTGAACTGGACCCTGAAGACCCGAACCCTCGCTGACTCTGCCGTGATCGCCCGGGTCCAGGACTCCGCTGGAGGTGAACGCCAGGCCCAGTGGCGGGTTCCTGCCACAGTGGACTTCAGCCTGAAGGGCTGCATGGAAAAGGCCCTGGAGCGAGAGGTCCCATCCGACCAGCCCGGCACGCGATTCTACGTGATCGACCTGCCCAACGTCGGCGGAGGATGAGGTCTCTCACGCCCTGTCGCCACGAGACAGGACACCTCGGAGATCGATATGCCCCCTGACTCCCAGAAGGAAAAGAACGCCCCAGTGGACGGGTCCATCGCCCTGCGCACCCGTTGGTTGCAGGAGGGTCCAGACGGACGCCTCCTGGTGGAAAGCACCCTGGACCGCCTGCGCACCCACAAAAGCGGCAGCGGTCCCCCCACGGACACGGACCTCCGGGGAATTCGCCTGTTGGAAGCGGATCTGAGCCAACTTGACCTCAGCGGCTGCGACTTCTCCGGGGCCGACATGTCCCGCTGCAACCTGTCAGGCACTCGCCTGATACGCGCCAGGCTGGATGATGCTGTTCTACACGAGGCCTGCCTGGACGACGCGGACCTGACTGCATCCTCCATGAAGGCCTGCATCCTGGAACACTGCCACGCCACCAACGCCGGTTTCGGTCATGCCGATCTCACAGGTGCACGGATGTTTGAAGGGCACTTCGCGGGCTGCACCTTCACCGGAGCGACCCTGGATGCAGCAGACCTCCGGGCGTCCCACCTGGCGTCCTGTAGCTTCCAGCAGGCCCGCCTTCACGGCACGGATCTGAGTCGAAGCCACCTGGTGGAGGCGGACATGCTGGAGGCCGACTTGACGGAAGCCAGCCTGGCTGAAGCGGACCTGCGTCGGGCCAAGCTGCAGAACATCACTGGCTATGCCCAAGCGACCTGGATCGGCACAGACCTGAGAGAGGTGGACTATTGCGGAGCCTCTCTCCTCAAGCGCCACGCCATGGACGAGAACTATCTCCACGAATTTCGTCAAAAAGGCAGGGCAAACGAGTGGATCTACTTCTTCTGGTGGCTCACCTCTGACTGTGGCCGGAGCATGGGTCGATGGGCCGCCTGGATCGTGATCCTCATCCTGTTCTTCGGAGGCGTCTATTCCCAGGCAGAAGTGGACTACGGGAACTACGAGACCTGGTTGTCTCCCATCTACTACAGCGTCGTGACCCTCACCTCGCTGGGCTACGGCGATGTACTGCCCGCCTCGACTTTTGCGCAAATTGCCGCTATGACCCAGGTTCTCATGGGCTATCTCATGCTCGGGGGGTTGTTGAGCATCCTCTCCAACAAGATGGCCCGCCGTTCTTGATTCTCCCATGATTCGAACTCTCTTCACCCGAAAAGAAAGCCCCGCGCAG
>CAZMNK010000041.1:23902-37512 GCA_964567625.1 uncultured Enterobacterales bacterium | reverse complement strand
GTAGCTGGGTGGGCGCCATGCAGGTCGAGGGTGGCGTGAGCCTGGACGATGAGCAGTGGGAGGCCTTTGTCGTCAGCCTCTCCATGACCGAGACCGATTGCGATGAACTCGACCCTGGGGTGTGGGGGGCGAGCAATCCGTCGGCGGTGCTGGATGGGCTCTACCTGGCGCTGGGGTGGAAGGACTTGACCCCGAGCCTGGATGAGCGCATCCAGGAGGTCCTGGGAAGTGAGGGGTGGACCTATGAACAGGAATACGAGGACCATGCCTTCACCCAGATGCTCGGGATCTACGACCCGGACTCGGACACCTGGGAGGTCAATGATGTGGGCCCGGCCTTTACCTTTCTGGCCGACGAGGACGGGGTGCTGGACGTGACCGTGGGGGAGATCAAGAAGCTCCCCCGCACGGAGGAACTGCAGTCGGGTGTGGTCTTCGGCTACACCCTGGACCGCCGACCGATTTCCGAAATCACGCCTTTCTAGGTCGCCACGGGGCACAGGCCGCGGTCGACGCTGGCGGAGCCAGGACTACTGGGGCACCTGGGGCGGATCCGGGTTGACCACGTGGAATTCGACCCTTCGGTTTCGGGCCTTGCCTTCGGCGCTCGAGTTTGAATCGATGGGCCTGCTCTCGCCGTAGCCCACCCATTCCAGCCGGTCCGGGTCCACTCCGGCGTCGATCAGGTGCTGACCGACCGCCATGGCCCGGCGCTGGGACAGGTCCTGGTTGTAGGTCTCGCCGCCATCGGAGTCCGTGTGGCCCTCGATGCGCAGTCGGATGTCGGGGTACTCCTTCAGCACCGTTGCAGCACGATCCAGGATGCCAAAGCTCTCGGCCTTGATGCGGTCGCTGTCCACTTCGAAGTGGATTCCCTGGATGATCCCGGTGAATCGTTTGATCTCCGGGGGCAGATCGTCCTCGCAGCCATCCCGATCCTGGAAACCGTTGTAGGTCTCGGGGATGTCGGGGCAGTTGTCTATGGCATCCGGAATTCCGTCCGCATCGTTGTCCGGGTCGATGCACCCATCCTCGTCCTGGAAACCGTCGAAGTCCTCGGGATCCAGCGGGCAGCGGTCCTGGAGGTCTGGTATTCCATCCTGGTCATTGTCCGGCTCAGGGCATCCGTCTTCGTCCATGAACCCGTCCCGGTCCTCGGCCTCGTCCGGGCACTTGTCCACCAGGTCCAGCAAGCCGTCGTTGTCGTTGTCCGCCTCGGGACAGCCATCCTCGTCCTGGAAACCGTCATGGTCTTCGGGTTGGGACGGGCAAGCGTCCTCCAGGTCCCCCAGACCGTCGGCGTCGTTGTCGTCTTCCGGGCAGCCGTCGATATCGCCAAAGCCGTCCTGGTCCTCAGCGGCGTTGGGGCATTCGTCCTTGTCGTCGGGCAGGCCATCCCCGTCGTTGTCGTCTTCGGGACAGCCATCCTGGTCCTGCCACTGGTCGAAGTCCTCGGCCACATTGGGACAGGCATCCCGCAGGTCCGGGACCCGATCGTCGTCGTTGTCCTCGTCCGGGCATCCATCCTCGTCTTCGAATCCATCCAGGTCCTCCGCCATGCGAGGACAGCGGTCGGCCAGGTCGAGAAGTCCATCGTTGTCGTCATCGGGGTCCGGGCATCCGTCCCCGTCCTGGAATCGATCCCGATCCTCCGGGTCATTGGGGCAGTTGTCGATGGCGTCGGGCAGGCGATCCTGGTCGTTGTCCAGCTCCGGGCAGCCGTCGTCGTCCTGGAAGTAGTCCCTGTCTTCGGGATTGTCGGGGCAGGCGTCGAGGCGGTTGAGGATTCCGTCGTTGTCTCGGTCCCTGGCACCGGTGCCCATCCTCAGGGCCAGTCCAGCGGTGAGCTCCAGGTCGTAGAACAGGTCCTCTCGAAGTCCGTGGGGCTCGGTCCCGACGTTCGCGAGGGCCCGAAAGTCGATTCTCAGGGCCAGTGGGCCCTTGATCGGGACAAAGGCTCCGACGCCGCCCCCGAACAGGTAGTCGGTGTCCGGGTTCTCGTAGTTGCCCCAGCCCTCGGAGTTGGACTGTTCGGCGATGACGTTCTGGCTTCGCCAGACGTTCTTCCAGATCAGCCCCGCTTCGGCGGCGAAGAAAGGCTGGAAACGAGCCTCGGGAAGGATGACGAACAGCGCAGACACCCGGGGTGTGAAGGCGCTGTAGACGTAGTTGAAGCTCGAGCGTGTCCGGCCCTGGATGTACCCGGTGGTGAGCTCCAGCCCCAACCTGGGGACGGGTCCCCATCCGGCATGACCGACGACGGTCCAGGAGTCGTCGATGTGCTCCCCTGTGTCGGTCCAGAACCAGCCTCCCCCGACTGCCAGGGTGGCGTGGTGGTCGATTCGTCTGTCCTCGTCCTGGGCCAGGGCCGGAGGGGAGGTGAGGATTGTTGTGAGCAGGATGAGCATGGTCGTGACGAAACGCTGGACTCTTCGAGCCAGGGCCCCTGAAGCGTAGCAGGGCTGTGTTCAGCTGTTGGTCAGGGGCGTGTTTTGAGCACGGTGACGGAGCCAGTGGTCGCAAAGCACCAGGGCGACCCCTGCTTCCACAATGGGCACGGCGCGGGGCACAACACAGGGATCGTGTCGTCCACGGGGTTTGAGGGTTGCCGGTCGGCCCTGGCTGTCCACCGTCTCTTGTTCGGAAAAGATCGTGGCCACGGGCTTGAATGCCACGCTGACCAGGATCGGCATGCCGTTGGAAATGCCTCCCTGGATGCCGCCGGAGTTGTTCGTACGGGTCCGTACGCCTCCCTGCCCATCGGGTTCAAAGGGGTCGTTGTGCTCGGAGCCACGCATGGTGACAGATCGAAAACCGGATCCGGACTCGAAACCCTTCGCGGCAGGGAGGGACAGCAGGGCCTTGGCAAGGTCCCCGTCGAGCTTGTCGAACACAGGGTCGCCCAGACCGGCTGGCACGCCGTGGGCCACGCAGCGCACCACGCCCCCCACGGTGTCACCATCGGCTCGCGCAGCCTTGATACACGCAATCATTCGCGCGGCCATCGCGGCGTCAGGGCAACGGACGGGGGTGGCCTCCACTGCCTCCATGGAGATGGTCGACGGGTCGCAGCCCGCCACCAGGTCTCCAACCTGGTCCACCCAGCCCAGGATTTCGACCCCCAGCCCCTCTCGCAGGACCTGCTTGGCAACCGCTCCAGCCGCGACCCTGGCCACGGTCTCCCGGGCCGAGGCGCGCCCACCCCCCTGCCAGTTCCGCAGGCCGTAACGAGCCTCGGTGGTGAAGTCGGCGTGGCTTGGGCGGTACAGGTCCTTGAATGGCGCGTAGGCGGAGGGGTCCGCGTCCTTGTTGTAGACCACCAGGCTCAGCGGGGTGCCCAGGGTGCGGCCTTCGAACAGGCCTGAGAGGACCTGGACCTGGTCGGGCTCCTTGCGAGCGGTCACCAGCGAGGACTGTCCGGGTCGGCGCCGGTCCAGGTCTCGCTGGATGCCCTCCAGGTCCAGCTTCAGTCCGGGGGGACAGCCTTCGACGACGGCGCCGAGTGCTCCCCCGTGGGACTCCCCCCAGGTGGTGACACGGAAAAGGCGGCCGGTACTGCTTCCCATGGGTTGGAGCATAACGAACCCGTGGTTCTCACCCTGGGAATGGAGGGGCGACCCAGGCCGCCAGCGGGTCCCCGGTTAGAACTCGGGCGTGAATGACGGCCTTGCCATCACCCTGTTGAGTCTCGTGCCGCGCAAGTCGGCCAGTCGGCTGCAGGGCCTTTTGACCCGGATGGGGGTCTCCAGGCGGCTTCACCAGGGACTGATCCGCTGGTATGTGAGGCACTACGGTGTCGACACCGAGGAGATGGAGGGCGAGGTCCGGGACTACCCCACCCTCGCGGCCTTCTTCACCAGGGCGCTCCGGGCCGGGGCTCGGCCCATCGATCTGGCGCCAGACGCTGTGGTCTCACCGGTGGATGCTCGGGTAACAGCGTTCGGCCAGGTCCAGGGAGGCCGTCTCCCCGCAGAGGCGGGTATTGACCTGGATGTCCAGCGCCTGGTGGGTGGGGATCAGGGCTTCAACCAGGGAGCCTTTGTCGTCCTCTACCTGTCACCGCGGGACTACCACCGGATTCACCATGCCACCGAGGGCCAGATCACTGGCTACCGGTACCTGCCCGGTCATCTGTGGCCGGTCTTTCCAGGGGCAGTGCGTCGGATCAAGGACCTGTTTGCAGTGAATGAGCGCCTGGTCGTCGAGACCCGCGATCAGCAATTGGGTCGGATCGCCACAGTCCTCGTCGGGGCCTATGGCGTGGGTCGAATGACCACCGCCTTCTGCGACCTGGTCACCAATGCGGGCCAGGCCGCTCACGACCGAATCTTCGAGTCGCCCATCGTGGTGAAACGGGGCGAGGAACTCGGGCGCTTCAACATGGGCTCCACGGTGATTCTGCTGTTCGAGCCGGGCAGAGTGGCCTGGGAACTGGAGCGAGACACCATGGTCCAGGTCGGTCAGCGCATCGCTCGGCGGCTCAGTTGATGGCGGGGGTCTGCGCCCGACATGAAACCGCCCCGGCCCGAGCCGTCTGTCAGCATTGTGGTGACTTTCTCTGCACCTCGTGTCTGGCTTTTGGTTGCCAGGCGGAGCGCTGTCCTCAACGGGCGCCGGTGGTGGGTGGAGACCTGTGGTCGGTGCATGTGCCCTGGGAGGCGCGTCGTGACCTGGGATGGTTGGCGGCCCTGGCCCATACCTGGCGTCGGAGCATCCTGGACCCCTGGCGCTTTTACCAGGACCTCCCGCTGGTGGGCAGGGGGCCGTTGACCTATGGCGTTGTCGTGGGCAGCCTGGGGCTTGGCCTGGGGTGGGTGGGCCTGGTCCTGGCCCTTCCGGAGCTGGCTCGTCCCGTGCTGATCCTGGGACTTGTGGCGCTTCCTGCCCTGCTTCACCTGCGCCTGCTGGCCATCGCCGGCGTCAGCTGGCTGGTTCTCCTGATGTTGACCGGTCGACGGGAGTGGGAACGGGTGATCCAGGTTGCGGGCTATGCGGCATCGGTGGATGCCCTGATGGCCATACCCGGGTTTGGCATCGCCCTGGCGGGCCCCATTGCCGGGGTCTTGCGAGGGGTGGGGATTCATCGCAGCACCGGTGCTGGGCTTTTGCCCGCGCTCGTGGCGGGGCTTGCCCCGAGTGTCGCCGCCGGATTGGGGGTCCTTGGGGTCCTTGCTGGCTGGCTGTGGGTCACGAGGTGAGCCGAACCGGCTATGTTGACAACGTCGGGCACCCGGGGGCTGATTTGCCCAATTTGATGCTACGCCTGGAACAGGACGGCGAGATTCTCGGCGAGTGGTGTCTCTCCGATACGCCGCTGACCCTGAACGTGGTCGATCCTTCCACGGACCGTGTCGTGGCCACGCTGGCAGCCGAACTGCCCCCGGAAGACTTCTCCCAGGGTGTTCCAACCGAGGCTGGCCAGCCGGTCCTGGACGATCAGGCGTCTGCAGATGGCCTCTCGAAGGCCGCTCGGTCGGCCGGGGTTGGCAGTGACCACCTGTCCCTTCGGGACCTCCAGCGTGTCGATCCGGAACGTGTGGAGCACAGCACCACCCAGGAGGCTCCGCTTGTCGGTTCCGAGGACACGATCAGTGCGCCTCGAATGATTCTGCCGGGGGTAATGGACTCGGTCACCGCCAAGAGGCCGCAGCTGGACCAGCTGGCCACCCGGAGCATGCCGGGTCTGGGGGAAGAGGTTTCGGAAGCCCTGCCCGAGTTGTCCCTGGATGTCGAAGGTCCGGAATCCGAATCCGTAGAAGGCGTGGACGAACTGCCTCTATCGCTCAGGGGCTCGGGCCCGCTGTCCCGCCACCCGGGGGACGACTTCACGATGCCGCTCCCGGTGCAAGAACAGGGCTCCCAGGAGGCCGGAGAAGCCACGGGAGAGCTGGGGGATTCGCTGACAGCAGACCTGATCGAGGTTGAGGGCAGGGCAGAGGTCTGGTCTCGCCGTGCTGGCGAGTGGGTGCTCAAGGGCACCCTGGTTCCCGGTCAACGTGCCCGCATGAAGGAAGGCTCTGTGAAGTGCCTTCAAGATGGTGGCCTGGTGGTTTCGCCTGGCCCGATCATGCGAGGAACGGTGGACGTGCCTGGGGGCGAAAAGGTCTCGATGAAGCCGGGGGATGAACCGCGGAGTTTTCCTGCAGGGGCAGCCGTCACCTTGTGGTGTGGCGGCCGGGCCCTCCATGTGCGCAGCGATCATCCGATGGTCGACGTGGCTCCTGTGGAGTACCACTCCAGCCGCTCCCGAAATCTGGCGAGCTACACGCCGCCTCGGAGTGACCTGGAGTCCACAGGACATGGGGAGATCTAGGGTATCGCCGTTCATCGCCGCTCCCTGATTGTGGGGGTCGTGCTGGCGGCGGTGGGCGTGTGTTCATGGGCCCTGTCGAGCCCTGTCGGTCACGGTGTGGTCTCGGAGGCGTCGTCGTCCCTGGAACCCGAGCCGGATCCGGTGGTTGTTCGAACCTCTTCCCGTGAACAGGTGTTGGCCGTCAGCGCAACAGGCCTTCTACTTGCGGGACAGGTGCTCAACAGCGCGGGGAATCCCGAGCCGAAGGTTGAAGTCCGAGGGTGTGGGGCACCTGTGTTGACTGACAAGGAAGGCCGCTTTGCCATGGAAGTGCCCCCGGGAGGCTGTGTTCTCTGGCCCCAGCGGGTGGATGGCGTGCTCCCCACCGAAGGGCGCCGGGTGGAGGTCTCCGGCCGGGCCGGTGAACGCCTGGAGGTCACCCTGGAGTTGCCCGAGTACCCACAGGGCTTCATTGGGGTCTTTCTGGGCATCTCAGGCGACGCCAACCGGGTGGTTTCCGTGGTTCCGGGATCCAGGGCCGAGTCCGAGGGGGTGCGTCCTGGACACGAGGTGTTGACGATGGACGGCGAGAACGTGCGGGTCCTGGACGCGGCAGCGCTCTGGTCACGGCTCCGGGGCGATGCGGGCACGACCCTCCGTCTGACCCTCCGAAAGCCGGATGGCAGCGAGTATGAGGTGGCGTTGTCCCGGGAGCTTGTGGGGGAGTGAAGGCGGCTCCTCACCGGAGCCCGGGGTCTCAGTTCAGGAGGATCACCGTCAGGGCATCTCCGCCTTCTTCGGGGAGACAGGCCCTCCACTGGGGCCGAGCGGGGTGCTGTCCAAGCCAGCGCCTCAGGCCGTCCTTGAGGGCGCCCGTGCCATGGCCGTGGAGTAGAAAGGCAGCGTTCCTGTCCTCCCGTAGCATCCGATCCAGGAACAGATCGGCCTGGTCGATGGCCTCGTCGACCCGTTCGCCTCGAAGATCCAGGGTGTTGCCCTCGGTGCGAAGTCGGGTGAGTTCCTCACGTTCGTGCTGCCCTGTCCGGCGTTGCCTGGACTTCTTCGGGCCGGGCCGGGCCGGCTTGGGGCGTCCTTGCCGGGGGTCCAGGCGCACGGCGCTGAGGGGGACCCGGGTTCGCACGGCTCCAGCCTGGACCTCAACCTTTCCATCCTTTGGAGGCGAGAGGACCGAGGCCTGTCCGCCTCCCAGGCTCAACACGATCACCCGGTCGCCTTTGGCCAGGTTTTTTGGGGGTGTTTCCGAGGTTTCGGGTGGCTTCTCTGGATCGGGCTGCACCTGTTGTTGGAGTGCTCGGATCTGCTTGAGGGCGTCGCCGGCTCCCTGCAGTTGGGGGTTTCGCTGGAGCGCCTTGACCAGGGACCTGGCCTCTTCTTCGGCCTCCTTGAGCCGCTCAAGGGTCTTTCTTGCCCCGGCCTCTTCCAGGGTTCGTGCCCGGGTGGCGACCTCCGCCTCTCGGGACGCCAGGGTCCTCTCCCGGGATGCCAGGATCCGACGCTCCTCATCCAGGGCTTCCTCGACTTCTCGGGCATGGCCCCGCTTTTCCTCCAGGGCGTCCAGGGCCTCGGCCAGCGCCCGTTCGTGATCGGGCATGATCTCCTGGGCTCGTTCCAGGATCGACGGGTCGAGCCCGAGCCGCTCGGCCACGCCAAAGGCATGGGAGCGTCCCGCGACCCCGGTCACCAGCCGGTAGGTGGGGCGGCCCTGAGCGTACTGGACCGCCGCGCTGTCAAAGCGATCATCGACGGCGGCGAGGGCCTTGAGTGGCCCGTAGTGGGTGGTGGTGGCCACCCGGGCACCCCGGTCCACGAGAGCCTCCAGCACCGCCTGGGCCAGGGCAGCACCCTGGCTGGGGTCCGTGCCGACGGCCAGCTCGTCGAGCAGGACGAGGGCACCTGGGCGGGCCTGTACCAGGATCTCCATCAGGGCTTTCAGGTGTCCAGAAAAGGTGGACAGTCCCTCTTCGACGGCCTGGGTGTCCCCGATGTCAGCCAGGACAGGATCGAACAGGTCGACACGGCTTCCTTCTGCTGACGGAATTGGGATTCCTGCCCGGCACAGGAGTGCTGCCAGGCCCAGGCACTTCAGGGCCACGGTCTTGCCCCCGGTGTTGGGTCCGGAAAGCACCAGCCCCGTCCTGGTCGCATCCAGGTGCAGGTCATTGGCGATCACGTCGATGCCCTGGAGCACCAGTACCGGGTGTCGCATGGCGATCAACTCGATCACCCCATCCTGGCCGACGCTCGGAAGGGTGCCCTCCAGGGCCTCGCCCAGGCCGCTGCGGGCACAGGTCAGGTCCACCTCGAGCACCGTCTGCAGAGCCCCCTCGAGGGGCTCGGAAAAGCTTGCCACCAGCCGGGATAGCGCGGTCAGGATTCGGGCGTTCTCCCGCCGCAGTTGTGCATCGGCCAGGGACAGTTCGTTGTTCTGTTCCACCACCTGGGTTGGCTCGATGAAGACCGTGTCTCCGGACCGGCTGGTGTCGTGCACGATGCCGATGCCGGTTCGTCGGGCCTGGGCCCGGATCGGCAGGACGTAGCGATCCTGGCGCTGTGTCACGTACCGGTCCTGGAGGACCTCGGCGAGAGCGTCTCCCTTGACGAGGTCCTCGAGAGTGGTGCGAATCCGCTGGTGCAGGGACTGGATCTTCCGTCGAAGCTGTCCGAGTTTGGGGTATTCCTGTTCGCTCAGGGAGCCATGGGTGTCAAAAGAGGCCTGGAGCTTGCGAGTCAGCTCCTCGTCGACCTGGATGTCTCGGACCTGGTGGCTCAGGGTGGGCGCGAACTCCTCCCGTTCCAGCAGGAAGTCCCGCAGGCCGATCAGTGCCTCGCAGGTGTTCCCGATCTGCTGGAGTTCAGGCTCTTCCAGCACGGTTCCCTGGGCGACACGGGCCAGCAAGGGGCCGATGTGTTCCACGGAACCCACCGGTATGCGTTCCAGCTGGCTCTCCACGGTGCGAAGCTCCCGGACCATCTCGTAGCGCTGGAGGATGACGTCCCGGTCGTTGGCCAGGGGGGCCTCCGCGGCCGCGTCTGCGCCTCGACGTGTGCGAGCGTGACCTGCCAGGGCTTGCTGGAGAACTGGCCAGTCCAGGGCGGCCAGGGTGTGGGTTTCAGCAGGATTCACCGGCGTGGATTAGCGCGGTGTCCGTCCTTGGGGAACCCGGAATTCCTCGAGACTCCGGATCGGGTCCCGGCACTTCTCCTCCTTGTGGTCCTCGGGGCAGTGGACTCCCGGGAGCCTGGCCGGGCTGGTATCGATGACATGCAGACCGGCCTGCTGCAGGGCCACGATGTGGGTGTCGTCGATGAGATCGATCCAGGAGGCGCCATCCAGTGCAGAGAATCGACTGGCCTCCGGGTGGATGATCTTGTCGCTGCTATCGCCGCCGCCGATCATCTGGACCGAGTCCTCGTTGAGTTCGCTGGACTGGATGAGTCGTGACCGATCCACGCGCACGCCGGCATAGCTGTCCCAGCGGCTGCCGGTCTTTTCCAGCATCCCGTTGATGGTGGCGTAGACGCCTTCGCTGGTGATCACCATGTCCAGCACCTGCTTGCTGCCGCCATAGTCGAAGGACGTATCGCCGACGGTCTCCTGGCTGCCCCGCTTCAGGTCGGCAGGGGTGAAACGGACGGCTGGAGTGCAGGTGTAGGTGGCCGCCAGGTAGTCCTGTTTGGCCTCGACATAGGCCGCCAGGGTGAGCACGGGGGGGCCCGCCTCCCACTGGTTGTGGGTTCGGTGGTAGTACTTTGTGGAGGTGACGGCAGGGCTGTCGTTGTGGGACACCGGGAGGGAGATGGACACCATCTGGTGGGTGACTCCGTTCGTCTCGGCCACTGCTCCGACCAGGGAGGTCTGGGACCAGGCCAGGGCCAGGACCTCTGACCCCGAGTTCCCCATCTCCGGGTAGGGAGAGGCGGCATGGCTTACCTGGGACAGGTCGACGATGCTGAGGGTGACATCGTCGTCGACCGTGAACAGCGCGTATTCGCCGCTGTCCTCGCGCTCAGCGGCCACGTAGATGCGGCTGGTGACGGGGTGTGCAGCGATGTCCCAGATTTCGACGCTGGTGATGGAAGGGTCGCCAAAAGCCTCTGCCACCAGTGGGTAGATGTCATCGATGGCGGGTCGGTGGTCGGTGATCTCGCCAGCAGGGAGTGCAATGACCACGAGTTGATCGCCTTCACCGTCTCCAATGGCCAGTGTTCCGTCTGAGGCAAAGGCCAGGCTTTGAATGCTCTCCAGGCCCGGGTCCCCCTCGACGGTGTCAGCCAGGAAGTCGGGGTTCTGGCTCGAGGGGTCGCTGTCCCCTGAGGAGTCCCTGGTGTCCTGGGTCCCGGTGGTCCCGTCAGTGTCCTGGGTCCCGGTGGTCCCGTCGGTGTCCTGGGTCCCGGTGGTCCCGTCAGTGTCCTGGGTCCCGGGGGGGTCAATGGCTTCGGTACCACAGCCCAAGAGTGCCAGGGTGATGAGGGGGAGGATCATCCTTTCGTTCCTTGTCCTTGTGCCCTTCATGATGCCTCATACACAGCCGGTCTGTCTGCCATCTGAAGCGTCAGGTGCCGTCCTCGGGATCGCCTGTGTCGGAGGCCAGCAGTCGTGGATGCTGGAGGGGGTCCTGGAGCAGGGGTTTGGCGGTGGGAGCCAGGGATGTCTTGTTGCCGCCGAGGAGGCCTCGCAGGCGCTGGCCGAGGGAGAGTGATGCTCTGGGCTCGGGCAACTCCTGGAGCAGGTGCATCCAGGACTCCAGGAGTTCCCGGGCGAACTGTTCCTGCACCGGTGCGTCTCGATCGGCGAGCACCAGGGTGATCGAGGTCGCCAGTCGGTGGTTGCCCTGGGTCAGGGCTCGTCGCAGGGCCAGCCAGAAGATGTCGGTGAACTGGGGAGCGTGGCGTCGCGCTCGCTTTGCCTTCAGCCGATAGCGCTCTCGGAGTACCTGTTCCAGGCCCTTGTCGAGCTGGCGAGCCAGGGGGCCAAGCGCGGCGTGTTGACGCATGGCATCGACCGCATTGAATCCAGAAAAGGACTGGGTGGCGTCCAGGTCACCCACCGTGATCGGCACGATCTTGGGGCCAGGTGGCAGGGCGTCCAGAGCGGCACGTACCCGGGGTTCCGGGTCTACCCGCCACTCGCCGGGTTCCGGGTCCTCGTGAATCCGGAAGAGCTCCTGGCGTTGTTCCTCGCTCAGCGAGGGGTCGGCCAGGCTCTGGGCGACCAGTTCCTGGTGCTCCAGCAGCGCCTGGTTTCGAGCGAAGAGCTGGGCTTGGGCCCGCTGTGCTGCATGGGCCTGGACCTCTGACTGGCGCTTCTCGGAGAGCAGGCTGGGGCAGGGCAGGTCCGCCAGGAACTCGTCCCACCAGCGCAGCCGCTCCACGGCAGCCCGGTAGTTGGACTCGTTCTCCAACAGGGTGGGGGTGGTCGCCAACCATTCCAGGCCCTCCAGGTCCATGGAGACCACCCCCAGGTCACAGGTCAGGGCCTGAACCACATCGCCGTAGGCCTGGGCAGAGGACTGGAGCATGTCTACCAGTGCCTGCTGGAGCACTGGGGGAGACCCCGCTTCCTGGATGGTGTCGACTGCGTTGTCAGCCGACCGCGTCAATGCGGTCGGTGGACCGGGGGTCAGGATCTCGTCGACGGGGGGGATGCTGCCCAGTCTACCGGGTTGAAGGGAACGTCAGGTGCCCGTGCACTCAAAGGTGATGGTGACGGTGTCGGTGACGATCTCTCCCTCGCAGTCCCGGACCTCCAGGTCCACCACGACCGTCTCGGTCGTGGTGCTGCCGTAGGTTGCGGGTACTCCCTTGATGGTGAGGGCCGGCAGGTTGGTGTCCTCGTTGCTCAGCGAGGCATAGGCCGAGGGAGTGGTCCAGCTGTACACCAGGTCGTCACCGTCCAGGTCCGTGGACCCGGTGCCGTCCAGGACGAAGACCACGGTGGCGCAGTCGTCACAGGTGTAGCCATAGGCGGTGGATGTGCACGTTGCGGAGTCACTGTAGGACTGATCGTGGCCAGCGTCCGCGGTGGGGGGTGTGTTGTAGCCGCGACTGATCACCTCGATGTCGACGGTGGACATGGCCGAGTCGTCAATCCCGTCGCTCACGATCAAGCCAAAGGTGAAGGCGCCCTCCTCGTCAGGAACGAACATCGGGGAGGGATCGGTCGAATCCTCGATGTGGCTGCTGTTCAGGATCGAGCCACTGGGGGCGCCCTCCAGAGACCAGTCGTACCCCAGGATCGGGTCTCCATCGGAATCCGAGGAACCGGTGCCATCCAGGAAGATGGTGTCACAGGTGGAGACGGTGTCGGTGTTGATGATCTCGGCCACTGCCTCCGGCGGGGTGTTCTCCACAGTGCCGTCACAGTCGTTGTCCACCCCAGGCTCGTTCTCTGTGGAACCGGGGTAGGCCAGGGGGTTGTCGTCGTCGCAGTCTCCGTCGTCGCCCGTGTAGCCATCTCCATCGTGGTCGAGATGTCCGCAGTAGCTGTTGCCCACACCCGGGGTGCCCAGGTCGGAACCCGAGGCGATCTCCTCGGTGGCTGCACACCACCAGGCGTTGTCGTCGTTCAACGTCTCGGTGCTGTAGCTGGGGTCGAGCTCCATCGATACACCTGTGGTCCAGGGCCAGGTGCCGCTGCTCCAGTCCAGGCTGTCGATGACGGTGCTGCCCATGGTGAGGGACAGGTCGTCCGCACTGTCGAGGACCAGCGCATCCTTGTACTGGTAGTCCCCGGAGAAGCCGCTGTTCGTGGAACTGCTCTTGCGGCTGGCCAGTACCAGGCTCTCTCCCGAGGAGATCGGAAGGGGCCCGCTCACGGTGTGGGCTGCGGACCCGGACCCGATCACCCAGCCATCCAGGTAGATGTCGTGATCGGAGGTGTTCAACACCTCGAAGTACTCGCCCGCCCAGTCATCCACCGCGTAGGGATCGATCTGGACCTCGGTGATCACGATGTCGCCGACGCTGACCCAGTCCTCGTCCACGAGGCTGTCGCAGTCATTGTCGACCCCGTCCTGACTCTCGGTTCCTCCGGGGCTGCTGGAGGCGTCGTCGTCGTCGCAGTCGCCGTCACAGAGGGTGTAGCCGTCGCTGTCGGCGTCGTCGGTGATGCCCTCGTCGGTGTTCCCGTCTCCGTCGTTGTCGAGCCCGTCGCATTCCTCGCTGTCCACGCAGTCGGCGGTGCCATCGGCGTCGGTGTCGGGGAAGTCCTCGTCGGTGTTTCCGTCCCCGTCGTTGTCGAGTCCGTCGCATTCCTCGCTGTCCACGCAGTCGGCGGTGCCATCGGCGTCGGTGTCGG
>CAZMNK010000041.1:0-23802 GCA_964567625.1 uncultured Enterobacterales bacterium | reverse complement strand
TGTCCGCCCCGTCGCAGTCCTCGCTGTCCAGGCAGTCGGCGGTGCCGTCGGCGTCAGTGTCGGGGAAGTCCTCGTCTACGCTGGAGTCCCCGTCGTTGTCGAGTCCGTCGCAGTCCTCGCTGTCCAGGCCGTCGCAGAGGCCATCCCGGTCGGAATCGCCCAGACCTTCGTCGACCTGGTCGTCACAGTCGTCGTCCCGGCCATTGCAGTCCTCGATGGCCCCAGGAAAGACCGTGGGGTCGTCGTCCTCACAGTCCTGGTCGGAGAGCACACCGTCGCCGTCAGCGTCTGTGAGTTCGCCATCGCTCTGGCACGCAGGCCCCCCGGTCCACAAGAGAAGCAGCCCCAGGATCAGCAGGACAGTACGCAAGGTTTTTCCGTGGAGGACGACACCCAAGTTAGCATGCTTCCGACGGGTTTCTGGATACTGGTCCGTTACGATTCCGCAGGTGTCCTGGTTCCTGCTCCTGCTTGTTTCCGCTGTTTTTGCGGAACTCCCGCCAGCAGGCATGGATGCCGTCTCGGCAGGGGATCGGGCCCGTTGGGACGGGGATCGCGTCACTGCGCGGCAGCAGTATCGGCGAGCGCTGGAGGGTGGAGACCCCGAGGTGGTGGCGATGGCGCGGCTTCGGTTGTTGGGCGTGTCGGGCAACCTGGGCGCCCTGGTTCACGGGCCGAAGATCGACGAGGCCCTGGCGGGCCTGGAGGGGGCCTGGGGATGGCTGGCCGTGGCGGACTTCTACCTGCTGGCTCCTCCCCCCATTGGCGGGGACATGGAGGAGGCGGTGGCTGCTGCTGAGCAGGCCCTGGAGGGACTCCCTGGCCCCGCTGCTGCTCGGCTCTACCTGGCAACCGGCGATGAATCCTGGCTGACGGCCTTGCGCCAGGCCACGGACCGGGATGGCCTGGGTGATGCCCTGGTGGCCCACGACGGCCAGCCGGCACCGGATCCGGGCACCTGGACCCTGGGTCTGGGGGTGGCTGCAGCCCCGGGGGCGGGGGTTGGCGGGGGACTGGTGTTCCTGCACCCGGACCTGGCCGCTCGGGGTTGGCGATTGACCTTGCATGGTGCCGGCACCACCCGGGGGATCCTGGATCTGGGGGTGTCCGCCCGGAGCCCGGACCGCTCGGGGCTGACGGGCCATGGCGGAATCCAGGGCGGGAGGGCAGAGGGAGACTTCTACAACACGGAGGGGGGAGCGAGCTCCTACGTCCGGTGGTTCACGGCCGCACGGCTCGGTGCGGGCTGGCAGTGGGGGGACCTGTCGCTCTGGGCGGGAGGGCTCGTGCGGTGGGACCAGGTGCCCTCCTGGATGTTCCAGGAAGACTGTGCCTCTGCCCCGGAGACCTGCCCTTCAGGTCCCCTTGCCGGACACGGGGGGTATGTCGGGGTCTCCTGGGACACCTCTTCGGGCTGGGGGGCTGATCGCCGTGGCTACCGGTTGAGCCTGGGGGCGAATGCCACGATGCCAGGACTGTCGGACTACCCGCACCTGGCCTGGCGCACCGAGGCTCGGGGCTATGTCGGGCTCTTCTACGGTGTGCTTGCGGGGCGGTTGCTCTGGCGCCAGGAGTTGCTGGATGAGGCCCCGATCTTTCGCCTTCCCGCCGCAGGGGGGGCTGATGTGCACCGGGGGGCCTGGGCAGGTCGCTACCGGGCGGAGCGGATCCTGGCTCTGGACATCGAGCAGCGCTGGATGGTCCATGGGCCCCTGGAGGCGGTTTTCTTCTTCTCGGGTGCCTGGGTGGCTCCGGAGTCTGGAGAGTTCCTCGATGGACTGCACCCCGCCGGCGGGGGAGGTCTGCGCATCCTGTTGCCCCCAGAAGAATTCAATGTGATTCGCCTGGATGCGGCGATCAGCGATTCGGGGTGGGGGGTCTACGCGGGGTGGGGTGAGACTTTCTGAAGCCCCGACTACCGGCCCAGCAGCGCATCCACCGTGTGCTGGTCAGCCCCGGGGAATTCGTGGTCCGAAAACTCCTGGGGGGTGACCCACTTGATGTCATGGACCGTGATTGGCTGGGGGTCCGTGCCGGTGATGGACACGCGGTAGACCACCAGGTCGAGGGTGTAGGAGTCATAGGCGTGGGACACGTGCATGGCCCTCTGTCCTACCTGGACCTCCAGGCCGAGTCCTTCCTTCAACTCTCGTGCCAGTGCCTCTTCGTCGGTCTCGCCAAGCTCGACCTTGCCGCCGGGAAATTCCCACAGCAGGGGAAGGACAGCATGAGGGTTCCGCTGCGTGATCAAGTAACGGCCATCTCTCTCGATCTCGGCGGCGACGACACGGACATGATCCTTGTTGGAAGGCGACATCGAGCGGTTCTTCTCCAAGGGGAACGGGGCCTATAGCACGGCTCTTCCATGGGCGGCGGTGAGTGGGAAACACATTTTGAGTCCACTTGGTCGAGAGGGTGCATTCCGGGCTATCTTGTAGGAGTTCGTCGGTATTCAAAGGGGCTTTGCATGATCCGTTCGACCCTCAGGCGTGGCCTGAGAAAGGCCATCGGCGCTGCACGCGGCCGGCCTTCTGTGTCTCCGGACGACGTGACCCGCGCCTGGCAGGCGGAGACCGCCTCGGTGCCAGCGGACAGGGCCGCCGAGGCCCCGGCGGAAGTTCCAACCGTCGAGACGCCTCCTGCCGAAGAGGTCTCAGTGGCGTCGCCCGAGCCCGAAGCCGAGCTCCAGCCCGAGGCAGAGCCCGAAGCCGAGCTCCAGCCCGAGGCAGAGCCCGCCAAGGATGCGCCAGTGGCTGCCCTCACCGCCGAGGACGACACCGCAGGCATGCCCCTGACCGAGGAGAATGTGCAGGAGATCCTGGACGACATGGTTCGCCCTGCCCTTCAGGGAGACGGTGGAGACATCTCGCTGGTCAAGATCGAGGACAACGATGTCTACGTGAAGCTTGTGGGGGCCTGCAACACGTGCCCCTCGGCCACAGCGACGATGAAGATGGGGGTCGAGGCACTGTTCCGAGAGGAATTCCCGACCATGGGTGACCTGATCCAGGTGGAATAGTTCCCGGAGACTTCGGGAAAGCACTGCGCGGTTGAAATAGGATGTCCCAGGGTCTCTCGTCCCTGGAGTTGCTGTTGCCCCAAGACCGGTCCCAAGAGGAGCTCGCTGACCAGCTCCGACAGTTGGTGAATCTCGGCATCGCCCTTTCCGATGAACAGGACCTCGGGATGTTGCTGGATCGCATTCTCCACGAGGCCCGTCGGTTCACGAGGGCCCAGGCCGGCACGCTCTATCTGCGCGAAGGCGACTCGCTGCGCTTCGAGGTGGTCCAGAACGAGGCCATGGGCCCCGTGGTGACCTTTCCGGGAAATCCTGACCTGTTCGAGTCCCTGCCGATCAATGACGAGAGCATCGCGGGTTTTGTGGCATGTCGCGGCCGTCCCCTGAACATTCCAGATGCCTATGTGATCGCGGGAGAGGCTCCCTACAACCTGAACCTCAACTACGACAAGGAGACCGGGTTCCGAACCCAGTCCCTCCTGCTGGTGCCGATGCGCCATCGCGATGGCAGGGTGTTGGGGGTCCTGCAGTTGATCAACGCCCGGGACGGTGAGGGCCACACGATTCCCTTTCCCAGCGGGATTGTCGAGTTGGTGGAGGCCCTGGCCTCCCAGGCCGCAGTGGCGGTTCGCAACGCGATTCTGCGGCGGGACCTTGAAGAGGCGCAGCTGGAGACGATCATGCGCCTGGGCGTGGCGGCGGAGTACCGGGACAAGGAGACGGGAAACCACCTCAACCGGATGTGCCGCTACTCCTACGAGATTGCCCGCGAGATGGGACTGGAGGAGGAGCAATGCGAGCACATCTTCCATGCCTCTCCGCTCCACGACGTGGGCAAGCTCGGGACCCCGGATGCCATCTTGCTGAAGCCCGGCCGGCTCACGTCGGAAGAGTTCGACGAGATGAAGCGACACACCACCATCGGGGCGTTGATTCTGCGGGGATCCGAGTCGCGGATGTTGCGGCTCGCGGAACGGATTGCACTCTCCCATCACGAAAAATGGGATGGTTCAGGCTACCCGAGCGGCCTCACGGGAGAGGAGATCCCCATCGAGGGCCGCATCGTGGCACTCGCGGACGTCTTTGACGCGCTGGCCTCCAGGCGTTGCTACAAGGAGGCCTTTGACATGGAGCGGGTACTGTCGATCATCCACGAGAGCGATGGGAGTCACTTCGACCCTGCGGTGGTCCAGGCCTTTGACCGCTGCCTTCCGAAGCTACTGGAGATCAAGGAGCGCTTCAAAGAGGAGGAGGCCGAATAGGCATCCTGGTGGGCTCAGCTTGCTGGCTTTCCGGCGGGGGGCAATCGGCTCATCGGTGCCTGCAGGACGCTGACGATCATCGCGACCATCACCCCGCGAACCCGGGCCAGGTCGGACGGGGAGAAGTCACCGCTTTTCTGGGTGTGGATCACCAGCCCCTCGATGCCGATGAGCAGGGCCCGGTAGACGAATGGATCGACTTCTAGTCCAAAGGAGGCCATCACCCTGTCCAGAAGACCCACGAGGGCGTCCAGGGTTTCTTCTCGGCGCTTCCTCAACAAGGAGCCTGGCCTGTTCGCCTCCGCCTGGAGGTAGATCGCCAGGGCCCCTTGTTCCCTCTGGTGCGCCAGGTAGGTATCGACGGTGTTGTGGATCTTCTCCAGGGGGTCATCGGCCCGGGTGATGGCCTGGTCCATTCGGTCGATCATGGTGTGGGTGAACTGCCCGTAGAGCGCGTCAAGCACCGACTCGCTGTTGGGGAAGTACTGGTAAAAGGTGCGCCGGGAGACCGCTGAGGCCTCCAGCATGTCCTGGACAGTGGTGTCCCTCGGGCCCTTTTCCGCGAGCACCTGGGCGGCACCCTGCAAGATCCGCTCTCGGGTCTTCCCTCGCCCTTTCGTTTCCAATCCGGCCTCCTGACGCGCCTTATCCATTTTTTGACGACGGCACCGCCCTAGAAAGTATACAACTTGTCTACTCGGTAAACACACTGTATACATCCCGGGTTCAACGCGCGCAGGGTGAGCTCCTCGGCACCAGCCCGGTCCTGCGGCGCAGGAAACCCTCTCCAGGAGACCGTCCCAATGATTTCGCTGACCTTGTCCTTCTCCCTTACTCTCGGCTGCGCAACCCATGAGGCAAACGACCTGGAGGATCCTCAAACGAACACCTCCTCGGAGGGGACGGAGCCGGTGCAGCAGGACACTGCCGATCCGGAAGACCCGGAAGACCCGGAAGACCCGGAAGATCCGGAAGACCCGGATCCGGTGTTCCAGCCCATCGAGGGGGCGTGGGAGATCATTGGCGAACGGATGCGTTGGGACGACTGCAACATGCAGGAATGGGTGATCGACGACACCATGAACCCGATGCAGTTGGTGATGCTTGCCGATGGGCGCTTCAGCCTGAGTCACGGGGAGGGGACGGACATCTGTGACCTGGCGGAACAGGCCTACACCTGTGTGGTTCGAACCACTCTCGACACCACCCCCGAGGAGGACTACGGCCTGGACGCTGTCCTGAACCTGGAAATGACCCCTTCGGGGACATTCGAGGGGTCGGACAGGCTGATTCTGAACACCGACGTCCTGGTCAGTTGCGAAGGAGACGCCTGCTGGCTGGTGGAACTCTCGACGTCAGCGATGCCCTGCACGATGGGTGTGGAGACCGTGGCTCAGGCCCTCTGAGAGGGGTGGTCGGGGGGCTTCCCGGCGCTACAGGAAGAGAATCCAGGCGCCGGGCCCATAGAGACAGAGTTCCGCTTCGAAGCTGGCATTCACATCGCCCGTGGCACCGGAGTCTGGATCCAGGGTTCCCGTCAGCGTACCGATCACCTCATCCGTGTTGACCTCGTCCAGGATCATCTCCTCGTCGATGAGTGCGTAGCCCGCACTATCCGGGGTGCTGAGGCCGGAGAAGGTACAGCTGTCCGCATCCCAGGCCGAGGCCGGGTCCTTGCCGGACTCCGACCACGAGATGCCCGCGCTGATCTCTGTGTAGGTGCCAGGACCGCCACCGGTCTCGCCGAAGTCATTGATCGACACCTCGAGGCTCATGGACTCCTCTCTGGGGGAATCCAGTTGGTCCATGAATGTGGAGATCTCATCGCAGATCGTCGCGGTGTCGGTGACTTCCTCGAGTCCGTCCACCAGGGTTGTTGAACGGTCGATGTGCTCGTTCATCTCGTCACAGCTGTACTGGTAGTTGAGCACCTGGAGGTTGTAGAAGTAGATGTTCGAGGAGCGGATCAAGGTGCTGGTCTCTGAATCCAGGATCCATCCCTCCAGCGTGTCCGCCTCATCAAACCAGAGTGCGCTGGGGGAGTCCCACTCGGCTTGCAGGTGATCCTCTGTGTCATCGAGGTCGGTGAGGGTGACTTCGCTGGAACCGCCGCAGGCGAGAAGAGAGAGAAAGAGCATGGAATCCTCGAATTTGGAATGCTTCGACTGAGGAACTAATGTTTCCAGGGTTTCCAGGGTTTCCTGGGCAAATTCAGCGCTGTTGGAGGCTCTGACCTGGTGGAGACCCCCTTTGCCCGTGCTACCGTCTGTTCGATGCTGGGCACCCTGATTCTCGCAATGCTGCCGGCTTGCAGCGTGGACTCGTACCTGTCCACCCAGAACGAGCCGCCAGAGGTGGCGATGGCCTCTCCCGCGGAGGGGAGTCGGTTGGTTGCCGGTGAAGTCGATTTCCTCGTGGCGATCAGCGATGACTCGACAGCGCTGGAGGACCTTGTGGTCGTGTTCTCCTCGGATCTCCAGGGAGGGTTGGATGGTGTCCTCGAGAGTCGGGACGGGGGCATTCAATTTGTGGCCGAGGCGCTGGAGGTCGGGATCCATACGGTGACCGTTCGAGTCACAGACGAAGGGGCCCAGGTGGGAGAGGACTCGGTGTCGTTGGAGTTGTTGCCCAACACGCCGCCCAACATCACGATCCTGGCGCCAGAGGATGGAGAGAAGGTGGCTGATGGAAGCACCGTCGAACTCTCGATCCTGGTCTCAGACACCACAGAGGGCGACGTGCAGGACCTGACCCTGGTCTGGTTCGAGTTCAACGGGGTCATTCCAGGAGGGATGACACACCCGGATGGCGATGGAAGGGCCTCACACCTGTTCGAGGGTCTGGAGCCGGGGAATCACTCCCTGGGTTGCAATGTCACCGACTCCCATGGGGAACTCGTGTCGATGTCGGTGGCCATCGAGGTGCTGCTCCCGGATGCGGATGGAGATGGCTTTACGACGGATCAGCTGGGGGGAGACGACTGCGACGACAGCGACCCCGCGGTCAACCCGGATGCCGTCGAGATCTGCGACGAGTTCGACGTGGACGAGGACTGTGATGGGCTGGCGGACAATGACGATCCCGAGGTGAGCGACCCGGTCCAGGCCTGGCCGGACTCTGACGGGGATGGGTTTGGGGACGGAACCGCTGTGTTCATGACCTGCCAGCCCGAGGATGGGGTGGACAACGGCGGGGACTGCAATGATGCGGATGCCAGCGTCCACCCGGAGGCTTCGGAGGTCTGTGACGACGGGGTGGACAACGACTGTGACGGCACCTGGAACAGTTGTCGCTATGCAGGCGAGAACAACATCTACAGTTCCGATGCGGTGATCTATGGGGCCGAAGCCACCGACCGTTCCAGCTACTCCCTGGATGCAGGAGACCTGGACGGAGACGGGGTCGGGGACCTCCTGATCGGTGCCTACCAGAATTCCCAGGTGGACCAGGAAACCGGTTCGGTCCACGTCTCCTGGGGGCCTCACCTGGGCGAATCCATGCTGGGTGCCGGCGAGCCGATCTGGACAGGAGAGACCAGGAACGCCAATGCTGGCTACGCGGTGGCTGTGGTGGGGGATCTGGACGGGGATGGACTGCCGGACCTCGTTGCAGGCGCACCCACCGACGATTCGGACGAGAATAATGCTGGTCGGGCCTACCTGGTGTCCGGGGGATTCTCTGGAGGAGGCTCCCTGGGGGATGAGGCCTTCTGGACCGGGTCGGCCACGGGGGCCAACCTGGGCTTTTCGGTCTCCAGTGCTGGGGATGTGGATGGGGACGGACTGGCCGACCTGCTCCTGGGGGCCTGCTACGACAGCACGCTCTACAGCGAAGGGGGCGCGGCATACCTGATGCTGGGGCCGGCCACCTCGGTCGGAGACATCGACGGGGTCTATGACGCCCGCTTCCGGCCAGAGGAGAGCGAAGACGGGCTGGGCTACAGAGTGGGTGCAGCGGGGGACGTGGACGGGGACGGGCTCGATGATGTCCTGATTGCAGCGCCCCTGCGAAACGACCTGTCCTCCGACTCTGGAGTGGTCTACCTGGTGCTCGGCGATGCCTCCAGCCACTGGGCCGGAATCTCCCAGCGGGTCAATAGCGCCCACGCCAAGCTTCTTGGCCACGAAGCAGGCCTGAAGGCGGGAACGGCCCTGGAGGGTATGGGGGACCTGGATGGGGATGGCTTCGGAGAGATCCTTGTCGGTGCAGAGTCCTCCAGCGGACCGGGCTCGGCCTTCTTGTTGCGGGGCCCCCTGACGGGCGAGATCTCCCTGGCAAACGCCGATGTCCGGTTTTCGGGGGACATGGCCGAGAGCAGCATTGGCCATGACCTGGCGTCTGGGGATGTGGACGGGGATGGCGAGATCGATGTGCTCATCGGGGGCTATACCTACCCGGGAAGCGGGGAGTCTGGACAGGTGACCCTGTTGCATGGACCTCTTCTCAGCCTGGGCCCCACCGTGGACATGGCCCTTGGTCTGGATGCCACCTGGGAGGGCGCCAACAGCCGCGACTGGCTTGGTGCATCCCTGGCAATGCATGACATGGACAGTGACGGCAAGGACGAGTTGATCATCGGCGTTCCTCGGGATGACTCAGAGGAAACCGACGGAGGCGCCGCCTTTGTCTTTGCCGGGCGAGGGCTGTGAGCATGTGGTTCTGGTTGCTTGCCTGCTTCGGGGACAGTGTCGGGGTTCACAACAACCCCCCGGAACTGTCGATCGTCTCTCCCGCGGACTTCGATACCTTCACCGAGGGATTCACGGTCCTGTTCGAGGTCATCGTCAGCGATGACCAGACACCCGTGGAGTCGATGACCACCTTCTGGGTCTCGGACCTGGATGGGGAGATGGAGGGGACGACGGTCCTCGATCAGCCACTTGTCTTCGAAAGCGAGCCACTTTCCGAGGGAGAGCACCAGATCAAGTTGCTGGTGACGGACACTTCAGGCGGCGTGGGGGAGACCGGTATTGTCCTGACCATTCAGCGGAACCAGGCCCCTGAGTTGAGTTTCATCCACCCGCCGGAAGACGCGGTCTATGCAGAGGATGTCTTGTTCAGGGCCACGCTTGGGGTGGTCGACAACACCGAGCCGGATGTGACGGCGATCACCCTGTCCTGGTCGTTGGACGGCGAATCGGTGGAGGGGCCGGAGAACGCGGAAAGCGACGGAACTGCGGAATTCGAGCTGGAGGGGATCGCGTTGGGCGAGCACACCCTGGCCGTGTCTGCGATGGATTCCCCGGGGAAGGTGGCCGAGCTGACACTGAACTTCGCCCTGGTGGAGCCGGATGCTGATGGAGACGGGTACGAGACCGATCGCCTGGGGGGTGAAGACTGCGATGACGAGGACCCTGCGATCCACCCGGGGGCGCTCGAGGTCTGTGATGACCTGGACACCGACGAGGACTGCAGTGGCTTCGCCGATGACGCGGACCTGGGGGTGACGGACCAGGCTCTGCTGTACCTGGATGCTGACGGCGATGGCTATGGGGACATGGAGATCGTCACCTGTGAGGCCGACGCGGGTGTGGTGGACGACGGGGATTGCGATGACAGAGATGCCACGGTGAATCCGGGGACCCCCGAGATCTGCAACGACGGCAAGGACAATGACTGCGACGGGACGAGCAACCATTGCCGGCTCGAAGGGAGTCTCGACCTCTACGCGGCGGATGTTCTCTACTATGGCGAGGATGCACTGGATGGGCTGGGCAGTGCCGTGGCCGTGGGCGATCTAGACGGCGATGGCCTGGCAGAACTGGCCCTGGGGGTTCCCCTCCATGATGGGGTCGACTCTGACTCGGGTAGCGTCTTCGTGGTTCCAGGGGCTGGCTTTGGGGAGATCTACCTGGACACGGCCAGCACGGCATTGACTGGCACGAGCGAACAGGACCACGCGGGAGAGTCGGTCGTGGTGCTCGAGGACATGAACGGGGACGGGTTCGGCGAGGTCTTGCTGGGAGCGCCGCGGCAGGACAGCAGTGGCACAGACGCTGGCATGGCCTATCTGCTCTACGGGCCCTTCACTTCGGACAGGTCCCTGAGTGGGGCCGATGCTCTGCTATACGGCGAGGACGAAGGTGACCTTGCGGGTTCATCGGTGGGTGCGGCCGGGGACGTGGATGGCGATGGAGTGCCGGACCTGCTGATCGGGGCAGAGGACGAGGACTCGGCCGAGGAAGAGGGTGGAGCAGGCTACCTGTTCCTGGGTCCGGTCTCCGGGTCGATCAGCATGGGGGACGCCAACGGCAAGTTCCGGGCCGAGGAGGCCACAGACCACCTGGGTGTCGCCCTCACCGGCGTGGGGGACACGAACGACGATGGCTATGACGACATGCTCATCGGCGCGGTCGGCCAGGACGAGGCCGGCAATGACGCTGGTGCGGCCTACCTGGTGCTGGGCGATACGACAGGGATCTGGTCGAACCTCAGCCTGCGCATGTCCGCTGCCGATGCCAAGCTCCTGGGGGACGAGGCGGGTGTCGGTGCTGGCCAGGGGTTGCATGGGCCAGGCGACCTGGACGGGGATGGCCGCACCGATCTGGTGATCGGAGCCTGGGGGGCAGACAACGAGGCCGGCCGGGTCTTTTTGGTACATGGACCCGTCAACGGGACCGTGGACCTGGGGTCGGTGGCCACCAGCACCTGGTTGGCGGACAGCACCGAGGCCTGGACCGGGTACGGCGTGACCAGTGGTGACTTTGATGCCGATGGGGAACAGGATCTGCTGTTCGGTGCACCGAAGCTCAACACGGGAAGCACCGAAGCTGGCACGGCCTGGCTGCTGTATGGACCCTGGGGAACCGGCGAACTGGACCTGAGCAACGTGGCTGATGGCTGGGTGGATGGGTCGAAACACAAACACGCGATGGGTACCGCAGTGGCAGCCGGCGATGTGGATGGTGATGGCAAGGACGACATGATCCTGGGGGTCCCGAACGACGACAGTTCGGCCAACAACGCCGGCATGGTCACGGTGATCTGGGGCCGGGGTCTATAGGTCGCGACCTCCGTGCGACCCGAGGAGGGAGCCCACAATGAGAGAGTCCATGTCCTGGGCCCTGTGCGGGGTCCTTACAGCTTGCACTGGCTCTGACAGCGGGGACAGCGGGGACAGCGGGGACTCTGCGGAACCTGGAGGCATCCACGACGCGGGCGACCCCGACTGCCACGATGTGGAGGGAGACGGGCCCTGGAAGCGGGACCTGGTCTCGTGGCGTGGAGACGACGGCCAGGACTTCTCGGAAGTCCGCCTCTTCCAGAGCTGCGCGGATGTGCCCAGCCTGGCCCAGAACGATGACGGAGCCCTCCTGGCGGCTTTCCAGGGCTTCGTGGATCCGAACCAGGAGGCCCAGTGGGACAAGATTGCGGTTCGCATGTCCGAGGACGAGGGCGCCTACTGGGGGGCGTTGCAGTTCATCACCTTGGCGGGGGCTCCCACCGAGGCCGGACGGCCATTCGACCCGACGGCCACTTTTGACGCCGAGAAGGACCAGTGGCGGATGTACTTCTCCATGCATCCGCTGGGGCTCTCGACCCTGGATGAAAACGTCTGCACCTACTCAGCGACCTCGGACAATGGGGTGGACTACACCCTGGAAGCAGGGGAGCGGTTCTGTGTCGATGGCCTTGCCGTCATCGACCCGACAGTGGCTCGGAAAGACGGGACCTGGTTCTATTCGGCGCCATCGGGGGCTCCCCAGGATGGTGCCTACTTTGCGACCTCCAACAATGGTCTGGACTTCACGCCACAGAGCCTGACGCCATCGGATGAGAACCACAACTGGACGGGTACCCTTGTCGCCATGGCGTCCGAGCTCCGGTTCTACGGGACCGAGGTCAACATCGCTCAGGGGAATCGCCACTTCTTTGCCAGCACCACGGACGAGGGAACCACCTGGTCCGACTTCATCCAGACGAACATTCCCGCCGGAAAGGACCCCGCCACGCTTCCCCTGGCGGGGGGGGAGTGGCTGATGCAGGTACCCACTGAGCGGGAGTAGGGCCTTCGGGGTTCAGGCGGCGGGCCGCAGGAAGAGGGGAGGGACGTTCTGGGGGGTGACCCAGCCCTCGTCGAGCCAGACACCGACCGGGTCCTCGATTCCAACCTTGCCCACATAGAGGTGGGAGATGGGGTGTCCAGCGTCAAGCCAGGAAGTCACTCGTTTCAGGCCTCGGTAGTAGACGACGTCCTTGGCGTAGACTCCGGGCAGATCGGGGCGGGCGAGGCCCCGCTTCACTCGGAGACAGATCCCCCAGGCCAGGCCAGGGCCGGCCAGGGCCATGACCTCCTTGTAGAGCTCACGGAAGCCCAGTGTGCGCCCCTTGGCGATGGCACGGACGACCACGGACTGTCGCCAGGCGCTCCCGGGACTGGCGGCGCCCGCCCGCTCTTCGGCGACCATGGCCAGGCCTTCCTCGGTCTCCAGGGAATCCGGCAGGCCGGTGGCAAAGAGCTTCAACTGCTGCTGGCGGCCGTTGCTGGAACGCCAGGCGTGCACTTCGATCTCGTGGGCGATCAGCCGGGCCACGTCCCTGTCCTGAAAGCGTGCGCGAGGGCTCACTTTGATCAGCTGCTTGGCACCGTCCACCAGGACCCGAGCGGACATGATCGGGTCCATCTCTACCTGCCAGCGAATCAAGCCCCGGACCGCGAGGGCCTCCCCCAGAGAGGCTGCAACGGCCCCGGCCTGCAGGGTAAAGGCGCTGCTGTCGTGGTCTCGGACTTCCCTGGAGGCTGCCATCAGGGTTTGCAGGTCCGGGTACCAGCCCGCGGACTCGGCCAGGGTGTCAAAGGTTTCCGGCGTGCGATCCCGCAGGGCGTGGATGAAGTGTCGGGTTCCCTGGATGGCGCGGGCCATCAGGGCTCCGAGGGGATGGTCCTCCAGGACCTCGAGTGCATCGAGTTGTTGCAACTCTTCATCGGCCCAACTGGCGTCCTGGTACTCAAAGGGAGGAGCCACAGCCCCCGCCTGGAAGACCCTGCGTGCGTCCGGGGCATTGATTGGATTCAGGTACCGAGAGAAGTGGATCCGTTGGTAGAGCATGTGCAGGGCCTCATCGGCCTTCACGATCGGAGCGGGTACTTTCCTTTCCACGGGGAAATGGTAACCGGACTCCAATGGGATACCCCCAGGGTTCATGAATCCCGCAGTCCTGGTGGGGCTCAGCCCCGCTCAAATACGAGCGCACCTCCCCACCTTTGTGTGCAATGCGGTGGACCCCGCGTCTTGTGACGCTTCGCTCCTGACGGAGTCGTTGCAGCGCATCATCGATCGATCGACAGACGCCGAGATCCAGGCCATGCAGGCCACCTTTGCCAGGGCGGGGCAGGGGTTCGAGGTCTTCGAGGCGGATCCCCTGGCCAGGCGCATCTGCCGGCAGCATCTCCAGGATCTGACGGAAGGGAGCCAGGTCGAGGGCCTGTCCCAGTTGGCCTCGGTGTCCGGTCGCCTCCAGGTCTGGGTCTGCAATCACCTGAGCTATTCCGACACCCAGGTGCTCGATGCGCTGCTGGCCCTTCATGGGGTCAAGGCCGTGGACGATCTGCTGGTCGTGGCGGGCCCCAAGGTCTACACCGATCCCTACCGCCGATTGGCGACCATTGGCCTGAGCACGCTGAAGACTCCCCAGTCCACGGCTGTGGCCAGCGAAGGCGCCATGGTCAGTGCCAGGGAGTTGGCTCGCATCACTGTCGAGACCCAGCAACTCGCCGCGAAGTGGCGGCTTGAACGGGGTCCTGTGCTGATCTACCCGGAGGGTTCTCGCAGTCCAGATGGACGACTTCAGGCCTTTCTACGGGGTGTCAATCGGTGGTTGCGCAAGCCGGAGGACCTGGTGGTGGTGCCCCTGGGACAGGGGGGGCCCGAGCATCTCTTTGCCCGAGATGAGCGAATGCGGCCCAGGCAGGTCACCCTGCGCTTCGGGGTGCCATTCACGGTGGGGGAAGTGGCCAAGGGAAGGCATGGGCCCCTGGAAGAGGCCTGGCACCGCGTGGCAGCCCTGGTGCCCCCTCAGAATGCCCCGACGCCGGAGACTGAGCCGGTCCGCTGAGGGGTGTCTCCGGGTCTCTCAGTCAGCGCTGCGGTTGAAGCTCCGTCCGAAGAGCTCTGTCACTGCCGCCCTGCCAATGTCGCTGAGGCGACGGGTACCGGTCCCGCAGAAATGCTCGGTGTTGATGGTCGGCAAGCCGGGCTCCCACCGCTCCTGGCCCCAGGTGAACCAGTCGTTCTTCTCCTGGTCGTAGACCCACAGGTCCTTGTGCCACATGCGGGCGAGCTCCACGCTCCAGCCTGTGCCTCCTTCCACGGTGCCATCTTCGCGAATGACCCCGACCACGAAGACCTGTTGGGCCCGACTGACCTGGTGCCAGAGGGACTGCAGGATCTTGCGGATACCGACCTTGTGGGCGTAGTCCCGGTGCAGTCGACGGGAGACGTACTTCAGAGAGACATCGCCAGCGACGAGTTCGCGGTCGCCCAGAACCACCCGCCCTCGCGTGCGCTCGTGCTGGTGGCCGTCGAAGCTGAAGTTGACCTCAGTGATCCCGTGCTTTTCCGCCATTGCGCCAAAGAAGGCCTCAGCGCCCGTGGCGCCTCCCGAGTAGAGGGTGCAGCCCCGCGGATCCGTGACAAAGGGCGACGTGGTCGGGTCCCAGGTGTCCTCGCCCAGCACCATCAGCCGATTGGGGTCCAGCTCCAGGCCCGTGGTGTGCGTGTCGGCATCGCCGTGCACCTTGAGGGCCGAGATCACGATGTGGCTCTCGACAGGCTCCAGCTTGACCACCGTGCTGTACTTGTCCTCGTGAGGCAGCACGTAGTGCCCGTCTCTGTGGGTCAGGACGGCCAGCCAGATGGCCAGCTTGCGGTCCCCGGCGACCCGGCCCAGCTCCTCGAGGCCGGTGGCATCCTCGGCAGGGAAGCCATCGATAAGGACGGCCTGGGGCTCGAATTGCATGAACTCGCCGAGCATGTCCAGGGCGCGAAGCAGATCGTGAGAGGAGAACGGCCGGTTCAGGTAGGCCTGGATCATCCGTTTACGTTCCAGGGTGATGCCCAGCGCTTCTCCCCGATCCAGGCCAGCTGCGCGGGTGACCCTGGGGAACAGCTCGTCATAGAAAGAGCGGACGTGGTCGGCGCTGTCTCGCAGGGAGATGTGCAGGACTTTCTCATCTCGAAGAACGCGGTCCAGGGCCAGGTGAACCAGGAGAACGCTTTTTCCGACGCCCGCGCGACCAATGACGCCGCCCAGTTCTCCGGCAGCCAGGCCGCCATGGATCGACTGGTTGAAGACCCGCATGGGGCTTCTGGCGTAGATCTCTTCAGACAGCATTTCAGACCTCGGCAGGAAACCAAAGACGAACCTCAGCGGTTCGCCCTCTCCTCCTGGTACTTCTTGATGAGTTCTTCCGTGATGGATTCCGGTGCCTTGGCGTAGCGGGAGAACTCCATGGTGAACTCGGCCTTGCCCTGGGTCGCTGACCGCAGCGTGGTGGCGTAGCCGAACATCTCGGACAAGGGGACCTCGGCGTCTACCTGGGAGAATCCGTCCATCTCGGTGGAGCCCAGCACCATGCCGCGACGCTGCATGAGTGTGGCGACCATCGGGCCATTGAACTCGGCGGGACCCTCCAGAGTGACCTTCATCAAGGGTTCGAGAACGATGGGTGAGGCCTGGTCATAGACCTGTCGAAAAGCCCCTCTGGCGGCCTCCTGGAAGGCCACGTCACTGGAGTCCACCGAGTGATGGTTTCCATCGTTGATGGTCAAGCTCACCCCGAGAACCGGTGCCCCGATCAGACGACCCTTGTCCAGCATGGAGCGGAAGCCCTTGTCCACGGACTTGATGAATTCCCGTGGAATCACACCGCCCCGGATCTTGTCGACAAAGAGGTAGTCCTCGTCCTCAATAGGCTCGATGAATCCGGCGACCTTGCCGTACTGGCCCGAGCCACCGGTCTGCTTCTTGTGGGTGTAGTTGAAGTCGGACGAGCGGCTGATGGTCTCGCGGTAGGCCACGCGAGGTGGAGAGACGTCGACCTCGGCGTTGTACTCGCGCTTCATGCGCTCGATGTAGACATCCAGGTGCAGTTCACCCATTCCGGACACGATGGTCTCGCCGGTCTCGGGGTCTGCTGAGACCTGGAAGGTCGGGTCTTCCTTGGAGAAGCGCTGCAAGGCCTTCGACAGGTTGTTCTGGGCCGCGGAGGTCTTGGGTTTGACCGTCAGCGAGATGACCGGCGCCGGAACGTGGATGGAGGTCATGGTGATGGCCTCCCCGTCGGTGAATGTGTCGCCGGAGTAGCAGTCGACGCCGAACAGGGCGACGATGTCTCCCGCCGAAGCCTCCTCGATGTCCTCCATCTCGTCGGAATGCATCCGCACCAGTCGGCCGACCTTGACCTTCTGACGGCTGCGGGCGTTGACCAGGAAGACCCCCCTGCGAAGGACACCACGGTAGACCCGCAAGTAAGTCAGCTGACCGTAGCGACCGTCCTCCAGCTTGAAGGCCAGGGCAGCCACTCGGCCCTCGGTGTTCGTCTCCATGATGAAGGGGATCTCTTCATCGTCCTCGATCCGCATCGCCTCGTTCTGGACGTCCGTGGGACAGGGGAGGTACTCGAGGACCGCATCCAGGAGCTTCTGTACGCCGCGGTTCTTGTAGGCGGAGCCCACGAACACCGGGCAGAGCTTCAGGCCAATGGTCGCATCCCGCACGGCCTTGTGAATGAGGTCCTCGGTGAGGTTCTCTTCGAGGATGGCCTCCATCAGGTCGTCGGAGAACATGGAGACGGCATCCAGCATCACCTCCCGGTACTCGTCGGCCTGTGCCTGAAGCTCCGGGGGAATCTCCTCATCGGTGATGATCTCCCCGTTTTCTCCACTGAACCGGCAGGCCTTCATGGTGACCAGGTCGATGACCCCCTCCAGCTTCTCCTCGAGTCCAAGGGGGATCTGCATCATCACCGCGTTGAGCCCCAGCTTTTCTCGAAGCTGGTCGGCCACCCGAAACGGGTTTGCGCCCTGGCGGTCGCACTTGTTGACGAAGGCCAGTCTCGGGACGTTGTAGCGTCGCATCTGGCGATCGACGGTGATCGACTGGGACTGCACCCCGGCCACACTGCAGAGCACCAGGATCGCCCCATCGAGCACGCGCAGGGCTCGCTCCACCTCGATGGTGAAGTCGACATGCCCCGGGGTGTCGATGATGTTGACGTGGTGATCGCTCCACTCACAGTGTGTCGCTGCGGACTGGATCGTGATGCCACGCTCCCGTTCGAGCTCCATGCTGTCCATTTTTGCGCCGACCCCATCCTTTCCACGGACCTCGTGGATCGCGTGGATCCGGTCCGTATAGAAAAGGATGCGCTCGGTAAGAGTGGTCTTACCCGAGTCGATGTGCGCGCTGATGCCGATGTTTCGGATGCGCGACAGAACCACAGCCACCGTGGACTCCGAGTCTTTGGAGTTAGGGGCGCGCTAAATACCCTAAGCGCGTTCAATTCGCCAACTCTACACGCCCCTTCAAGGCCCAGACGCGCACCCAAGGGGGGCCCCTGGCCGGGTATACGGGGTGTGCCGGGTGGCCCGAATCGGGGAAGCTTGGAGAACTTGAATGGGTTCTCCGGGCTTTTTTTTGGTGCCCTGGGGAACAGGAGGTTTCTCTGAGGAGGATCCGGTCCGGGGATGATGCGTCATCGATCGGCAAGGAACGAGTAGGATGGGCTTGCCGCCGGGGATCTCTGTTTTGACTCTGTCCGGCCTGCCGTGATCGCGGAGGATGAATGTTCACTCGGCGCAATGCCCTCACAGGACTGATTTCCTTGTTGTTCTGGCCCGGTGATGCCAGGGCCCAGGAGGACGCGGGCTCAGCATTGCAGGAGGCTGGTCGTCTCTGGGGAACGCGGGATGCTGGCAACAGTGCCGAGACCGCGATCAAGCTCCTGGACCGGGTTCACGCAGCAGAGCCCGACCATTTCGAGGTGTGCTGGAACCTCTCCCGCTTCCACTACTGGCTGGCGGCGGGTGCCACGGACAAGGGTGTCAAGGCCCACCATGGCAAGGTTGGCTGGGACTACGCGGAGAAGGCCAAGAAGCTCCGTCCAGGTGCCGTGGATGGCTACTACTGGGCGGCGGCCAACATCGGGGCCTACAGCAATGGCCACGGGGTGGTCACGGCCCTCAAGGAAGGTCTGGGCGACAAGTTCCAGCAGAACGCCGAGAAGGCCGCACAGATCAACGCTGCCCATGACGATGCCGGGCCCTTGCGGGCCCTGGGGCGCTTCTACTTCTCCCTTCCCTGGCCCTTGCGCGATCTTGAAAAGTCGAGGGACTACCTGAGTCGTTCTCTGAAGATCGCCCCGAATTCAGCCATCAACCTCTATTACCTGGCGGATCTCGAGCAGGAGGAAGGCAACGCCGCTGTGGCTCGAAGCCTCTGCCAGGATGTGCTTGCCCTCGAACCGGCCGCGGGGGATGGGCCCTCGATCCGCAAACACCAGAGGCTGTCGAAGCTGCTGCTCGCGACACTTCCGTGAACAGGGCTCTCGTCGAGCCCGGCCTGGGATTGCCTGGAGCTGCCAGGGGCACGAGGCCGGTGCTTTGAGCTTTTGGGAGAGCGGGATTGTCCTGACCGGCTTGTGGATAGGGGTCCTGCTGGTGGGGGCCAGCGCATTGCGGCGCAGCCTGCCTCCGCTTCAACGCCTGGGGATTCCTGACAGCATTGTGGCCGGCGTGTTTGGTCTGCTGCTGGGACCGGGGTTGACCGGACTCCTGCCCCTGGATGTCAGGACGCTGGAGTCGGTGGTCTACCACGGCCTGGCGATCCTCTTCATCGCGGTGAGTCTGCAGAAACCGACCCAGGGAAAAGGCGGCGGGGGTGCGATCTCCTATGCCTTCTCGATCCCGGTGCTTGCCTTGATCCAGGCCATCATCGGGGTGCTGGTGGTGCTGGGCATGGCGGCTGCTCTGGGTGAGAAGACGCACCCTGGATTCGGTCTCTTGTTGCCTCTTGGCTTTCAACAGGGGCCGGGACAGGCGCTTTCCCTGGGCAAGGCCTGGGAGGCTTCTGGACTGACCGATGGCTCTCAGCTGGGCTTGATCATCGCCTCCCTGGGGTTTGCCTGGGCCGTGTTGGTGGGGGTTCCGCTGGTGGCTCTGGGCAAGAAGCTGGGCTGGGCCTCTGATCCCGGGCGAGGTGGTGAGGGGGTCGCCCTGGCTTCGGAAGAGGAGGAAGCGCCACTCGCCGCCGAGGTTGGGGGCCTGGAACCCTTGACGAACCAGATTGTGGCGGTCGGTGGGGTCTACCTGCTGACCTATGGCGTGGTGCTTGCCCTCACGACGATCCTGGCGGACCGGCCTCAGATCGCCGCCATGATCTGGGGATTCCATTTCATCATCGGCACCCTGATCGCCCTGGCTCTGAGGGGTCCATGGCGTCGCATCCGTCCACTTCCATCCCTGCACGACGGACAATTGAGGCACCTGGCGGGGCTCACCGTGGACGTCATGACCTGTGCAGCTCTGAGCGCGGTCTCGGTCAAGGTGCTCACGGCGAACCTGTTGCCGATCCTGCTGTTGACCAGCCTGGGTGGACTTGTCACCGCGGTGATCGTCCTGTGGGTGGCTCGCCGGGCCTTTCCCGTGGCGCCGTTCGAGCATGCTGTGCTCTTGTTTGGGACCGCGACAGGGACCCTGCCCATGGGGCTTGCCTTGTTGCGCTTGCTGGATCCGGAACTCAAGGGCCCGGCGGCAACCAGTGCGGTGCTCGGCTCGGCGGGAGCCCTGCCTATGGGCGCTGCGCTGCTGGTGTTGGTGCTGCCCTATCCAGTGGCCCATTTTCCGGAGGGCTTTCCCCAGGCGGTCTGGGTCGCCTTGGGGATGTGCGTGGTCTACCTGGCCGTACTGGTCGTGAGCTGGTGGAAGTTCGGACCCCTGCAGTTCGATGGGCCCCTGCGCACCCTCTGGCCATCGCGGGACTGAGCACCGCCTATTGGCTGCAGCTCACCTGGACTTCGACCGCACAGTTGACGAAGGTGCCATTCATCGATGGCTTCTTTCCACACTTCCAGCCCCGCCAGACCTCTCGGACCTGTTTTGGGCAGGCCACTGGAGGCGGCTCGGGACAGCGGGTGTCCGAGGCGGCCTTGAATGCCTTTTCAAAGGCCGCCTTGCAGATCGGGTTCTGTTCATGAGCCCCGGCATCGTAGCCGGTGCAGTCCTCGATCATCGCCGAGTGGGTGCCAACGAGGTGGTAGGACTGTTGGCAGATCATCAAGCCGGGCAGCGGCTCGATGTCGAGGTCAAGCACGGAGGCGGCCGGTGTCCCACTCTGGTGGTCCCAGACGCTCTCGTCGCCTGACGGACCCTGGGTCTGACAGGCGGTCCATAGCAGGAGAAGGGTGGCAGACATCTTCGGATCTTAGCGTGTGATCGCGAATTCGGGGCTTTGACCCGGTACTCCTTTCATTCCAGGGGAGAGGTGGAAGCCTGCGGGATAGGGCCTCTTCATGGGTGGAACCCAATACGATCTGGTGGTGATCGGTGCAGGGTCAGGAGGCGTACGGGCCTCCCGAATGGCCGCTGGATTTGGGGCCCGGGTGGCGGTCATCGAGGAGCGGGACCTGGGCGGGACCTGCGTGAATGTCGGGTGCGTGCCCAAGAAGCTCTTTGTCCATGGAAGCCAGTTTCGGACGGATTTCTCCCACGCTGCCGGGTATGGCTGGGAACTCGGAGAGCCCTCCCTGGACTGGTCGGAGCTGCGAGGCAACAAGGACCGGGAAATCGCCCGCCTCAACAGGGTCTACGAGGGAATTCTGGGATCCGCGGGGGTCGAGATCATCGAGGGCCATGGCCGCGTGGAGGGACCTCACACGGTCTGTGTTGGGAAGCGGACGCTGAACACGGCCTCCATCCTCATCGCCACGGGGTCCTGGCCCGTCATGCCCGCCATTCCGGGCATTGAGCACGCCATCAGCAGCAACGAGGCCTTTCACCTCGCCCCTCTTCCCGAGCGGGTCCTGGTGGTGGGTGGCGGCTACATCGCCGTGGAGTTCGCCGGCATCTTCCAGGGCCTGGGCTGCCAGGTCACCCAGCTCTATCGAGGGGATCTCTTCCTTCGGCGATTCGATCGGGACGTGCGAACCTTTGTGGCCGAGGAGATTCGCAAGAAGGGAGTGGACCTGCGGTTCTCGATGAACGTGACCTCCATCACTCTGGAGGGAGACACTCGGGTCTGTCGGCTCACGGATGGAAGCGAGCTTCGGGTGGACTGCGTGTTGATGGCCACGGGACGGAGGCCGCTGACAGCAGGCCTGGGCCTGGAGGGGGCCGGCGTGGCACTCAATGCCCAGGGCGGCGTGGTGGTCAACGAGGACTATGTTTCGTCGGTTCCATCCATCCTGGCGGTGGGCGATGTGATCGACCGCCTTCAACTGACGCCGGTGGCCCTGGCGGAGGGCATGTACGTGGCACGAACCCGCTACGGGGGACTGGATGTGCCGCGCCCGGACTACGCGAACATCCCCACGGCGATCTTCAGTCAGCCACCGATTGGCACGGTGGGACTTACCGAGGCCCAGGCCCGTGTAGACCACCAGGTGACGATCTACCGGTCCAGCTTCCGCCCATTGAAGCTCACGATGACCGATGCCAACGAGCGCACGATGATGAAGCTGGTGGTCGATCGTGAAGACGACCGGGTGCTGGGCTGCCACATGGTGGGCCCCGAGGCGGGGGAGATCATCCAGGGGCTGGCGATTGCCTTGAAGTGTGGGGCCACCAAGGCGGACTTTGACCAGACCGTGGGGATTCATCCCACGGCGGCAGAGGAGTTCGTGACCATGCGCACGGCAGTGCAGGACTGAGGCCTTCACGAGAAAACCCCGGGCGCCGCAACGACACCCGGGGTTTGAGAGCGACTGCCAGGGGGGTGGCTGTGCTCAGTCTTCTCGGCGTCTGCGCATGGCCAGGCCGACCAGGACCGCGGCGAACAGTGCCAGGCCGCGCTCCCGGCCCTCCAGGGTGGTGCAGCCTTCCCGGTTGTCGGCCCGGTGGGCCTGCCGCTCTTCGCGGGTCAACTGGCGGAATTCGGCTTCGCAGTCCCCCGGATCCTCGGTGACGAATCCCTCGTCACAGATGGCGAATCGATCCTCGAGGTTCTCGTCGTAGGTGATCACCCGGACCTGGGTGTTGTCGGTGATTCCGGAAGCGTAGAGGATCAGGTCCTCTGTGGCCTGTTCAGGCGTGTAGCGCATCCGGATTCGGCTGAAGTAGGCCGCCCAGGAACCGCTGGGAAACCCGAGTTCCTGGACCAGGGTGTCGCTCAGGGCCTCGCCGTCGGGGCAGGGGTCGCAGTGGTAGGGCGCCCAGCCATACTCAAAGAGCCATCCTGCGTCGTCGTCTCCCTCGAAGGCCTCGGCCACCTTGTCGGCGTACCAGGTGTCGAAATCGTCGTCAGCAGGCAGCATGCACTCGTTGTCCGAGAGCTTCCGCTCGTCGTAGTTGGCGATGCCCAGTCGACCGTCTTCCCAGTCGGTGAGGGCGTAGACGATGAGGTCCTGTTCGCCGGGTGAGTTGACGGTGCCCAGCCGAATCGGCAGGGAGAAGACGTCGCTGTCGTAGCCGAACTGCAGGGGAGACAGGGTGGTCTGGCCCAGGTTCTCGGTCAGGTCCACCTTGGCGGCAAAGAAGTAGCTGCCGCCGTCGATGTACTCCTGCAGGAGTTGTTCGGCCTCCGTGCCCACGGCGTAGCCGTTTTCCTGGAGCCAGTTGAGCAGGCCGCTGGAATCCTCGGCGCTCAGGATCACGATCTCGTATTCGCCAACCTCGAACTCGGCCTCGACATTGACGGTGTCCGAGTTGTCGGCCAGGCCGGTGTCCCAGGCGCCGTCATCTGAGGCCATCATGGCGTAATCGGCGCATCCGAGGGTGGGCGAGTAGGGGTAGTAGTGGTCGTGGAAGTCGTCGCAGGTGTACTCCACGAGCCTGGGGCCGGAGTAGCGTTCCAGCTCTTCGGGGATCCAGGAGGCCAGCACGCGAACATCCTCTTCGCCAAGCACTTCCGGAACCGGAATGAGCAGGGCGAACTGGTTCAGGGCGCCCTGGTAGTCATTGGTCAGGGTCAGGGTGGTGCGGGTTCCATCCCGGGCCAGGACGACCTGGCTGGTCTCGTTCAGGAGGTCGTTGCCGGACTGCCCGACAAAGGTGCCGCAGAACGCATGGGCGTTCCCGGACAGGAGGGAGAAGGTCAGGAGGGTCATCATGGAAGGGCTCTCTTGTGGGTCCGCCCAGGCTCGGTGCAAAGGCCGGGCCAGATCTGTGAATCGACCTGCGTGAGGGGATCTGCTTCTTCTCTATCCTGCCGATCACGACAGGAATGTCGTGACTCCCCCCCCAGGTGAGCCCACCGGGTCAGGAAACTTCGGTCCCGAAGCAGGAGAGCCGGCGCCCGTCGCTGTGGACAGGAGCCGGCCCTCGGAAGGACTTGGAGTGAACCCTACTCGGTGGCGCCGCCCATGAC
>CAZMNK010000040.1:0-39039 GCA_964567625.1 uncultured Enterobacterales bacterium | reverse complement strand
GGGTCTCACTTCACGGAGTGGGAGGCACCCTTGCCGATGGAGGGCCTGCGTCACGGTGCCAGTCCCGTCGGTGCCCAGTGGCAGGGCCGAGTGGTCGTGATCTGCGTCGATGAGGAGCCCATTGTGCCGCAACAGGGTCCGCCACCCACGAAGCCCCCTCGTAGATGAGACGGCTCCTGGACCTGGGCGTGATGGGCGCCACCGGTGCTCTGCTGTTGGGCTGCATCGTTCCCCAGGGCCGGTGGCCCATGGGCGATGCCGCTCACCTCCTGGGCATCAGCGCCCGGCTGGCCCGAGAGCTCACCTCCTTCGAGGTGGGGGACTTCCTGTTCTACTGGGCGTCCCTTCTGGCACCTCATCCCCCCGGCGGGTACCTCTTTCCACTGATCCCCTCCCTGATGGGTGCCGATCGGACGGCCGGTCCCATCGCGGGATTGCTGGCCCTGGCCCTGGCCTGGCACGGTCTTCGACTCCTGGTGGGCCGAGACCGCTTTCCACCTCTGGCTGCCTGGGCCGTCCTCCTGTCCACGCCGCTGTTGTGGCTGGCTGTGGAGCACACCTGGTGGGATCTGTTGGCCGCCGGCTGCGCGGCCGCCACCCTGGGGCACCTGCATGCCTCGCAAGGTCTGACTGTCCATCGCCATGCCCTCGCCTTCGGCGGATGGATGGGCCTGGGATTCCTCACCAAGTACACCTTTCCCATGTTCGTGGTGCTGCCAACCCTCTGGGTGGGGCTGGGAATGGTCTTCCGGCCCCGTAGTTTTCGAGGCCTGGGGCTCTCCCTGGTGGCCTTTTGTGCCCTCGCCGGCCCCTGGTACGCGAGCCACGCCTCCCAGGTCCTCCGTTATGTACAGGACTCCACAGACCCTCAAAGCAGCATGGTGGACGCTGCCAGCACTCCCCTGACAGGCGCCGAGTTGTGGCTTCCAGAGAACCTCGCCTACTACCCGGCAGTCCTCCTGGAGGGGCTGGGGTGGCCGGGGCTGGCATTGTTGGCATTGGGCCTGTTGGGATGCCGGCATTCCGGGGCCAGGCTGGCCTTGCTCGGCGCCCTGGGCGGCCTGGCCATCCTGACCCTCACCGGCCAGCGACAGGCACGCTATCTGCTCCCAGCCCTGCCCCTGCTCGCTCTCGCCGTGGACGCCGGCCTCCGGTTCAAGAGCGCCAGGCCCCGGGCTCTGGCCGCTGCCCTGGTGCTGGGCATTACCGTACCCGCCACCTGGAGCACGGCGCGGATGTGGACCTGGGTGGAGCAGGCACCCCTGAACCGACCCCATGACCCCGGACTGGCAAGCTTCCAGGGCTGGGGAGCCTGGCCCTGGCCCTCCGAGGGTCTCCGACCGGTTTCCTCGGACCCGGCCTCCTGGATGCTGGACCAGGCGATGGATCAACTCGCCGAAATCGCCGGGGACACACCCCAGACCATCGGGCTGTTCCTGGACGAACGCAGCGGTGGCCCCGAGACCGGCTACTACATCTGGCGCGCGGAGGCCCTTGGACATCCCTGGGACATCGCCAGCATCAGCTTCAGAGGGGCGACTCACGCCCATGCCTTCGTCGGGCCTTTTGTCGGTGAAGACTGGCCGCTCCGTGAATTTGTGGGTCTCTACAGTGCCCGACGGGCCGCGGACACAGAGATCGAAAGGCTGATCCGCGAGCTCGATGCCCGCGAAGTCGCGTCGCTTCCATTGCCAAACGGGTATATCGGGCGCTTCTTCTCCATCCCGGAGGACACCTGGAAGCGGGTGAACAAGCCCCTCGTCCCTCCGCCCCCACCCCCTGGACAGAGGCCACAAAGGCCGTGAAAATTCGGCAACTGCTGATGCACGTGGGCCTCGCCCTGGCTGCCACCTGGCCCACGGTGATGGACCCCCTGACCCGGATGGTGGGCCACCCGGATGCCGACGTCTGGAACCATGCCTGGGGCCCATGGTGGTTCTGGGAAACCCTCCGACAGGGGGATCTTCCCTGGCGGTGTGATTGGCTCTTTGCCCCCGAGGGCGGCACCCTCTGGTTCATCGATCCCCTGGGAGCAATCGTTGGCGCTCTGCTGGTGCCACTTCTCGGGATTGCAGGGGCCTGGAACGCCGTGGTCATTGCCGGGGTCACCGCCACCTCCTGGGCGGCAAAGCTGCTGTCCACCCGGGTAACGGGGCCTGGACACCACACCTGGATCGCTTCACTGGCCCTGGTCTTCGGGCCCTACATGATCGGCGAGCTCCACAACGGCATTTCCGAGGCCATGCTCCTGGCCCCTGGCCTCCTGAGTCTGGCGTTGGCGCACACCGCCCTGACACAAGGAGGCCTGCGCTCCTGGCTCCAGGTCGGTGGGGCCCTGGCACTCACGACGCTTGGCTCTCCCTACTACGCCCTGGCCGCACTGCTGGCCATCGTCACCTGGTCCATTCCCTGGCTCCTGGAGCGCCCCTCCTTCTCCTCGCTGGGACAGGTGGCCGGCGGCGCTGCCCTCGCAGGCGTCCTGGTGACTCCCCTGATCCTGCTGATCCACGCCTCTCTGGAAGCCTCCGATGCCCTGGTACACCGCGCCTCCCCCGCTGTGGCGGAGTTGGTGCTACACCACAACCGGGTTGATCCCCGCACCTTCGTGGCGCCCTTTGGCTTCCAGTCAGTCGACTACACCTCCATGGGCGAAGCTTTTGTGCACTCCGGCTACCTGGGGTGGAGCGTGCTGGCCCTGGCCGTGATCGGGTGGCGACGCACACGCCTGACGGCCTTTGCCGCCGGGGGCCTGGTCAGCCTGGTCTTTGCCCTGGGTCCAGCCCTCTCCTGGGGAGCCGAGCCCCTGACGATCGGCGGACGCCAGTTGATGTTGCCCTTTGCCCTGCTTGAGAGGTGGGTGCCAGTCCAGACCATCACCCACACCCTGAGGCTCGCAGTACCTGGACTCGCCGTCACCGCCGTGCTGGCATCGGCAGCCGTACGGGACCTCCCCCGAGGACGGCTGGTGGCCCTCGTCGTCGTGCCCCTGGACATGATCCTCTGGGGGGGTGGGGCCTGGCCTCTTGCCCGCACACCGGTCCTGGACACCTCCGCCCAACAAGCCCTGGCTGCCCGCTCCGTTCCCACCGACCAGTCCATCGTGCTGGACCTGCCAGGCGCAGTGGGAAACACCATGGCCACCAGTCGCTACCTGGTGCTCCAGGGTTTCCATGGGCGGCGGATTCCATACCGACCGGACGCCAGGGCCTCCTCTTCCGCCCTTTTGGGAGTGCCCACCTTCCAGCTCCTTGCCCTCGGCTCGGAGATTCGGCCGGAACACCGGGCCATGCTGCTGCCCGCCGTACAGGACCTCACGACAGTCAACCGCAAGGACCTCGCCCGGGCAGGCGTCGCCGAGGTGGTGGTGCACCGGGATCTGGAACGCGGTGCTCAACGCACCGCGGAGACCGAGCAACTGCTCACAGCGCTCTATGGCGCACCAGAAGTACACGGCCAGGCCGTGATCTACACCGTCTCCGGTACAGGAACGGTGCCGTTGGATCCGGCCTTGCTGGGGGCCCTGATCGCCGAGCCCTGAAGTCTTCTAGAACCTCGCCCCCACCTTTACACCGAGCCCGCTGGCTGAGAGCAGCCCGGGGACCCTGGGGGTCGCAACAGGCTGCGTGCAGATGCTGGGCGTCTGGGGTTGCGAGGAGAAACCGGTCAGGGACTGAAGCGCGGGTGTGGAGGCCCGCATGACTGTCGGCGTCACAAAGGGCTCCCACTGCCGAATTCCCCCTGCCTCGGCAGGCGAGGAAAACACACCGGAGGCCATCACCAGGGCGACGAGGCAGGTCAGGTCTTTGCGGTTCCACTTCATGCAGCCATGGAATCGGCCTCTTCCTCCCACACGTTCAGTCCGCCTGACGGAAGGGGACCCACCGCGACAACCGGTGACAAACTCCCTGGAAAATTCCAGATCTTGCCATCGGTTTTACCTCAAGAATAGAACAAGTTCTATTCTTCGCAATGCCTGAAGTAGAACTTGTTCTACCTTTGCGATGTACGCTTCCATGTCCGGCATGAGCAGCGACTCAATGCCTGGCGGGGACTCTCAGCGCTCCCATCAACCGGAGCCCTGCCATGGGGGCTCACAGGCTCTGACCGTCTACACCACGTCCACACCAAGAAGAGAAGCATTGGCGCCCATAGTGACCTTCCAATGAATACTTTCAAGGTTCACATCACCCTGTCATGAATCCCACACCGCCCTGACAGGATTCGTGCCATCGTTGTTGCCACCTTCCACCCCCCTCCGACGAGCAACCGATGGGCAGCGCCGTGGTCTCCAACACGACCCAAGCACTGCATCTCTGGGTGGACCAGCACGGCATCCTCTCCCGGTGCAACGATGTGGCCCATGACTGGCTGGATGCCCTTGGCTGCCAGTTGGGGCGCCGCGCACCCGGCGCACTCCAGGACCTCGTGACCCAGGCCCAGACCGCCGGCGTGGTCGTGGGACGGCTTCCCTGTGGTGGAGACCAGCTGGACGTCGTTGTCGTGGACCACGAGAAAGGATGCGATATCTACGGACGCGATCGCCCAATAGACCCGGATCCATTTCACCTCACGCGAGGCAACCCGAACCCGGTACTTCGGGTCTCCGGTGAAGGACGGATCCTGTATGCCAACCCCGCCGCTGAGCCCCTGCTGGCGGGCTGGAGCGTCCGGACTGGAGGAACCCTGCCGGAGGCCTGGGTCAATGCGATGCGCCAGGTCTCGCCAGGGGATCGGCGGGAGTTGATCGCTGGCGGTGGGTACGCGGTCACGGTCTGCCCACAGCCGGAGTCGCCCAGCGTGTACCTCTACGCCCGCAAGCTCGACTGACGTAGACTGGCGCCGTCAGAGGCTGGCAACGCCATGGCCTCTGCGACAATCACCGGATGATCGGCCTGGGCTCTTCGCGGGCAGTCATCCTCTCCTCTGAGTCTGCTCCCCTCCAACCGACCTGCACCTTGAGCACCACGCTGCACCAGGAAGCCCTCTCTCTTCCTCCGACTCGTCGAGGGCTCCACGACGTGACCGCCTCGATCCAGGAAGTGGTCCAGCGGGCGAACCTCGACCGGGGAATTTGTCACATTTTCGTGCGTCACACCTCGGCAAGCCTCGTCATTCAGGAAAACGCTGACCCGGCTGTGCGTCGGGATCTGGATGCGTTTTTCGCCCGGCTGGTCCCCGACGGCGACCCCCTGTTTACTCACACTGACGAGGGCCCAGACGACATGTCAGCCCACGTCCGTGCCGCCCTCACAGCGGTCTCGCTGTCCATTCCTGTTCAAGCAGGTCGGCTGGCCCTGGGAACCTGGCAGGGAATCTACCTGTGGGAACACCGAACCCACACCCATCATCGCCAGCTCCTGGTGACCGCCCAGGGGATTCCCTGAGGTCCGACAGCAGCCCCTGAGGAGAGCGCTGCCAACACCACCGAAGCCAGCGGGATTCAGAAGCCGTATTCGTCCAACTCCGGCTCGAAGTCCGCGTCTGACAGCGGAACATCCAGTTGGAGATCCGCCCAGGTGTAGTCCTCGACCAGCACCAGTTCTCCCCCCACCCGATCCCAGGCCTTCATGCTCACGACCACCTGGGTCCGGTCAGACAGGCAGGTCTCCACCTGCAGGGCATAGAGATCCGGATCCTGTTTCTTCGGCAGTACCGTCAGCCAGCAGTGCGCCTGCTCACCCGACACCAGCCGAGGGCCCAGATCGGTGACATCAAACCCCACGAAATCGAGGGCTTCTAGCCGCTGGATGTCTGCTCGATAGCGTTCAGCCGTGCGGTGCAGCGACAGCTTCTCGATCGTGTATCGCTCTCCGCTCCGGGCAATCCTCCCATCCAGTTCAAAGGTCATCGTGGGCAGGAGGGCGGATGGATTCACCAGGATCTCTCCCGGCAACGGGCCCGGGCGGTAAAGCACTTCCCGACCCGGGTGAACCTTGCCCACGTATTTCAAGTAGAGGTCTCCGCTGCGGCGGTACTTGACTTGCATCACCTGTCGGGGCTGTTGGGCCTCCCCGACCCACTCCTGCTTGTGGAAGGTGTAGGTCGCGGTCGACATCTGGCCGACCACCACCACCATCCGAGACACTGCCGCCAGGTACTCATCCCGTGAGGTCAGCTCGGACGAACCCCCAAGGGCCGTCGAAAGAATCCAGGTCCACATTGGCCTCCTCTCTATCCAGACAGGCCCGCTCTGGATCCGGTGTCAGCTGTCACGAGACCGCCAACCCAGCCGTCTGTTCCAGGGTCTTGGCGGGCCCTCTCAGAAAGTGCAGGGCCCGTCGATGTCCAGAGACCATGTCTTGACGGAGCCGGCGAGCTCGAGGGTGGACATCTCTTCCAGGATCTCCGAATCCAGATCCCCGCTGGCCACCAGGTCTGACAGGACGTCCAACCCCACGGGGCGAATCAGGACCCGAACGGTAACCGTGTCCGGTTCCAGCCCTTCAATACGGAAGCTCTCGACCCGGTGAGTGTCCGTCCAGCCCGGCTCCAGCGGGCTCAACGCAGTGGGTGCGACCAGTAGATCAGAGACATAGGAGACCCCCTCCCAGGGGAAGTGAACCTTGTCTCCTGACTCGTCCAGGAGCGCATCCCCCAACCGCACCAGATCTGCTTCGCCGAAGGCACCAATGGGTTCGTCATCTGCGTAGACCCCCGAGGACCAGAGGGTCTCTCCGTTGCTGGATGCCACGATCTCGACCCAGGCTCGCCGGTTGTGGGCGGCGCCACTGGGCCACATGTGTCCAGCAGCGACATTCTCCATGAGAAGCTCGATGACCGTGTCCAATTCTGTGACACACACCTCCAGCACCATACGGACCGTCGTGTCCAGGGAGCGCTGCACCAACTCCGCCTGCACTTCCTGTTCTGGAAAGTCATTCAAGGCGGTGTCGACGCCCGCCATGGCATGGCTGTGGACCCGCCGCTCCGGAGCCTCGAACCCCTCCCCTGCCAGGTCGTCTCGTCCCTCCATGTGACAGCGCCCACAGGTCTGGAAGCGTCCATCCTCCTCGTGGGCGTAGAGCGAACTGGACCACTCCTGGAAGGTCCGCTCCAGAAAGACCCCTGTCGGCGTCACAATGTCGTGGCAGGCTCCGCAGAGAGCCGCGCTGTCCGAGGTGTTTCGATCATGAAGCGGGCTGTAGCTGGAACTGTGGGCCGCGTTCTCCACCGGGTCTGCGAATCCTCCCCGCATGGAGAGATCGTCAGACAGAGTGACCTGGGCATTGTGGTCCCCGTCCATCCCATCGATCGAGTGACAGAAAAAGCAGGTGATGCCCTGCTGGCCATCGGGAACCTCATCCAGGTTCAGGCCATCTACTGTGCTCCCCTCTCGCACGGCCATGGGGGCGTGACAGCTGACACAGAAATCTCCAAGCTCACCCCCTGTCTCCCTCTGTCCTCGGGCGTTCATGGCACGAAAAATCGGGTCTCTGGAGGCATAGGCATGCATGCTCCCTGACCACTCCTCGTGGTGGGCTGGATGACAACCCACACAGGATTCGGGGTCCATGAGTTCCTCCCGATCCAGACCCGTGTCGTCACCCGTGCATGCCACCAGGCCCGGGAGCAATGCCCACCACATGGGCAAGGATGGCGCCCCGAGGATCAAGAAGCTCAGCCCTCGACACAGAAGGTAAAGGTGGCGGTGGCGGTCGAGCCTTCCTCGGTGGTGACCTCGAAGCTGAGCTCCCAGAGTCCGCCCATGAACAGGTTGACCGAGTCTGTCTCGTAGAGCCCATCCGACCCGGTCCAGGAGAGCGCAAAGGTCTCCGGGCTGCTCCCATGACCGTGCTCGGGCATCCAGGGCCTCAACAGGACTGTTGCATCGTCCAGGAGGGCATCGTCTGCAACCTGCGCAACCTGGACCGTGAACAGGTTGTCTCCCTTGTCCGGTGGCGCTGGCGTGGCCTCCACAAGCGACACCTCGACCACACCTTCCTCGCCCTGGGCCGTCATTCCGGGGGAATACTCCTCACCCGGCTCTCCGCAGGTCTCTGGATGGGTGCTGTGGTGGTGATGGCCACTGTCATCCTCCGTGGTTCCACCATCTGTGCAGCCGGAAAGCCCCACAAGAACCAACCCAAACATTTCAAAAATCATCGCGCCTTCTCCTTCATGGGATCAACTTAATTCCGGGGAACTCCACCAACGAACTGACCGCATAGACTCCGGCAGGCAGTCCATCGGGGGACTCTATGACCTCCCGGCTGAGCGGGATGAACATGGTGGGATCATGTGGCGGGGGAGCCGGTCCCGAGGTGCTCGGGGTCCGCATGACCAGGGCCATCTCCTCGTCCACCTCAAACCCCAGGGCCCAACCCTGGGTCCAGGTTTCTTCCAGGGCCTCCCAGGACACCAGGCCCCCGACCACATTGTCGACCCAGTAGGTGTCCCACTCGACCTGGCCCTCCTCTTCGATCACCGAGGCCTGGACATCCTCGAAGACCTCGTCCGTGATCGGGAGCAGCCCCAGTCCAAAGGTCCAGCTCTGCGCCAGGCCAATCGCTGAACTCGGGTAGATCGTCGGGTCCAGGTCAGGGCAGGTGTCATCGTAGCCCGACGTCTCCCAGTCCCAGTCCAGGCCAAAGAACATCCCGGTCTCCAGCCACCCCGCCCGTTCAATGGACACCGCTTCGGTCTGGAGGGTGATCCGGCACGGGCCAGGAAGTTGGTTGTCCGCTTCCAGGGAGAGGGTCAACTCGAGCCAGGGCATGAGTGCCGAGGTGCTGGAATCACCGAAGTAGTAGGGGACGGCCCTGTCCTGGACAGGATCGTAGCCGAAGGCTCCGGTGATCGCGACACCGGAAACCCGCAGTTCAGAGGCAGGGCGGGTCGAGGTCTCGGTCGAGCCGCTGTCCCCGGGAACCACAGCGGTGTCGTCCTGGATGGCAGGCCGGCAAGCCACTGAGAACGTCAGCAAGAACATCATCTGGGGAGAGACGCTAACCCTCCTCAGGGGGGGCCTGTTTCAAAGGCATGTCTGGTCCGCTGCCCGTCGGTCGACAGGCGGACAACAAAGCCTCGGTCTGCGCCCTTGAAACCCTTCATCCAGACCAGACCTGGGAGGGACCCCGGAATGTACCTGTCGAATCCCCTTGGCCAAGGCCCCAACCCACCTCGGGATCCCGGGACCAGGGCAAGCGATAAAATCGAGACAGGGGTATCCTCTCGATTCGTGATGTCCCTCTTCTACTCCCTCTTCTACTCCCTCTGGCTTTGCTCCGCGGCTTTCGCTGGCGAGCTTCAGGGGTCCGTGACGGAATTCGGCACCAGCCTGCCCCTGCCTGAGGTCCTGGTGGTCATCGAGGACCTGGAGGGCCACGAGGTCCACCGGGTGCAGACAGGCCCCGGTGGACGGTTCTCGGTGGAACTGCCTGAGGGCGAGTACCGGATCGTGTTGTTGGGCCAGGTCCACCGGCCCCACGAGGACCAGGTCAAGGTCGGAGAGAGTGGCCGGGTAAGGGTTCGCTACGCCTTGCGGGATGCCAGCTATGAATTCGTGGTCACCGAGGACCGGGAGAGAACCGAGGTCGAGCGGCAGGTGGTCACCGTCGAGGAGCTGACGGCCATGCCGGGAAGCTTTGGGGATCCGGTGCTGGCCCTCCAGGCCTTCCCTTCGGTCTCTCGCGGCAACTTCCTGGACCAGAACCTGGTGGTCCGCGGGGCCGAAGGCATCAACACCGGCTTCTACGTGGACGAGATGCCGGTTCCCTACATGTTCCACAACCTGGTCGGTCGATCGATCATCAACCCGGTCTTCGTGGAGGACATCGAGTTCTTCGCCGGAGGCATGCCCAGCCGGTTTGGGGACGTCACACAGGCCGTGGTCAACATCCGGGCCGACCGGGACTCCCCCCCAGGACATGCCGGAAGGGTCAGCGTTGATCTCCTGGACGGGTCCATCGCCTACCGGCAGTCCTGGCAAAACGGACTGACGGTCCGGATCGCCGGCCGCTACGCCTGGGTGGGGGTGTTCACGGGCCTGGGCACAGCCATCGCCGTCAAGCGAGCCGGCGGGGAGCTCGATGAAGCGACCTACTTCTTCCCCCGGTACTGGGACGCCTACGGAGACCTGGTCTGGGAGCCCAAACACCTGGATGATCGCGTCTCCCTCACCTTCCTGGGGGCACGAGACGCCCTGATCATCCAGCAACCAGAACCCGACACGGACGGGGATGGGGAGCCAGGACCGCCCGATGCGGACGAACCGGACCTGCCCTACGACCCGGGACGGGTCATCGACAACGGCTTCGGCCGTGTTCGACTGCGCTGGGACCGGACGAGAGGCCCCCGAACCAGCAGTTCCTGGATCGCCACAGGCCCCCAGATGGAGCAGAACCTGCTGGGGTCCCTCCTCCTCTCTGCAGACGGACCGTTCCTGGGTCGCACCACAGGATGGTCCACCGTGATTCGTCACGATGACCGGTGGAAGAAGAGCGAAAATTACGCACTGGTCGATGGCGCACAGTTGATCATCACCCCGGTCAGGGCGGAGGACTTTTCCCGGGCCTACGAGGAAGGCAACCCCATCCCGACAACAGAGGATGTCCAGGTCTCGGCCGCCGCCTGGGTTGAGGCCCAGTACCGCCACGGCCCCTGGTGGTTCGGGACCGGGCTACGGCTGGCCTACACCCAGTGGGAGGGCCACTCCGAACTGGGTCCTGAGCCCCGACTGTCCATGCGTCGCTCCTTCGGCGAGGACTGGACCCTCAAGGCCTTTGTCGGTCGGTTCACCCAGATGCCGCCGATCACCCGCTACGCCGAGGGACTGGGCAACCCGGACATTCCCCTGCTGACGGCCTGGCAGTTCTCGGTCGGGGCCGAGGGCAGACTCCCAGGAGGCTGGTCGCTGGACACCTCGGTGTACGAGACCGAGATGCGAAACCTGGTCTACCAGGACTCCGAGGTGGAGATCCTGGTCAACGAGGACTATGCCGAGGATGTGGTCACCCCGGTCTACATCGACGCCTGGGGGCGGGCTGTGGGACTGGAAATCCTCCTGCGTCGCAAGCAGGGAAGCCAGCCTCTGTGGGGGTGGATGGCCCTGACGCTGGGGCGGTCCTTGCGCATGGACGGAGAACGGGTCTTTCCCGGAGACAACGACGCTCCAATCGATTTCACCCTGCTCGTGGCCGCCGACCTGCCCCGGCGCATCACGGCCTCTGCCCGCCTCCGGCTGGGCAGCGGGCACCCCTTCACACCGTCGAGGGGCGTGTACAACCCGGCAACCGTCTGGTACGAGTCCTACACGGGCTCGCTGAACAGTGACCGCTACCCCTTCTACCGTCAGCTGGACATCCGGGTCGAGAAGACCTGGACCGGCCGACGGCTGGACTGGTCCCTCTACCTGGACGTCTACAACGCCACCTGGGCCGAGAACCCCGTCGCAGCGTTCTACAGCTACGACTACAGCGAGCTCACCACCTTCATCCACGTGCCGATCATTCCCACCCTGGGGGCCACATGCCGCTTCTGAGCCGCATGACCGCCATCGTTCTCGGCTGCCTGGTCTTTGGCACCGGTTGCCTGGGTGATTTCCTCGAGGATGCGTTCAGCTCGATTCTCCTGGACTACGAGATCGACAAACCCCGGGTGCTGGCCATTTCCCTGGATCCCCCCATCCTGGCCCACAACGTCGAGACGCGCCTGGATGCACTCATCGTGGGACCCGACGGTCTCCAGGCGACAGAGGCGTCCTGGAAGACCTGTGGACTGCGAGACGACGTCCCGACCTATGTGTGGAGCCTGCAGTGCTTTGCCGAGGACACCGACGTCTCCCTGGTGGCCAGCGGAGGTCTGCCGGCCACATACGAACTGCCCGACCTCTCCGCTGTCAGGTGCGAGGAAGACATCTGGGACTGGGACACGGGAATCCAGGAAGACACCGGAAAGGAGGAAGACACCGGGTGGTGGAGGGAAGAGGATGAGGGGATTGAATGTGCGCACTGGCTGCCTCTCCTGGTCGAGGCCACCCTGGATGGCGAGACCGTCCAGGGGGTTCTCCACGCCAACTGGTTCCTGCAGCACTGGAACACCGAACGGGAGATCCCCAAGACCGCTCGCCAGCGAGAATTCTCTCTCACCATCGAAGAGGAGCCCGCCCCGGGCAAGCAGGTCCGGGTCGAACTCGAGGTCGAGGGCGACCTGCGAGAGTCCGACTTCCAGTGGTACGTGGACAGCGGGGAACTGGAGAAGACCTCGGTGACCGTCACACAGCGCTACGAAGAACCCGCCGAGGATGCGGCAGAGGACGAGACAGAGAAGAGCTGGACGGACAACCTGTGGACGCTCCCGGACAATGCCAGCGGGACCTACAGACTGTGGGTGGTGTGGACCCAGCCCTGGGAAGAAGAGGACATCGCCACCTCCGTGCCCGACCTCGTCTGGGCCCAGACCGAGGTGACCCTGCCATGACTCTTCGCCTCAGCCCCTGGCTCCTGGTCGCCGGACTGCTCGCCGGCGGGTGTGACCCCAACAACGAGGACCCGACAATCCTCACCATCAACGGCGAGACCATCAACTCGATCGCCGGGTTCCGCTACCTGCGCGAACCCCTGTTCACCGAGGTCGGCGAGACCCTGGAGATCGAGCTCACAGTCAGGGACCCGGACAACGACCCCACCTTTGTCTGGTGGGCGGAATCACCTCCCGGATGGGACTTTCCCCCAGACCAGCACAAGGGAACCTGGACCGTCCCCGAGAACTACTGGGTGGAATTCTTGGAACTCTACCCCCTGGTCACCGACGATCGGGATCCCGCCGGAACAGACATGGTGTGGATGGTGATTTACGTCGAGGGTGCAGTGGTCCCGGTAGACGACACCGGCTGGGAGACCGGCTGGGAGACCGGCTGGGAGACCGGCTGGGAGACCGGCTGGGAGACCGGTGGGGAGACAGGCAAGGGAGAGGACGACAGCGGAGATCCAGAAACCGGTCGCTGAGCGATTTTGTCGGCGCTCGCCTGCAACCCCCTTCTACGCGGGAATAAATTGGCGTGGTCTCGCGTCCATGGAGATTGATGGGACTCCTCCTTCTGCCCCTCGCCATCCAGATCAGCGACGCACGGCCCCCAAGACGATCTCACCGGGTCCGGTCAGAACAGACCTCTGTCGCCCCTTCTTCTCCTGGCCCTGCCACAGCGAATCTGGAACCTGACGGTCACCGTCTGCTCCATCCCGACGGTCCCCTTCCGCCCTCCTGGGATGGGGATTGGCCCGAGCATGACCTGGACGTCCACCTGGATACTCGTGGCGCCGGGCCCCACTTGCCGCCTGCTCTCACCGTGCGCTTGTGCTGGTGCGCTGAGCTCCACCGGACCACCACCGCCCTGCCAGGAGCGGGTCTCGGCGACGCCGCCGAGGACACTGACGGGACCGACTGAGGCATGATGACTCCTGCAGCACACCTGTGCCCGAGGGAGTCATGTCCGAATCCAGCCCCCCCAAAATCTCTTTCATCGTCATCGCCGCCTTCATCCTTGGGATGATCGGATCCGCGCTTGGCTTTGCCGCATTCAACCGCATCGACAGTGTCGCGTTGGGGCTGGCTCGAGTCGAGATGGTCGGAGCCGCTGTCACCCGCAAGAACCTCGATGCCGCCCACGAGCGCCTCGTGGCCCTGGAGACCCGAATGGCGGACCTGGAAAAACGACAGGCTGCCGGCGATTCGGCCGACACCGTTGACGAGTGAGCGAGTAACAGGCGGTTAGCTCCTCAGGATGCTCCTTCCTCTGCTGACCTTGTGGGCCTGCTCAAGCACAGACGTGAATCTCGCCAACTGGGCGGGACCGATGACCGATCAGGGCCCCGGTAACGAGCCCACTCAGGCAGACATCGGTGGGCCCCTGGACACCCTCGTCATCGCCCTGCTGGCGGACGTGGGCACGCTTTTGCCTGTGGTGTCCACCACAGCCACCGAATTCGACCTGCTCTACAACCTGAATCGCCTGACTCTGGCGCGACAGTTCGACTGTGGCCTGAAGTATTCCTCGGACATCGTGGAGACCTGGTCCTTCAACGAGGACTCGACCATCCTGACCATGCAGCTGCGGGATGATGTGACCTGGTCGGATGGGACGCCCGTCACCGCCGAAGACGTGCGCTTCACCTATGAGCTGGTCGCCGACCCCCTCGTGGCAAGCCCCCGTCTGAACTACATCGAAAAGATGGTCGAGGGGGCGATGCCAAAGGTCCTCGGTGAGCACGAGATCGCCTGGCACTTCACAACTCCCTACAACCAGACCATTCAACTCAGCCATGTGGCACTGGTACCGCTGGTCCCCAGTCACGCCCTCCAGGATGCCGACCGGAGCACCCTTCGTGGTCATCCCTTCGGGCGAAGTCCCGTCACCACAGGACCCTGGAAGATCGAGGAGTGGAAGCCAAACGAGAAGCTCGTCCTGGTACCGAACCCAGGCTGGTCGGGACCGCCAGAAGAACGCCCCCGCCTTCGCCGAGTCGTCTTCAAGATCCTGCCAGAATATGCGACACGCCTGGTCGAGTTGGAGAACGGCGCCATCGACATGGCCACCTCCCTACAGGTCGAGGACGCCGACCGTCTGCGCATCGAGCACCCGGAGTTGGAGATCGTCTCCCGGGGCTGGCGAGCCACCGACTTCCTGACCTGGAACAGCCTGGATCCCGCCGATTATGCAGCCAAGAAAAAGGCCCAGGCCCCAGGCACGGAACTGGACTGGGCCACCGTCAAACCCCACAGGTACTTTGGAGATGCGCGGGTTCGTCGAGCCCTGAGCAAGGCCATCGACGTCGACAAGCTCATGAACGACCTGCTCGGCTCCAGGGAAACAGGCACCCTCCATGCCACCCGTGCCGTCTCGACCCTGACGCCCGAGCTCTGCGGGGCAGTGAACGAGAGCATCGTTCCCATTCCGTTTGATCCCGGTCCGGCCCGCTCCGAACTGGAAGCCCTGGGCTGGTCGGATTCCAACGGTGACGGCTGGCTGGACAAGGACGGCGAACTCTTCACGTTCACAATTCGGACCAACTCGGGGAACCCTCGGCGGGCCAAGGCATCGATCCTTCTCCAGTCCTTCCTGGCAGACATCGGAGTCAAGGTCGAGATCGAGCGCATCGAGGCCAACACCTTCTTCAGCAGCCTGCGCAAAAAGGACTACGACGCTGCCCTGAGCGGATGGTCTGCCGGTCTCTACGCGGACATGACCCCCCTCTGGCACTCCGGCGACCGATACGAACTCAACTACCCCAGCTACAACAACCCCGAGGTCGATGCGCTCATCGATGCGGCAAATATCGAATCTGATCCAGAAATAAATGCTGATTTGATGCGACAGGCACAGGCGCTGATATACGCCGATCAACCTTACACTTTTCTATACTGGCGCAACGAACTGACCGCAGTAAACACTCGTTTTCGCGACAAGAAAATCGACGTTCTGAACCCATACCACGAGCTCAATACCTGGTGGGTGGCTCCGCCGGATGTGAAGTACAGCCGCTGATCAGGGGGCCTTGCTTGCCGCCCGTAGAAAGAAGGTATTCACGGCCTCCAACAGGTTCTGCAACGGCAACATACGGCTCCCCGTCCATGCCAGGACGGCGCCAAAAAGTGACACCAAAAACAACCGGGTCAGGAGCTCTGGCGGGAACTCTCCACGAAGCTCTCCCTGGTCTGTCGCTCGCAAGAATCGAAGCTCCAGAGCCGCCTGAACCAGGTGCGACTGAGGGTTGACATCCGCCTGTAGCGTGGTCTGTTGCAGTGCCACCACCCCAATGTCCGGCAACAGAGGGGCGTCCTCCTGCCACTGGTCGGCCACCCCTCTCGCCGTGGCCTCCATGACCGCCAGGATCGGAGCATCCGGGGGCAGGGCATCGATGTGCCTGACAAGCGCGACCTCGGACTCTCGCAGCACCTGGACAAGCACATCCTTCTTGGTGGGAAAGTGGAAGTAGAAGGTCCCACGACTCACCCCGGCTGCTTTGGCGATGTCCTCGATGCGGGCCCCGGCCACCCCATCCCGCCGAAAGATCGCCAGTGCAGCCTCGAAGACCTTCCGCCGAGTCGCCTCACGCTGAAGATCGCGGCGGGTGGGGGAATGCTCCGTCATCTTCACAACCCCTAGTAGATGGCTTCATCGTTCCCATCGGTCACGGTGACGAGCACGATGATGTCGTTCCGCGTCAAAGCCTCCAGGTTCGCCCAGGCCAACTCCACCTCGTCGGCGTACTGGCTGTCGTAGGCGATCACATGGAGCATGGTTCGTTCCCAGGCATCGCTGTCCGTCGCATTTTCAGCGCTGGCGATGGCATCTGTGAGCTTGCTTGCCAACAGTTCCGACGCCTCGGCGGCGGTGAAGGGATCCTCTGGCGGGTAGTGGTAGGCCCGGGTCACGCTGACCCCGACATCCCGACCATCGATGCTCACCAGCAGATCCGTCTTCTTTCCCCCTGCATCGTCATAGGTGATCTCCCCCTCCGTCTTGAGCAACTGCGCCTGCTCACAGGTGTGCAGCGCCTCAAAAGCCAGGACTTCGGACTCCAGGGAGCTTCCGCCCAGGTTGCCAGCATCCCAGACCTGGCGTCCCTGGTCACTCAACCAGGTCTCGTCCCAGCCCACCATGTCGATGCTGTTGCGAAAGAGGAAGGGGTCATCACTCGCCCACTCCCCCTCGTCGAGCACCCCGCATTGGCCTTGAATTGCCCCCAGCGGTGATTCCACCGGAGCCGTGCCATCAGTCCCTGTGTCGCCATCCTCCGTCGCCCCAGTGTCCGAGGAGCCACCGGTACAGGCGACCAGGACCCAGAAGAGCATCATGCCTGCCTCTTCACTCCGCCTGCCCTAGGCCACGAAGCGCTTGCGGGCACGGATCATGTCCTGGGCTTCCTGGCTGACCATCGGTCGAGCAAAGTACCAACCCTGGTGGTGGTGGCACTTCATCTCCATCAACACGCGCATCTGGTCCACCGTCTCGACTCCTTCGGCCGTGACGCTCATCTCCAGAGCCTTTCCCAGGTCCAGGACGGCCTTGACCACCGCACAGCGTCGTTTGCTGTCGATGAGCCCCTCCAGGAAGGACCGGTCCATCTTGAACCCGTTCAGCGGAAAACGTTCCAGCTGGGCCAGGGAGCTGAACCCGGTGCCGAAGTCGTCCATGACCACCCGGACCCCAAGCTCCCGAATTGCTCGAAACATGTCTGCTGCACTCTCTGGATGTTCGAGCAACGAGGTCTCGGTGATTTCGAGAATGAGCTTGTCTGGCGGCAGTCCGGAGCTGGCCAGTGCCTTTCCTATCTGCGGGATCATGTCAGGCGAGGCGAACTGGCGGGGTGAGACATTGACGTTGACGCTGGGTGCCTCCTTTTTCCCGCAGAGGGTCACCCAGGCAGCGGCTTCGGTACAGGCGGTGCGAAGGACCCACCAGCCGATGGGAAGAATGAGTCCCGTGTCCTCGGCCACCGGAATGAAGGTCGCCGGACTCACGCCTCCGTCGGTCGGGTGACTCCAGCGAATCAGGGCCTCCATCGAGGAACTCAGCCCGGTCCGAGTGTCGACGATCGGCTGGTACACCAGGTGGAATTCCTGCTCGTCGATGGCCCGGTGCAGGTCACTCTCCATTCGAAGCCGCTCGCTTGCCTCTCGAAGCATGCCCGGATCAAAGGTCTCGTGGCGCCCCTGGCCCTTGCGCTTGGCCCGGTACATCGCCGTGTCCGCATCCCGCATCAACTCGTAGGGGTCAGCCCCCCCATCCACACAGACATTGATGCCAATGCTGGCCGAGGTGTAGACCTCCTGGCCCACCAGCGAGAAAGGCTTCTTCAGGGCCTCCCCCACCCGGTCGACGATCCAGGAGACCGTCTTCTCCATGCGCTTGCCCGTCAGGAGCAGAACGAACTCATCCCCTCCCAGGCGACAGACCGTGTCGCTGGCCCTGACGCAGTCCTCCAGGCGCCTTCCGACAGCCACCAGCAGGTCATCACCCTGCAGGTGGCCCAGAGAGTCATTGACCAGCTTGAAGCGGTCCAGGTCCAGAAAGAGAAGACCCACCTCGTGGCTCTTCTCCATTCGGGAGCGCTCCAGCGCGACCTCGAGGCGCCGCATCAGGAGCGGTCTCCCCGGAAGTCGGGTCAACGGATCGTACTCCGCACGGCGCTTGAGCTGGTTCTCCACGGACTTCCGGCTGATCGCATAGCGGATCGACCGCTCCAGAATCTGGGCACTCAGATCACTGGTGGCCAGGGTGTCCACAGCCCCCATCTCGGTGACCTTTCGCTCGGTCTTGGCTTCCCTGGTGCGAGTGAGCACGATGACCGGAATCCCGAGGTCCATTCGCTTCAGGCCGGTCAACAGGGCGCGCGCACCCGCCTCGATTTCACAAAAGCACAGGTCGTAGTCGCAGTCATCCAGGGCCTCGAGGCCTTCGGCCACCGAGGAGACATGGTCCATCGTGTAGCGCCCCGGAGCGACCTGGCGCAGCATCTGGCGCAAGAAGAGATCGTCATCCTGCAACTCGGCGATCAGCAGGAGGGTGATGGCACGCTCACGCATGTCTCCGAGTCTCCCACAGGTGGGGGGGACTTCGCCCAACCGAAACATCACCGTGGTGGCGGTCTACCCGGTGGGGGTTGCCGACGACGGCGCTTCGGTGGTGGCATGTGGAACCCAGAACCGATGGCAATGAGTCCCCAGAACAGCACGAAAAACCCCACGATCAGCCAGAACACCCCCACCAGGGTCAGCAGCACCCCGACCGCCGGTGCACCCCCGAGTCCGAGAACCCAGCCCGCCGCCAGAAAGACTACCCCCAGGCCCAACAGGCGAAGACCCCAGGCGATCACCGGTGGCATCGGAGCACGGCCCCTGGTGCGAGCGGGCGGAGGCCCACCCTCCGGTCCCTTGCGGGCAGTCACGGGATCCTGCCGGAAACCACCTGATCGCCAGTCCTCCGCCTTCAAGCCCAGGTCCACGGCTTCCTCGGTGGCCCGGCGGAGCAATGTCTCCAGGCCCCAACGGATGGAACGGCGCCTCAAGATCCGCCTCGCCCGCTTCAGTTGACGTTCCAGGTCCAGGTCGAGCCCTGCGACCGCCGTCTTTTCGAAGACAAACTCCCCGGCCAGGTCCAGGGTTTCAGGGCTCTGGTCCAGGTGATCCTCACAGAGCCTGTCGTCGCTCCGCACTCAAGCTGTCCAGCCAGGACACCCATGTGGCCATGGCGCTCCCGATTCGCGGCGCCTCTTCGGTCATCAGGTCCTGGACCGGAGCGGAGCGACGCCGCTGGGGAGAGAGTTCTCGAAACCCCAGGGAGAGAACCACAGCGGCCAGGACCTCGCCGGACAGGTTTTCCGGCAATCCCTCCCGCGCCAGGCTCTATCTCAGGGTTCGATCGCCGGGCCCGGCTCTCAACCGGCCCAGGACCTGGCGTTGTTGGCGCGCCCAGAGCTGGTTCTTTCCCGGGCCTGAACCCGCGAGAGCGGGGCCTGGGGCCAGTACTGCCCCGCTCGCAAGCACCGTCAGGCATTCCCTTCGGTTCATCGTGCCTCCCATGGACGCATGCTACCCGGTGGCAGACCTTGGAAGGATCCTGGAAACTACTCCCAGAGCACCCCGTCACTGGTCTCGACCACCTCGCAGGCCGCAGAGGTGTCAAAGGGCGTGTGCACCACAGCTATGTTGCACATCTCGTCCTGGGCGGTCAGGCCGTAGATGATCTCCTCGTCGCAGTCATTGTTCCAGGTGCAGGACCACTCAAAACCCTCGCCAGCTGAGACGACAATGGGGTCCTCGTACTGGACGATCATCGGATCGTGCCAGTCCTCATTGGTGTAGAAGACCTCGCCCACGTCGGTGCCATCGAAGGGTGCGATCTCGAACCGCGTCCCCAGTTCGTGGGTATGGGAGGCCAGGAACAGGATCTCGACATCCCGGTTGAAGACACAGCGTGACCACTCGGTGTGCTCGGATTGGGCGGGAATGGCAATGTTCTCGTCCCGGACCGACCCTCCCCAGATGCCTTCCTCGACCTCGCTCTCCAGGAGAGTCCAGGCATTGACCCGCGAGTAGAGGTCCAACCCTTCGTCCGAAGCATTCACATAGTGCAACTCGTGGAGGATCTTCAGGTTCGCCGGCAAGCTGGCCGCCACCCCATCGGGAAGGTGCATCTCCCCTGCTTCCGCGCCCTGGTTTCCATAGATCATCGTCCAGTTGTCCATGGTGGCTTCATAGAGTTCATTGCAGTCATAGGAGCCGTTCTCGATCTCCATCTCCGTGCCCAGGCTTGGTGTGGACAGGGTCATGTGGTGGGTCCCGGCGTTCTGGGTGAACTCGATCCAATTCACATAGGCGATCTCGGTGGTCGCCACGTCGTAGACCTCGCACTGCCAGACCTCGGTGTAGGCAGGTGCATGGGCCGTCATCTCCAGTTGAAAGCCGTAGCCAGCGGGAGGCGGTTCCAGTTGACCCGGTTCCACGTTCTCCTCCTCTTCCGCGCCTGTACAGGCAGGGTTGAGGGCCATGACGACAAGAAGAAAGAGACGGTGCTTCACAACAGGCTCCTGACTCATGCATTTGGAGATGCCCTGTACCCCATGAGGCCATTTCAGGTCGGCCTCGCCAGCCCGAATCCAGGGTCCATCGTCCAGGTCGTCCTGGAAGAGTACCCGGTCCTTTACTGCCAGACCCACCGGACAGGTCACGTCCGTCCGGGCCTCCCGTGAGTGCCGATGATTCCCATCCGGCGCTCCCTCACTCCATGATCCAGACGTCGAAGACCAGGTCTGCGTCGGGGGGGATTACCGGTGGGTGACCCTTCTTCTGGTAGCCAAGCTCCGACGGGATCCGCAGACGGGCTCGAGAGCCCTTGTCCAGCAGCGATAGTCCCTGCTCCCACCCGGCGATGACCATTCCTCTGCCCATGGTCAATTCCAGGGGACGTCCTCGGTTCGCCGACGAGTCGAAGAGGGTCTCGTCGGCCGCCAGCCAGCCGTGGTAGTGGATCTGTACCTTGTTGCCCTCCTTGAGTGTGTCTCCCCCCCCGTCCTGGGTGATGACCACGGTCAGGCCGGATTCGGTGGTGATGGCACCAGCCTCGTCGATCACGGGGATGCCGGCTCCGGGCAGGCTCCAGGCGTCGGAGGCGTTACCGCCACAGGCCAGTAGGAGGGACAGGAGCAGGTGCATGAGGGGCCTCCCTGGAAACAACAGTGCGTGCCCGCCCGCGACCCTACTCCTCATCCCCTCTGGATGTCTACGCGAGGGGGGGGCGGGGGGGCCTCACAGTGTGGCATCGGGGCTATGGCATTTCGCAGCCCCTGGTGCTGATGAGGTCATAGAAATCGCGCCTCGCACGCTCGGTAAACGGGAACTCATTCGCGCACATGTGCAGGTCTCTGCAGGAGGGAGTACCCACCGGGAAGGGTGACTGGAAGAGCCCCAGGCCCATGACGCGACCGCAGTACCTGAACCCGCAATGTGCACCCCAGGGAGGCTGGAAGAACGTCAGCGCACCCGCACCCAGGAGTCCCATCCCGCAGCCCAGGATTGCGAGGGCTCGGAGTGCTTTCCTGCCCCAACCACCGACGGATAGCCAGCCTGAAAATTTCACCCCGAACACGGCGCCAAGGGCTCCGGTGACCAGGTAGAGCACCAGGGGGATCCGTGCGCAGAAGAGCTCGAAGAAGAGATCGCATCCCATGACCAGGGACATGAAGAACAGCGAACAGACGAGACCATAGATTTGTTGCTGCCTTGATTTCATGGTGGCCTCTCCCCGGAGAGCATGCCATTGCCGGGGCCGACGAGTGCACTGAGTGTCCAAAACGAGAACACGAGAGCGCGACGAAAGGTCCCCGATCAGCGTCTGTAGAGGCCGAAGATGGCCGGGCGAAATCAGGTGGCCAGGACTGCCGCTGGACCCTCGTGAGTGCTGGACACAAGGAAGGTCCGCATCTCGCCGCGCCCCTTGATCTCGACCAGGCCCCGCTCCTCGAAGGAGTAGGCGCCAGAGGCCGCCTCGACCACGGTCTCCGTGACCTGAATTCGTCCCGGTATGCCCGTCGACTCCATTCGAGAGGCCACGTTCACCGTGTCACCCCAGATGTCGTAGGAGAGCTTTTGTGAGCCGATCACCCCCGCGATGAGCGGCCCGCTGCAGACCCCAATACGCAGACGAAGATCGGAGCCAGTGGCGGCGTTGTGTCGACGCAAGATGTCCAGGAGATCCAGGCCCAGACCCAACAACTGCTCAACGTGGTCCGGCCGAGGCGTGGGCAGTCCTGCGGCGGCCATGTAGGCGTCGCCGATGGTCTTGATCTTCTCGAGACCCCGTGCTGCCACCGCCTCGTCGAAAGCCGAAAAGATGCTGTTGAGCATGGTGACCGTCTCGGTCGCGCCCTGCCGGGCAGCCAGGGACGTGAAGCCCACGAGGTCGGCGAAGAGCACCGACGCATCGGAAAAGTCGTCCGCGATGACGTGCTGTTTGACCTTCAAGCGCTGGGCGATGGACACGGGGAGCATGTTGCGAAGCAGGGACTCGGAGCGCTCGTAGGAATCGTGCAGGTCACGGCGAGCGAGGTGGAGTTCCCGGTGAAAGACCCGGAAGACCCCGAAGGAGATGGCCACCGTCAGGAAGGCCGACGAGGCACGCCAGAAGCTGTGTTCGAGGTCCGTCATCTCCAGGCGGGCGAGGTACGGCTGAAAGGTGTCACGGGACCACTCCAGTCCCGTGACCAGTGACAAGCAGAGGAGGGTCAACAGGTACCACCAGCCCCGGTCGTGGGGGTGGATTGCGATGAGCGAGAAGATGGGCACGAGCACCAGGTAGATGTGCGAGCCGTTGGCGGGGATCACAAAGAGCAACGACATCCCGGCAATCTGAACGAAAGCCCCGCACATCAACACGATCCCGCCGACGCGCACGAACCGTTGGCTCTTGACCATCGACAGGGCGCCATAAAGCACCGTGAAGACCGCGTTGTATGCGGCCAGGAGCCCAAACCCGACGGTCACATAGGTGGCCACATAGAGCAGCGAGATCGCGAGTCCGGTCCGGGCGATGAACCGGTAGGAGCGGCCCCTCTGAACAGTCTGCTGTCGCGTCTCTTCGTCACTGACCGTCTTGCCGATCTCGACGTATTCGACGCTCACCTCCAGGCCACCGGACAGCTCACCCCCGTCCCCCCCATCCCACAGTATCCGTGGGGGTTCTTGGCCAGGTACTGCTGGTGCCCGTCCTCGGCATAGAAAAACTCCCCAGCGTCCACGATCTCAGTGGTGATGGTCCCGTACCCAGCAGCCCGGATCATCGCCTCATATTTCTGCTTTAACGCGACAGATGCGGCACGCTGTTCCTCGTCGTAGACGTAGATGCCGGAGCGATACTGGGTACCCACATCATTGCCCTGACGCATGCCCTGGGTCGGGTCGTGACCCTCCCAGAAGGTCTTCAACAAGGTCTCGACGGAGATCTTCCCCGGGTCGTAGACCACCAGCACGACCTCGTTGTGTCCGGTCCGGCCGCTACAGACCTCCTCATAGGTCGGATTCTTCGTGAAGCCGGCGCCATAGCCCACGGCGGTGGTATGAACCCCATCGAGCTTCCAGAAGGCCTTTTCGGCTCCCCAGAAGCACCCCATTCCGACCTGGATCCGGGCCATTCCCTCTGGAAATGGAGGGGAGAGGGAGGTGTCCAGGACAAAATGCCTCGCGGTCACGGGCATGGCGGCGCCCCGTCCCTTCAAGGCCTCTTCAGGGCTCACCATGCGGGTCTTGTCCGTCTGAAAGAAGTGAAACATCCAGCCTCCAGCATGCCGCGAAGTCTATGCCGTCGGGCCCCGGGGGTTCCACTACAGCCTCTGATCCCGGCTCGTTCCCGTCCAGGACTCGTTCGACGCGAGGTCCGAATCCCGCTATCGGGGGGTCATTCACCCCCGAGAGGGCAGATGGCCGCCTACCAGAGCTTTGTTGCCGACTTCCATGCCTACCAGACCAGGGACCCCAATGCCTGCGTCTACAAGGGCATCCCCGCACGCCTCGACCAACTCCCGGACCCGAGCACGGCCAACGTCGATGCCCGGGTGACCGAGGCCCGCTCCCTGCTCACCCGGGCAAACGCCCTGGACACGTCCGGGTGGTCCTTTGACGACACCCTGGACCTGGACCTGGCCCGCCTGAGCCTTCGCTCGGCCATTCTGGAGGACACCTGGAAGTTCAATGGGCGTACGCGAGCACAGCAGAAGCCCACGGCCGGCGACGACATCGGGGACGGCATCTTCCTGATCTTCATCAACGATCCACGGCCTGCCGAGATGCGGCTGAAGAACATCCTGGCCCGGATCCAGAAGGTCCCGATCTACCTCAATCGACTCCTGGCACGGCTGGACACACCCGTGAAACGCTGGGCCGAAATCGACCTGGAAAAGGTCCGGGAACTCCCCGGACTACTGCAGACCATCCAGGACTGGGCCGAGGAGATCGGCTGGGAAAGCACCACTGAACTCAAAGTGGCCCGGGACACCGCAGAGCAGGCGATGTCCGACTACTGCGCCACCCTGGAGGAGCTTCCCACCACGACCCAGTTCCGACTGGGCCGGGAGACGACCGAGGCGCTGATCAAGAGCCGTGGGATCCCGATGGCCCTGGAGGAAATCCAGGCACTCGCACGGTCCTTCCTGGCCCGAAACCATGACCGTATCGAGTCCCTGCGCCAGGTCATGGTGGACCGGTACGGGCTGGCAGCGGACCTTTCCGTGGCCGACACACAGGCCTGGCTGAAGAAGCACTACGCCATCAAGATGGACCCGGGACAACTCGATCAGATCCTGACGCGCTACCAGACAGAGAGGGAGCGCATCCTGGCCTGGATTCGAGAGAAGGACCTGTTCCCGATCCTGCCGGATCAGGACATGAAGATCCTCCGAACCCCCGCCTTCATGGCACCCTCGATCCCCGCCGGCGCGATGATGCCCCCTCCGGCATTTCGGGAAGGAAAGCGCACTTCGTTGGTCTACCTGACACTCTCCGAGGAGTTGGTCGACGAGCACACCGAGGTGGAAATTCCGGTGATGATGATCCACGAGGGAATCCCTGGACATCACCTCCAGCTGGCCACGGCCAGCACGCACTCTTCCGTCATCCGCCGTCACTTCGACGCCCTGGAGCACGCAGAGGGCTGGACCACGATGCTCGAGGACTACATGCTGGACCAGGGCTACATGGGGGACCTCACCGATGAAGCCCGCTTCTGCGGTTCGCTGGACATCAATCGCATCGGAGCCAGGGTCGCCATCGACCTCTACTTCCTGACCGGTGACAGGAGCATGTTGGAGGTCGGTGTGGACTGTGACCTGTCCTCGGAAGACCCCTTCGAAGCCGCGGGCAACCTGCTCCAGGCCGTGACTGGCTTCACGCCCGGACGGGTCCAGGCCGAGCTCAACTGGTACAGCCAGGAACGAGGCTACCCGATGTGCTACCTCATCGGAAACCACCTGGTCTGGTCCCTGAAGCGCGAAGCGGAAAAGGCCAACGATGGACACCGAACCCCGCAGGAGCTCGACCGTGAATTCCACAGGGTCTACCTGGAGTCTGGAAACATGCCTGTCAGTTTCTTGCGACAAGTCATGTCCCAAGAGGGCCTGATCTGACAGCGCCGGGATCGGCCGGATAGAGGGCACGCCTCTACAGATTCGGATGACCCATGCTCGGCCTGATCAGCCTGTTCGCCTGCCAGCCCCCCATCGAGGCTCCCGAAGAGTTGGGCGAACTGTTGTTGTTCTCCTTTGCCAACTTCACCCAGGAAGACGACGAGTACCTGACCGCCACCCTGGACGGGTTCGAGACCTACCTGCTCGGCCTGGATCTCACCGGCGATGTGAACGACCGGGCCGTGACCCCACCGCTGTTGACCGAGGAGAACCTGGGGGGTGCACCGGCCCCTGCCGGGGCCGACCCGGAGCTCCAGGTCAACGTGGCCGTCAGCGCCCAGAGCACTGCCACCCTCTCCCAGACCCTGGGACTCATTGTCGATCCAAACCAGGTCTGCATCAGTGCGGACAGTTCCGTCTACTACCAGCGCACCTTTGACTCGGACCCCGACTGTTTCGCCCTGGAGACATGCGACACCCTGGAGGTCACCAACGAGACCCGGACAGAGACGCTGCTGGCCGACGTCTGGCTCGACACCCAGGGGGAGTTTCGCCGGGTGACCCGAGAGGATGACGGCGCCTCCGTGCTCTTTGGCCGCACCTGGATGCCCGCGATGGCCATCGCTGATGACGGAGAAAATACCTGGGATCAGAGGTACAGCCTGGACCTCTGGCTGCCACACCCTTCCGATGACGGGTTCCTCCGACTGACGGCCATGTGGTCCTCGATCACGATGACCGGGGTCAACGAGGACCTCTACGCGACCATGGTGAAGAGCGGCGTGGACGAGGCCTTCACCAACGCAGCCGCCTTCCTGGCCGGAGAGGAGTGCAAGAACGAGCGGGACGCCGAATACACCCGAGAATAGCCGTCGTCAGCGGTCCGGAGTGGTCCGCTCAGAACTCAAGCCGACTGTCTTCGGCCACCGCAAAGGTCGGCTCCAGTTCCCAGGTACGGCCATCGACGCGCACGGCCCCGGAGATCTCGCCGTAGTACTGGTTGAAGTCGACATTCAGCAGAACCCGGGCACGGTGCTCTCTCCGATGGAAACTGGGCTGCAGGGTGAGATCCACCCATTCGTCCCGGCTTCGGCCTTCTGGACTGGTGATCCGCCAGGGGCCGGTGGCACGGGTCTCGGGATCCGTGAGTTCATAGGAAAAGCCCGCTTCGGGGACCTTGGACAGGCGCCCATCCACCCAGATCACGTGCTTCCGGGACATCACCCGAGGTTTGGCTCCTTTCAGGTCCTGGTGGACCTGGAGCCCCAGGTCGGTGACCCGACCATCCTCCACGCAACGGGCCTTCCCCACCGAGGCGATCCAATTCCAGTTCTGGAGACCCCTCTGGTGACCCACAGTGCGGTCATAAATGCCCAGACAACCCTCTGGCAGGGGAATGACCTCGGACCCTTGGGTCAAGGTCCCGTGCAGCAGCCGCATGTTTCCATACCACTGCAGGCTCCCCCGCCCCCGATGGAAACGCGTGCATTGCACAAAAGGAGGGCCCAGTGCCTGCTCGGCCACGCCCGACAGGTGAAGGCGGCCAGTGTGCACCGAGAAAGTGATTCGCTGGTCCTGTGGATTCACCTCGATGAAGCTGTCGTGGGCGGTGTCCATGAAGCGGCGCTGGTCGGCACTCACCACAACCTTGTTGCGAGCAAAAAGACCGGACAGGCTCTCCTGTTGAATGGTGCCCTTTTCCTTGTCGGCCACCAGGATGGCCGTGTTCCCCGCACGGTTGAAGTCGGCGATGTTCCAGACCAGGTAGTGACGACCGGTGTCCAGCGAGAGGTGGAAGAAGCGGTGCAATGCCATCCGGAAGGCCGAGGAGGCCTCGAAGTTGATCTCCCCGGTGAATCGCTCGAACCATCCCGGGTTGTAGGTACCGTCTTCGGAGATGAGTCTCTCCGGACTGGGCACGCGGGTCAGGTAGTCGATTCCAAGATCGAGCTCCGCGGGTGTACGACCCGCCGCGGCATCCAGGGTATCGATGATGCGCGGCACGCTAGGCCCGGCCTCCCGAGAAGAGGACGAACGCCACCGCCACCATCAAGTCGGTGTCCTCGTGAGGACCACAGACAGTCCCGGCCTGTTCCACTTCACCCTCCTCGCACCCCGATATCGTAGCCGGCTCCAGGAAGAGCCGGCCTTCTTTGAAATCTCAGACCACGACCATGAAGGTTGCCTCGGCCAGCTACCTCCTGCGTCCAATCAATCCCGAGATCCATTCCCATTTGGCGCCTTGGGCCACCTGACGAGGTCCCGCTCCCGTCTGTCCGCAACTCTTCCAATCATTCCTGTCGGCCGCAACAGCGCGTTGACATCTCTGATCAGTGGACATATTCCCGCTTGTATCGGAGATGGAGACAACATGACCTCACGCTTCCTGGTTGCCACCGCGATGCTGGCTGGGGCCTGTCTGGGCTGCAGCGAGGAGTCCTCGGAACAGGTCTGGGCCTTCTACCTGGGTGCCCTGGTCACCGACACGGACAGCCAGAGCCTCTCTCACAACTTGACGGATGCCCGGGAACCCAGTGATGCCAGCGACTGGAACTCCTCTGGCGAAGAAGCCGAGTCCGAGGCCATCGTGTTCGCCGAGATCGTCGCACTGGGCAACGGGGAAACCCTGCTGGTCCTTCAGAACCGGACCTACCTGGGGTCCACCAGCGGAACCACAACCACCTACGCCTGGGACCGGTACGACAAGGGCGACACCTACGACTCCCACGAAGAAGGCTACGCGTACCTCCATGACTGGAACGACCACCTCACCAACATTCTGACCCTGATGGAAGGCGAAAGCACCGACACCCTGACCGGGGAGTGGACCGTCACGAACACCACCGATGACACCTTCCACGAGGACGACACCTGGAACACGGCCCTGGTCGACCAGAGCTTCAGCCAGATGCCCCTCAGCAGCTACCTGGTCGTGGAGGACCAGTTCGGCAACGAGTCCGCAGCCTCAAATGACCCCCAGGCCAACGACTGCAGCAGCGACCCCTGTTCGCTCAGCATCAGCACCTCCCTGGTCCAGTCCCGCGACATCACTGCCGTGCTCACCGACTACACCGCCGATGACCTGGACCGAAACCTCGAAGTTTCTGGCCAACCGGCCGGCATTTAGGGGATTCACGAACATGCTCACGACACTTCCACTTCTCTTGATGACCGGCTGCTCCAGCGAGCAGGTCGAGGTCTACCTGTTCTTCCTGGGACAGCAGGAAACCCTGAGCGACAGCACCAGCGTCGGACACAACTTCAGCGGCGCCTACGAGCCCGAGGACGAGGACGACTGGACCCGGTCCGACGACAGCCAGGTCAGCAGCCAGGCCCTCTTTGGTGAACTGGTGACCCTTGTGGATGGGACAGCCCTTCTCCAGGTGGCCGGACAGACCTACCCGGGAAGCGGCGACCAGGGGGTCTGGACCTTCGGCTGGGAGGACTTTGAGCGGGGTCAGACCGCTGACACCCACACCGCCGGCTACACCTACACCACCGAATACGAAAGCAGTCGAGTGGACACCATTTCCCTGTCGGAGGGCACCGAGCCCGGAACCCTGAGCGGCTCCTGGGAAACCGAGACGACGGTGAGCCTGGACGAGGCCGAGACCGACACCTGGGGCCTGGACGTCGGGATCACCACCGGCCAGATCGATGGCACCGGACTGCTGGTCGTGGAAGACCAGTTCGGAAACGTGACCACGGCCGCCAACACCTACCAGGAGACCGACTGCGATGGCAGTCCTTGCCTGTTGAGCACCAAGACCTCCACGGAGATGAGCCGCACCCTCCAGGCAATCCTGACGGACTACACCCCCGAGGACCTGGAACAGGACCTGGACGACTTCGGCCAGAACGAAGGCTTATAGACGCCAGCAGGCGCAGGTGCTCTAAGACCCCAGCCGCACTGGCTTTCGCCGTCGCCCCCAGGTCCCTGGCTTCGCCTCGAAGACCCCCGGAACCCGGTGACCGCACTGGCCGCAGTGTCCTGGCCTCTGGGGGTCGAAGCCCCAGCGACCGAGCTCATACCAGTCTCTTTCCACCAGGAGGGCCTGGCAACTCGGACACCAGGTACTGCCTCCAGCGGTGTCGTGGACATTGCCGGTGTAGACGTGCTGGAGCCCCTCCATGAGAGCGATGGTGCGTGCCCTCTGCAGGGTCTGTGGGGGTGTCCGGGGCCGATCCAGCTTGAAGTCCGGGTGGTAGGCGGACAGGTGGAGAGGAACCTCGGCACCCAGGGCATCACGAACCCAGGACGCCAACTTGTAAAGCTCCTCGTCGGAGTCGTTCTCTCCCGGAATGATCAGCGTGGTCAGCTCCAGGTGCACCTTCCGCTCGCTCGCCAGGTACACGAGGGTCTCCTTGACCGGCTCCAGAGCGCCGTAGCAGAGAGACTTGTAGAAGCGCTCCGTGAAGGCCTTGAGATCCACATTGGCCGCATCCATTCCGCCGAAGAACTCCGCGCGAGCACCCGCCGAGATGTACCCAGCGGTCACGGCGACCGTGTGCACCCCGGCGGCACGACAGGCCTCTGCCACGTCCAGGGCATACTCCGCAAAGATGACGGGATCGTTGTAGGTAAAGGCCACCGATCGACAGCCATGCCGCTTCGCAGCCAGGGCCAGGTCCTGGGGAAGGGCCCTGTCCATCAGCCGGTCCTGGTCCCGGGCCTTCGAGATGTCCCAGTTCTGGCAGAACCGGCACCCCAGGTTGCACCCGGCCGTGCCAAAGGAGAGCACCGGCGTGCCCGGAAGAAAGTGGTTCAGTGGTTTCTTCTCAATGGGATCGATGCAGAAGCCGCTGGACCGGCCCCACGTGGTCAGGGCCAACCCGTCATGGCCTGCCTGGCGCACGAAGCAGAAGCCTCGTTGACCGGGCTTCATGTGACACCGCCTGGGGCAGAGCTCACAGACCACACGGTCGCCCTTTCGGACCCACCACCGCGCAGGATGGCCCAGCTGGGCAACCGAGGGATGGTCGTTCAAGGCTGAACCTCCTTTGTGACCCGGAACCGCTCCATGGTCACAGGCTCATCCGGTCCGATCCCGGCCTTGCGTCGAACATGAAAGAGTTGACTCGCCACGGTGTCGATTCCCTCGATGTCGGGCAACAGCACACCCCGACGATTCCCGGACTGGACCACCACTCCGTAGACGGCTGGATCCAGCTGATCGGGGCCCTGGATGGACTCCGGAGACTCCAACACGGAGACCTCGATCCCCAGTTCCGCCAACTCTCCTTCCCGGATCGGAGGAAATCGCGGATCCCGAGTCGCCGCTGCCCGCGCCTGGTCGGAGACCTCCTGCCACAGATCGCCCGTAGCGGCCTGAAGTCTCCCGATACAACCCCGCAGCCTGCCCCCATGGCGCAGGGTCACAAACACCGGCTTGCCCGCCGGGCCTCCCAGCCAGGGCTCCCAGGGTGCCCGGCGCACGACCTGGTGCACTGCTCTGCGAGCCACGGCGTACAGGGGCGGAGCGGGGTCGTACAGGATGGCCTCGGTGTAGCCCACCCCCCATGGCCCCTCATAGTGAAGCACCTCCGCGTGCAGGGGCTGTCCTGCGGCCCCCAACGCGACGCGGGTGCTGTCGACCACGTCCTCCGCCGCCTCGACACGATGGGGGGTCTCTGCCAGCCCGGCCCAGGCCTCCTCCTGGAGAGCCTTCACAAAAGACCGATCAAAGTCCACGGCCTGGGGATGAAAGCCGGCGGGAGCCCCCGGAATGAGTCGATGGCTCATGTCCCCTGATGCGATCAGAGCCGTCTGGCCAGGCAACTCGGCCAGCGCCCGGCCAATGGACTCGCAGTCGGGGTTCCGACTCCGGGGCAATGCCAGGATCGCTGTGGGCCCTCGCCAGCCCGCCTTCCACAAGAACCCCAACGGCACCATTGCTCCGTGATCGAGCCACCCGGGCCGGGGCCTGATCAACGGAAGCCCGAGCGCCGCCGCGACCTCCTCAGCATCCGGCAGGTCCACAGCGACCTGGGGAGTTCGAAAGTCACCCAGGTCCCCCACGTGTCGGCCGGTCCACGCGGCGAAGCGGTCGGGATGGCGAGGCGCATGGGGCGAGATCACCACAACCCGGTCCGGTCGGGCACGCACCACCCGCTCTGCCACCTCTCGCATGGCCCGCGTCGTGCCCCTGCAACGCGCCGCCTCTCCCCGGGAGACCTCGGGATGGACAATGGGTGCGTGACACATCAAACCAGCAAGGGCCAGGGCCATGCCCCATGCTACGCCGGTTCTCTACTGCCCTGGTCTCTGGCTCGGATCAGAACTGGAAGTAGATGAACTGGCCACCCTTGACGCCAAAGGCCACGATCGTCCACAACATCCCCGCCGTGACCACGGCCCAGACCCCTCGTCGCCGGGGTTCGTGAATCCACTTCTGGACGTCGCAGAAGCGCTGGATCTCATGGGCCACCACCACCAGCGCCCACACGATCAGGCCGTTGTAGATCTGGATGTCGATGGCCTGCCAGGCCTCGAGGGAAAACATCTCCAGGTAGGGCTGGAGACCCGACCCGAAGATCGCCTTGACGTAGCTGCTGGAGATCTCGAAATTCGGCGACCGGAAATAGATGTTGATCATCGAGATCATCCAGTAGGTCACCAGGCAACACAGGTAGTAGTAGAGCCAGCGCGTGATCGGCCCACGTTCGGCCAGCCCCTGCAGCTGTCGGAGTCCTCGGGGCCTCAACAGCTTCTGTCCGATCATCGACAGGCCATTCAGGATTCCCCAGATCACGAAATTCCAGCTTGCACCATGCCAGAAGCCACTCAAGAGCATCACCAGCATCACGTTGATCTGGGTGCGCACCTCGCCCTTTCGAGACCCACCCAGGGGGATGTAGATGTGCTCCTTGAAGAACACCGACATCGAGATGTGCCAGCGTCGCCACCGCTCGCTGATCGACGGCACCACAAAGGGCAGGTTGAAGTTCGGCCGGATGTGGTAGCCCATCAACCGGCCGATCCCGATGGCAATGTCTGAGTAGGCGCTGAAGTCCGTGTAGATCTGCAGCGTAAACAGGAACATCACCAGCACCGCGGTGGGGCCGTGCTCGATGGGCGTCGCATAGAAGGGATCGATGATCTCGGCGATCCAGTCCGCGATCACGACCTTCTTGATGTAGCCAAGGAGGATGAGGAACAGCCCCTCGTAGACCCAGGCCCGGCGGACATAGGGCTTCCGCTCGATCTGCGGAAGCATGTGGGTCGCCTTTTCCACCGGACCGGCGTTGAGCTGCGGGAAATAGCTCACATACAGGGCGTAGTGCTGAAAGGTCTTCGCTGGCGGCAGCTCGCGCTTGTACAGGCTGACCACGTAGCCGATGGACTTGAAGACGTAGAAGCTGATGCCGACCGGGAGAAACACATCGAGCATCAGGTCCTGGACAGCCACTGGACTGACGGGGAGCCCGATCTCGACCGCCGCATTGCGGGCCTGACCATAGGTGCGAAGGGCCATGTTGGCGTACTTGAAGAAACACAGGCACGCGAGTTCAAAGGCGATCGCAAAGGCCGCCCAGCGCCAGCGAGCGCTCGGGTCCGTCTCCTCCCAGAGCTTCTTGCCCACCACGTAGCAGATGACCGTCGAAGCGAGCAGCAGCAGGACCGATGGCGGGTGGTACCAGCCGTAGAAGAAGACGCTGGCCCCCAGCAGGAACCAGATGCGGCCATTTTCACGGTTCGCCCGCCCCATCAGGTGACTGACCAGCAGCACCAGCACCAGGAAGACGATGAAGATCTTGGAGTTGAAGAGCATCGTCTACAACCCGACTGGCGGCGGCAACGAAGCACCGTTCCAGGTCGTCGGCAACTCCGCCGGAAAACGGTCGTTCACCAACAGCGGCAGCAACCACTCCAGAAAGGCGTCGCGACCGGCCCCGTTCAGGTGCTGGTAGTCCCAGAACGACGACCCGGGCCAGTCCCCGGGAATCGTGGTGAAGGGAATGCCTTCCAGGCCGGTGTACGCCGTCCACTGGGCCAGGGTTGCCGGAGCCATGCGTGCCGCCTCGCACCCCGGGTGCATCGGCAACTGCAGGACCGCAAAGGCCGCCCCTGCTTCCAGTGAGCGCTCCCGCATCCGCCGAAGACCGACCACGTTGACCTGGTCCTCGTCCAAGGCCAGCAGCTCATCGATCTGAGGCCCTCCGCCCTGGAAGCCACCTTCTTTGACGAAGCGCTTGGCGTGCACATGCCGGTTCATGGTCGGCAGCACCTTGTCCCTGGGCTTCCGGTAGCCCAGTGCGTGGTGGTTCCAGGTCTGGCGCATCCCGGTGTTCCACTCGTCCCGGATCAGGAAAAAAGTCTCCGGATGGGTCAGGCAGAACTCCAGCCGATCCTGGAGGAGAATGTCCTTCAGTTGGAGGATCTCCCCACAGGACATCAGGTATGGCAGCAGGGCCTCTGCGCTGTCGTTGTCCACCATCCAGTCACCCCGGAAGTTGGAGAACCACACGGCACCCACCACCAGGTCTCCTGGCTTGATGGGAAGCCGATCCAGCAGTCCCGCCGCCAGGACAGGGCCTCCTCGTGCAAAACCGAGCTTCCGAACCCGCCAGGGGCTACCCGCCTCGGCCAGTCGCTGGTTGACGACATCCTCGTCCATGGCCTGCTTGATGATCGACGCCCCGACGAACCAGACGATCGGATGCTCCTGCAACGCCTCCGCGCCCTCGACAGACTCCTGCTCGATGCGATCGAAGAGGCCGGAAAGATCGTTGTCCCTTCCGTACCGCGCGAAGTCGTCATCCAGGTCGTAGACGCCCGCGAAGAGCCAGAACAGGGCCAGCAATGCCACCACGAGGACGGCCTGCAAACGGATAGAGAGCTCGTTCTCCACCGCGGCTTCTTCCAGCTCAGCCGGAGTCTTTGGCGGTTCAGGGATCCAGGAGGTCGACATTGGCCGGCGCACCTAACGGAGGGTCCCCCAATCCGCGCCAAGTCTTCGGGTTAAACAACGCCCTCAGGTCCATGGGAATTGCATGACGCCCCTCCTGCTCTCCCTCGCCCTGTTCACAGGAACCGTCCAGGCCCAGGCCCAGGCACGCCTCATCGATGGCGAGCCGGAGTTCGCCAACTGCCTGGGCAGTACCTCTTGCGTGACAAACTTCTACCAGTTCCTCGGGCACGCCATGAGCGAGCAGGGGTTCACATTTCAGCAAGTCCCCCTGCTCACCAGCACCCTGGTCAACCGACGCACCGGCTTCCAAGCCGGGGGACTGGTCGACACCTTTCCATTGACCGCCCCCCGCAAAAACCTCTCGGGCAAGGAGGAAAAAACCGACTACAGCCCGGTCCTCCCCCGGATCACCTTCGGTTGGCTTGGCCTTGTCCCTCGAGACATTCACCTGGGGGTCGGTGGCTTCTTCTTCTGGACCCCCGTGGATATCGGCGGGGCGACCGTCCTGCTGGCCGGCGCCGACCTCTCCGCCAGCCAGGACCTGACGGACCGGCTTCGCGGGGGCATCGAGGCTGACTTCACCTACGGCCGGGCGACCGCTCCGATCGTCGCCAGCCCGGAGCAGTACGAGAACCGAGACGAATTCAGCAACCCGGACAACATCCTGCCAGAGACCTACGAAGAGGTCTGCCTGCCCCAGCCGAATGGCTGCATCGACACCTTCACCCTGGCAAACACCAGCGTTCGAGTCGGCGTCGGCTACCAGGTTCATCCTCGGCTGGATGTCTCGGCCCGGCTCGGCCTCACCTGGATTCACGAGCGGCTGAAAGTGGACTACGACAACACCACCTGGGGCCTCAACGGACTGCAACCAAGTGCCCACCTGGCAGCCCACACGGTATGGAAGGGCCGGCTGCAGCTCGGCCTGGGCACCTCGGTGGGCTATCGCCGGCCCACGGTCAGTGAAAGCGGCCAGGGAGGCTTCTTTTTCAAGTTCCAGGGTGGCCTCGGCGTCCTGTTTTGAGGGCAATTCGGGGTCCTCAGAACCCAAATTCTCCTTTTTGAGCGGTCTCGCGCCCCGTCAACGGACGCGCGCGCCGCCGATGACGGCGAGTTCTTCGTAGAACTCTCAACCCAGGTCATCCAGGAACGCCCTTCCCGGTGGCCAGAATGATTATAGATGCCCATGAATGGCCGATCCGCAGCGATCCTTGACATGTCCAGATCGACCTGAAACAAGCCCGCAACTTGTGCCAATCAACCCCTTGGTGGTGTTTTCAGGGTGGCGAAACCGGGAGTCCTCGTTACCATGCCCGCGCGACAGCCCCATGCCGGGAGTCTGTACGCACCACATGTGGAGGAAACGACTATGCGGTACCTGATGCTTGCCCTTACGGGTTTTGCCCTTGCCTTGTTCACTGGTTGTGGTGATGAAACCACCGACGATTCCGGCGCCACCGGTGACTCTGGCACGTCCGCCATCTTTGTGATCGACGCCGACCGCTCTCTCGTCTGAGAAGCACGGCGCGTCTGATCAAGACGCATACCTTTAAGACTCACCCCTTGCGTCCGCGGCGCAAGGGGTGTTGTCGTTTTGGAGGGACACAGCGTTAGTCAGCAGCAGTGACGTCTCCCCCCACCGCTGCAAAGTGCCTGGCACGGGCACTCTTCAACCGAGGCGTGCGCTTCGCTTTTGGCATGCCCGGGGGAGTGTTGCTGCCGGTTCTGGACGCTCTGCGCGAAGAAGGCATCCAGTTCATCCTGACCCGCCACGAGACGGCGGCCGCCTACATGGCCGAGGCCACCTGGCGTCTCACCGGGGCCCCTGGGGTGGCCCTGGGAACCCTGGGTCCAGGCGCCACCCAGCTGCTGAGCGGGATCGCCGGGGCCTGGCTGGACCGGGCGCCTGTGGTGGCCATCACCGGCGATACCAGCACCACAAACAAGAACCTCTACACCCACCAGATCCTGGACCAACAGGCGCTCTTCGCCCCCGTGACCCACCGGTCGATCACCCTGACGGCTGCGGAGGCCTGGCGAGAGATCCCCATGGCGCTCCGACACCTCGATGCCGGTCGACCGGGGCCCGTCCACCTGAACCTCCCCGGCGATGTCGCCACCGCACCCCAACCCGGGTTCTGGCCTGAACGATTCGAACCCACGCCCACCCTGCCCACCCAGCCGGCCCTTGACGAGGCCATCGCCCGGATCCGCAGTGCGCGACGCCCGGTCATCGCCGTGGGCTGTGGTGACCTCTCGGACAGGGTTGACCTGACCCTCTACGCCCTGGCCCACGAGCTCAAGGCTCCGGTGATGGCCACCTACAAGGCCAAGGGCATCCTGAACGAGGAGGACACCTGGTACGCGGGGGCCTTTGGTCTGAGCCCCGTCATCGACGAGAAGCAGCAGATGCTGCTCTCCCAGGCCGACCTGCTGATCTGCGTCGGGCTGGATCCGGTGGAACTGCGACCCCAGTGGCTCCCTGGCTGGCCCGAGTCCCTGCAGGTTGTCTCCGTGGACAACCTGCCCCCAGTGGACCTGGTTCATCCCCTGGAACGGGTCCTGGTGGGCGATGTGTCCACGCTTCTGCAGCACCTGGCCGTGAGTGGTGCAAGCACCTGGGAGCCTCGAGAGGTGGCCAGCCACCGGAAGGGGCTGGAGCGGGGGTTTCAGGACGGTCCTGATGGACCAGCGGCCACGATTCGGGCTCTGCGACGGGCGCTACCCGCCGATGGCATCTGCGCCCTTGATGTCGGCGCACACCGGATCACGGCCTGTCACGCCTGGACCTGTTCCCGGCCCCGCAGACTTCTGCAGTCCAACGGTTTGAGCACCATGGGGTACGGACTGCCCGCAGCCATCGGTGCGGCGCTGGTGAGCCCGGAGAAGAAGGTCATGGCCATCACCGGCGACATGGGCCTGTGGATGGTGGCCGGTGAACTGGGGACCGCCGCAGAGCAGGGCCTGGACCTGGTGGTTGTCTACCTGTCCGATGCCAGCCTGAGCCTGATCGAACTCAAACAAGAGCGTTCGAAACTTCCCCTCAGCGGGGTGCGATTCGACAACCCTCGGGTCGAGAGCCTGGCCGAGGCCTTTGGAGGCGTCGGTATCCGGGTCCAGGGAGAAGAGGCCGTCGAAGAAGCAGCCCGGGAGGCCCTGGAAGCCGGAGGGCTGAGACTGATCGAGGCCGTGATCGATCCCAGCGCCTACCGGTCACAGATGTAGCGAGGAACTCCCGGACCGCCGGGACAGGCTCACAAGGCCAGGCTTCCTCCGTGGGGCAGGAGGTGAACCCTGTCCGCCTCCAGGCCCGCCTCGTCCACCAGGCCCGGCAGAAGCGTCCTGGCACCATGGTCCAGGGGCTCAGCAGTCAGGTCGTAGGTCCCCCAGTGCATGCCCACGAAGTGCCGGGCGCCCAGGTCCACAAATCCCTGGACGCTCTCCCCGGGATTCATGTGCTGATCCCCCATGAACCACCGGGGCTCGTAGGCACCCAGCGGAAGAACAGCCGCGTCCAGGCCCGGAAAGACCTGGCCGATGACCTGGAAGACCCCGCAATAGCCGGTGTCCCCCGAGTGGTAGACCGAGCGACTGCCCCGCACGACCACACCACACCAGAGCGCCTTGTTGAGGTCGAAGGGGCTGCGCCGATGCCAGTGCTGGGCCGGGACCAGGTGCACCCCCACGCCCTCGACCTCGACGTGCTGCCACCAATCGAGCTCCACCACTCGTCGGCAGGCGCCAGGCAGGCTTCTTCCCAGCCCCAGGGGCACCACGAAGAGCACCTTCTTCCCGAACCGCCTTCCAATCGCTCTCAGGCTCGGCCGGTCCAGGTGGTCGTAGTGGCCATGGGTCACCACCACCACGTCGACACGGGGCATCTGCTGGGGCGTCACCGGGGCGGGAACCCTGCGCGGAACCACCGGCGAGGCGGACCCGAAGACCGGGTCCACCAGGACCCGCACCCCGTCGATCTCCACCAGCAGGCTGGCATGTCCCAACCAGATCAGGCGGCCCTGCTCATCCAGGGTGGAGAAGGCCTCGATGGGGCGGTCCTCGATCGCCACCTCCGGCGGACGCTCCTTGGCCGCCTTGAAGGGGTTCTCCTCTCGTCTCCACCGCAGGAAGTCCGCCGGTGTCTTGGCGGGCATCCGTTTCCAGGGATTGAAGAAGCCCCTGGCGTCTCGGTGGGGCCCGAAGAACAACGGGAACTCCGACCGCAAAGCCTCGGAGACCGGTGAGTCGAGGACCAGGGGCCTGCCATCCATCGGGTTGTTGTAGTCCGAAGGAAGACCACCGACAGGCAGGCGTGGCAGTCCCGATTCGCCTGTGCGAAGCTGCACCCCCGCCGTTCATGGCCCAGGAGACCTGCCGTGTACACCTCTTTTGCCCTTGTGTTGATGCTTTCCGCCTGCCAGGAAAAGGATGACACCAACCCCCTTGACGACACCGGCCTGATCGACACCGAGAACGACACCGACACGGATGCCGACACCGACACCGACACCGACACC